>JAIPFQ010000015.1:0-22243 GCA_021736605.1 Spirochaetales bacterium | reverse complement strand
TGCTGATGGCGGTTAAATCCATTGAACTTCCTGATAATGTGATGTTCAAGAACAATTTTACCTATATCCTTGATTCGGTTTCCAAGCTGACTTCAACGGTGTATACAACTATTGAAATTGTGAATGCTTTCAGCGGAAATTAAAAGCTTAATTGGATAGTGAGTACTGACCAACCAGAAGTTTACTAATTCCGGCAGCGCTATGCAGCAGAAGACTCGCAGGGCAGCGCTGCCGAAATTACTTCATCAGCAGGGTCTGAACTGCTCCCAGAGCATAGACGGCAGCCGTTTCTGCGCGCAGGATATTGGTTTTGAGAAAAACCGGGCTGCCTCCTGCCTCATTGAGGAAGGCTGTATCCGAATCTGAAAAGCCTCCTTCCGGTCCGATGGCGATTGCCGCGGATGGAGGTTCGGAAAGGGATAGGGCTTTCCGGGATACTTCCAGATTATCTGAATTTTCAAGGGTTTCCCCATTCTTGTTTCTATGCTGATCTTCATGTCGTCTTACAATTTTCTCTATCACATCTAACAGGGACGGTGTGCCGATATCTTCATGATGGAAATAGATTAGCGGTATGGGTTCGACGGAAAGCTTTTTGTGGAATTCGGCGATGCGGCTTATGGGCAGGACGTCATGCACGCGGCTTGCCACAGGGGAGCCGGACTGCTGCAGTGCTTCCCTGCAGACCATGTCCCAACGGGTTTTCTTTTTTTCACAATCCTTTTTGGTGAAAACCGGGATCGTATGTCTGCTCATTACCGGTATGATGGACTGCACCCCGATTTCTGCAGCCTGCCGTATGAGGGTATCCATTTTTTTCCCCTTCAAAACAGACTGGTAGAGAAGTATTTTCGGCAATTTCCGTGATTGAGCAATATCTCCCTGCTCCACTGCTTCTCCCGTATCCTGCAAGCTGCAGATACCGTCTTCTATGGATACGATTTTTACCGAGTAGAGTATTCCCTCTGAATCCCGCACATTAAGTCGGCTGCCCTGCTGCATTCTGAGCACATGCAGGAGGTAATGGCTCTGTTTTTGCGATAAAGCAAAGGATTTATCACTGGTGAAAGGGGCTTCCAGGACCAGTACACGCATGAATCCTCTCTCCTCTTATTTTTAAGTTTTAACTTTTATGCTGGCTCAAAGCTTCAAGATACGTTCAGCGTTCCGCAGCTGTTTAGCTTTGGAAATGAGAGCAGCGGTTACTGTTTTTACTGTATCTGAATAATAACTTTGCGGTGCCGCGGACCGTCAAATTCGCAGAGATAGATATCCTGCCAAGTTCCAAGAGTGAGCTGTCCGCGGGAAATGGGAATTACGGCTTGAAAACCCATCATACTTGCCTTAATATGGGCTGCTGAATTGCCCTCCATGTGTCGATAGTTGTCGTCAAAGGGTACTATGGAGTTTAATTCCTTTATGATGTCACGTTTTACATCGGGATCGGCATTTTCGTTGATGGTGACGCCGCAGGTGGTATGGGGAACAAAAATCAGGCACTGCCCTTCATCAATCCCCGCATCTCGGACTGCCTGCTTGACTTCCGGAGTTATATCCTCCAGGGATACCCGGGAACTTGTTGAAACTCCTATCTGCTTAGTCATCCCGAAACCTCCTTACTATATCTTAGTAGCGAACAAGCGCTGGTATAAAGCTTTGAGGTGAATCACTTCCTGAACAGCTGACTGAAAATGTCAGAACAGCGGACAAATTACATCTTAGTCCGCTGTCCCTCATAGTTTTTTCATTCGTTAACTGCAGGTGCCGACTCTTCGTTCAGCCCCTGTTCAAGATATTCAATAGCCCTATTCAATGGGATATCATATTCAAGATCGAAAATCGGCGGAAAATCCATACGGTTTGTATATTCGTTCTTAATCATAATACTCAAATAGCGGCTGCTCAAATCAAAACCGTCCTCTTTAAGTTCTTCAACTAAGTTATCGACCGGTGCTGAAGCGTAATCCGGATGTTCATCTGCAAAGTTTTCAATCCGGCCGGATTCCATCAGTTCGGCGGCAAGTTTAGATTCCTCGTCACTCAATTCCGGGGCTTTCGAGACAATAGAAGGCTCAATCCCTACTTCATGGATGTCAGTTCCCTTGGGAGTGAGGTATTTTGAAATGGTAAGCTTGAAAAAATCGTTTCCAAAAGGATAGACCCCCTGAACAAGTCCCTTACCGAAGGTGGTGCTTCCAATAAGTGTTGCCCGTCCATTATCCTGAAGAGCGCCGGCAAGGATTTCTGAAGCGGATGCGGAACCTTCATTTATAAGAACCGCCATTGGGATGTCCATGGGTACCTGGGTGAAAGGCAGAGCCTGATACGTACGATTCTGTATCTCCAGACGGGATTCTGTGCTGACGATTGTGCCTTCATTCAGGAAGAAATTTGCTATTTCACGAACTGAAGCAAAATCTCCTCCAGGATTGTATCGTAAATCAATAATCAGTTCGGAGTAGTTATTTTTACGAAAGGACTGAATTGCCTCCTTCACTTTGTCCGGTGTGATGGGGGTGAATTGAATGATTTTCAGGTAGGCGGTGTCTTCGTCAATCATATCATATTTAACTGTGGGAACAGTAATTACTTTTCTTGTGATGGTGATGTCGTAACTGACTTTTTCACTTTTATAGACAGTGACGACTACTTTGCTGCCCTCTTCGCCCCGCAGTTTTTTGGAAGACTCTTCCACGGTAAGCTCATCCACCGGCTCGCCGTCAATGTGGGAGATCAGATTGCCGGCGTGCAGCCCCGATTTTGCTGCGGGGGATCCTTCAAAGGGAGAAACAATGGTAACCATATAGGTTTCCGGTTCATCGGTACGGTATTCAGGATCAGGTTTTGAGATGTATGCACCGATTCCTCCGTAAACGCCCGTGGCTGTATCCATCAGTTCTGAAGCTTCCTCTTCAGAAAAATAGGCCGAGTACGGGTCGTCAAGACCTTCGAAGAGCCCGTCAACTATGGATTCATAGATGACTTCATGGTCGAGTTCCTGTAAGTAGCGTTTATCAATAAAGCGGTAGAGTTCTTCGAGTTTTTCCATATTCTCAGTTACCGGATCGCCGTTTTCGGCAGCGGAGGCATCATCCCCGATCATATTCTGGAGAATATTCGGAGATTGTGAAGAGGAGTCCTCCGAAGGCTGGTCCGATCCTCGGGTATCAGAATCAGAGTCCTGATTCGATCCGGGTGCTGTCTCATAATCTCCCTGAGATAATTCAAGAGATCTTGTCAGGGAAAGTCGGGCTGCGTTCTCAAGGGAGTATTGATCCTGTGCTTCGACGCTGGGAAGGACAATAGCCAGAGAACCTGTTAATACAATAGTAAAAAGTGCTATGTAAGCTAATATTTCTTTTTTCATGATATCAATATACTAACAAATGAATCTATTGACCACAAGCAATGAACGTCGTACACTTCGGAAACAGCTGCTTGTTTATGATTTTTCATAGAGAAGTAAGAGTTATTACGAATGTTTAACCGGGTGATGTGTATGCAGAATGGAAAACGGTATATATATATTGGGCCGCTTCTCTGGGAGTTTCTGAGATTCGGCCTGCTTTGGAACATGACTTCCCGGGCGCTGAATGTGGACAGCAGCTACGGTACTGCCCTCTACCTGTTCTGGCTTAATGCGCCCCTTCTGGGCTTGATTTCCGGGTATGTACTGCTCTGGCTGCGGGGAGGACATGAGCGGGGGCTTGAGATAGTGGTGATCATGACCAAGGGGTATCAGGTACTGATTGGAGCGGCGGCGGCGGTGATCCTTTTCGGAGGTATCGGGACGCATCCCATTTTTTATCATGGTGAGAGTATCATGGTTGGCTTCCTTGCCCTGATTGATATCATGATTCTAGTGTTTCTGCTGATTATTACGGGAAAGTGATTTAGTTACGGGAAAGTGAAACGCATATAATGAAACGTTTGCCGTATAACGTATACAGTGAAAAATAGAGATGAAAAAGGCGTCACAAAGCTGTCTGTCGCCATATTTGCAAAGTTTGCTAAATCTAAATACAATTTTGAAGACGGGGGAGCTGCATGATACTTGCATATATTGATTTTCCAGCATGGCTGAAGCCGGAAATTATTCCGGGACTGCCGGTCCGCTGGTACGGACTGATGTATATTCTTGCATTTGCCGTGACCTACCTGCTGGTAATGTATCAGATAAAGCAGGAGCGGATTGAACGGACTTCAGATGATGTAATTTCCATATTCATGTGGGCAATTCTCGGCCTCCTGATCGGTTCCCGTATCTTTTCTGCAACCATTTATGATCCCACCGGGTTTTATCTGCGGAATCCCTGGCTGATTTTCTGGCCGTTCCGGGATGGACAGTTTACGGGACTCCAGGGGATGAGTTATCACGGCGGTGTTGTAGGTGCAGCGGCGGGGGCCTTGCTCTATTGCCGTATCCATAAGGAGAGTTTTCTCTTCATGGCGGATCTGACCGCGGCGGGTATTCCCCTGGGATACACCTTCGGACGGATTGGAAACTATATTAACGGAGAACTATGGGGGCGGGTAAGCACGCAGCCCTGGGCAACGATATTCCCCTATGCTCCAAGGTTTTCCACGAGTGAAACATGGGTGCGGGAAACTGCTGATGCCATCGGTATGCCGTATAGTGGGCTGCAGATGCTGAATCTGCCGCGACACCCCTCGCAGCTCTATGAAGCGATCCTGGAGGGGATCGTGCTGTGGCTGGTATTGTGGTTAGTCTTCAGGAAACGGAAGTCTTTTGACGGCTACCTGATTTCCTTGTATATCATCGGCTACGGGATTGCCCGCTTTATCGTGGAGTATTTTCGTGAACCTGATGCGGAGCTCGGCTTCATCATTAAAGGGGGCGAGGCGGCGGAAAAGACGGCGCTCTTTGTTTCTCCCTGGAATATCTCCATGGGCCAGATTCTGAGCCTGATTATGATTGCTGCTGGAGTACTGTTCTTTTTTGCGGCGAAGCGCCGGGGAGGTCAATACTTCCGGGAAGCTGTCAGCAGCGGATCGCGGAAGCATCAGCCTAAAAACACAAAAAAGAGCAAAAAACCAGGTAAAAGAAGCAAATCTTCCGGTTTACAGAGTAAAAAAACAAACAAAAAGAACAGTAAAACTAAAAAACACAGAAAATCGTAAATAAACTTCACAAATGCCTGTAAAAAAGCTACTATTTACTAAGGGATTTCCCGCGTTTTCTACAGAGAGCGGATTATGCCTGAACTGTATCTTTGAGTAACTGTAACTTTGAAAGGGACGGATTATGTTTACAGGTTCCCGAGCACTCTGTGCTATCAGCTATGAACTGAATGGAAGGGTTCATAGCTATGAACTTCCTCTTGTCTGGACAGCCGGCCGAAAAACGGAAAAAAAAACGGAAGAGTTGAGCGGCTGTCGATTTTACTATTTTAAAAATACGTATTACGGTTATGCTGTGTACTCAATTTCTCTGGAAGTGGCACCTGGGGAGCGAATACGTCTCAAAAAACTTGCTCTGCACTGCGTTTCAGATAATGAAATGAGCCGGCTCTTTTCAAATGGATTCCAGTCATGGAGTACCAGCGGAGAGCGGGAACTGCGCGAGAAGCAGCGGAAGATGAACCCGCTGCTTATGTACTGGAGAAAGAAATACAAGCTTGATTATCTGGGGGATGCGCATTTTGCTGATGCTTACGCGAGCGAAAAGAGCGGACTGCCCGGGGTAGTGCGGAGCTGCACTTTCGCTTACGGGGTGAAGAAGCCCGGCGCAAGCAGGAGTGGTACTGGGACGGGTTCTCTGA
Source organism: Spirochaetales bacterium (assembly GCA_021736605.1). Lineage (GTDB taxonomy): Bacteria > Spirochaetota > Spirochaetia > PWKH01 > PWKH01 > JAIPFS01. The sequence continues at coordinate 16,460 of JAIPFQ010000015.1, read as the reverse complement.
AGTCCGGCACGGCTGAGGATATTCTGTTTATCGGCAGCAACGACGAGTCCCTTGGGTACACCATCATCGAAATGGCAGCTCGCGGGAAAAAACTGGAAACCACCGTCTTCAAGGAGTGCGAAGGACTGGAATTATACGGTGGGCAAGCGGAAAGCGGAAATGAGGTCGGCATACATGCAGGCGAAAATGAAGGCGGGAATGTAAGAGCAGGTTACGGATCGTATACGCTGTTTTCGTTGTTCTGTGGAGAGGAGAAGAAGGATAATGTCTTCAGCTTCTGGGCAAAGCGGGTACGGCACAGCAGTCCGGCTGGAAAAAGGGCGAAGAAACCGGCTGAGCCGGCAGCGGGATGGACGAGCTGGTACCGGTATTATGAGAAAATTGATGAAGCCTGCATACTGAAGAATCTTCACTCGTTTTCTGATGCAGAGGTACCTCTGGACTATTTTCAAATTGATGACGGCTGGCAGAACGCTGTGGGAGACTGGTTGGAGGTGAAGGACAGCTTCCCTCGGGGGATGAAGCCTATAGCAGATGCAGTGAACGCTGCCGGCTATACCCCTGGGCTGTGGCTGGCGCCCTTTGCAGCTGAAGCATCTTCCCGATTGTTCCGGGAGCATCCCGACTGGTTTGTCCATGATGCTGAAGGGAAGCCTGTTCCTGCGGGGAATAATCCATTTAACTGGAGCGGATATTTCTATGCCCTGAAATGTGAAATTCCGGAAGTAAGGAGTTACCTGGAAAAAGTGTTTTCTGTAGTGTATAGGGAGTGGGGATTTCGTCTGGTGAAACTTGATTTTCTCTATGCAGCGGGTATTAAGCCGCGGAACGGCAGGAGCAGGGGGATGATCATGCAGCAGGCGATGGATTTACTTCGGTCTATCATTGATCCGTATGAAGACCTCAAAGTGCTTGCCTGCGGCGTCCCTCTGGCTTCGGCTTTTTTCTTTGCAGACTACTGCAGGATCGGGAGTGACGTATCGCCGAAGTGGGAAGATCGACGCTTAGCTTTTATGCGTTTCCCTGAACGGGTTTCCACCATCAACTCCCTTAAGAGTACGGTGGGCCGAAATATGCTGAATTACCGATTTTTCGTGAATGATCCTGATGTCTTTTTCCTGCGGAAAGAGGGAGTACAGATGACGGAGAGTCAGAAGCACAGCCTCTTTCTTGCGAATAACATTTTCGGCGGGCTTATCTTTACATCAGATGATATCGGTGAGTATGCATTTCCGGAAAAATCGCTTTACTGTTCCCATTTCCCGGTAAGGCAGAAAAAGATTCTTTCCGTCAGCAGTGACGAGGGCTTCATTAGTGTCACTTTCCAGATAGAACGACTGAATTATATCGCCTTTATTAATCTTACGAGCCGGGGACGGAGTGCAAAGCTGCCCGAAGGGAGCGATACCCTCTGGCACAGCCGAACAGATGGCTTTATGCGGGGATCTGAACACCTGGAACTGAGCAGGTATGAGTCGCGCTGTTTTCTCAAGTCCGCTAAACAGGCATGGGGGGTTATGGGAAGTACCAACCGCCTGTTTCCGGGCAGCGAGGTGAAAGTAAGTGAGAGAAATGGAGAGTTTCTGCAGGTGGAACTGCATGAAAGGACCATGCGTCCCGGAACCATCTATATACGAACTCCGAAACATATTGATAATGTCCTCGTAAATAAACGGATGATGCAGGTTGAGGACTGCGCCGGTGTACCCTGTGTGAAACTGAGCGGCAGGGATACAAAGCTTTGGGATTTTGTTGAAGATTGAATTTTAATGACAAGGCTGCTGAAGAGCTGACTGAGAAGTATTGAATATGCATAATAGCGGCGGCATTAGGTGAAACATTAGATGAAAGGCGGCGGAAGATGATAAGCGCAGGACGACGAGAGGCGGTAGAAGATGAATGAGGAGTACCGACAGATTCTCTCCCGGGGTATCAGCAGGAAGCAGCAGTTTCAGCAGCTTGTTCGGGATATGCGGGGATTTAAGGATAAAAAAGTCCAAGCTCTCTTTGCGGAAGCCCATGAGGAAGCCTTTTCTCAAATAGACTGTCTGGACTGCGCGAACTGCTGTGCAGGAACTGGACCGCTGCTGAATAAGAAGGACTGCAGCCGCCTTGCCGGAGAGATGGGTATGAAAGCGACTGAATTTTATACGGCTTATCTTCGGACAGATGAAGAGGGAGATTGGATATTTTCCAGCCTGCCCTGCCCTTTTCTCCTCCAGGATAATCGCTGTCTTTTTTATGATATCCGTCCGAAAGCCTGCCGCGAATTTCCCCATACAGATCAGCGGTATATCCATCGATATCTGCCGCAGACCCTGAAAAATGCTGAGATATGTCCCGCAGTAGTTCTTATGTTTGAATATCTGCTCCAGCAATAGCCTGCTGGAAAAGCTTTAAACTGAAAATTAATGGGAAATCAAGTCGAAACAGAAGTAAATACTCTGAGTTCAAGATGCAGGGACTTTCCCATGGTGTGCTGTTTCGATACAATGTGCGGGAAGCGGAATACCGCTGAAGGACAAAAAAATGGACAGCAGGAAGACACAGAATGTAAATGCACAATTGAAAGCTTGGCCTCAGCAGAAAACACCGGCAGACCTGCTGGCTGAGACAATGAACAGACTCTATGCCGAGGGTCTTACAACCACATCCGGGGGAAACCTCTCTATCAGGGATGCTTCCGGGACTATCTGGATCACCCCGGGAAGCATCGATAAATCCTGCCTTAAAGCTGAAGATATTATTCGTATTGCCCCTGACGGCAGTGTAAGCGGGAAGCATAAGCCCTCTATAGAGACATTTTTTCATACTAAGATCTACAAAGTACGTCCTGATGTTCATGCAGTGGTGCATGCCCATGCGCCGGCGAGCAGCGCCTTCTGTATCAACAGAATTCCTCCCCAGACCCGGATTATCCCGGAAATAGCCCTTCTCTGCGGTGAAGCGCGCATGTCCGGCTACGGTACCCCGGGAAGCGAGGAACTCGGAGACCTGGTAGCTGGAAAAGCAGAAACAGGCAGCAGTATCATCCTTTTGGACAATCACGGCACCATAGCCCTGGGACGGAATATCACTCATGCGCTCCAGCGCTTTGAAGCCGTGGAAGTGACTGCTCGAACGCTCATAACGGCTTCCGCCATCGGGGAAGCCAAGCTGATGGGCGACGAGGATCTTCGCCTTCTTATGGCAAAACAGCATAGCCTGCATGGAGAAATTACAGCTGAGCAGATGTCCCGGCCTCAGCAGAATGAAGAGGGTGGTTATGCTGATGCTTACGCTGCGGACCGAGAGGATGCGGCTCATTTCTCTCGGCGCGCCTATACGCGCGGCCTCTTCACGAGTTCTCTGGGAAGTCTCTCCAAGCGCACTACGGCGACGATCGCAGCAGGAGCTGACGCCGAAAGCAGTACCAGCAGCAGCGAAGCCAGCTTTATCATCACCCCCCAGCAGGGTGACTTAGGAACCCTTACCGCGGATGAAACCGTTCTGGTTCAGGGTGATGCCGTTGAGAAAGGAAAACAGCCGAGTCTCTGGACCTTCCTGCACCGGGAAATTTACCGACGCAAACCCGAGGTTCAGGCCGTCATGACGGCTCTCCCCCCCTCTGTAATGGCCTTCGGTATCACCCAGTCAGCCTATGATACAAAGACCCTCACGGAGGCCTATGCAATCATGCAGGATGTTGAGATCCTCCCGTATCGGGAAGTTCTTCGTCATGAAACGCTTCTCGCTGACAGTCTGGAGGGAGCCTCCGTGGCGGTACTTATTGATCATGCAGGACTGCTTGCGGTGGGAGATTCTCCATTGCAGGTTTTAGACCGCATAGAGGTAGCCGAAGTGAGTATGAAGTCCGCCGGATGGGGAAAACAGCTGGAACAGAACAGTATGGGCAAGGCGGTCTCCCTGGGAACAGAGGCGATAGATGCAATTAAAAAGTTCTTTGGTTTACAATAGTTTACAATAAAAACAGATGAAAACGGTAAGGAGTCAAAAAAATGAAAGTTGCAGAAATAAAGAAAATGGCTAAGGATATGGGTCTCTCCGCTGGGAAAAAGCGGAAAAAAGAACTGATCCATATGATTCAGGAGCACGAGGGGAATGCCCCTTGTTTTGACACGGGAATTTCGAATTGCGGCTTGAAAGATTGCCTCTGGTACGAAGACTGCCAGAATTAGGGTGAAAACAGGACAGCAGCACAAATAGCTGTCTGGAAATGTAAAAAGCATGAAAAAAGAAATTTGCTGAGTAAGCCCCTCTCTGCAGAGGGGCTGTTTAGACATGGAGCCCTGAAATAGTATAAGTCGTAAAATTGTAAAATCGGGAATCCGTTAAATCAGGAAATATCGCTTAAGTCCGAAAAAAAGAGCTATCCAGCCGAAGTGCCCGAAGCCCCCGAAGCCACCTCAGTGCAGACGGTGCAGCCGTATACACAGAACACACTGTATGCTGCTCTTAGTGCTCATCAGATGCAAGCTCCCGTTTCAGGGCTGCAAATTCCCGTTTTATCACATCATAAATAATTCTGATCTTCTCATCATGATGAATAAAGGATGATTTCATAGCATTGATGCTTATCTTCTCCAGATCCTGAATCTCCAAATTGAAATGGCGGACAGCCAGCATCATCTCATGGCTCAGCGTTGTGCTGCTCATCAGGCGGTTGTCCGTGCACAGGCTGACGCGAAAATTATTCTTGTAAAAAATATTGAAGGGATGTTCGTCTATGTTTTCGGCAGCTCCAGTATCAATATTGGACGACAGGCACATCTCCAGGGGGATTCGTTTATCCCTGATAAAATGGGCTAATGAACCCATTCTCTCGATATGTGTCCCGCGGAAGCCCATATCCTCAATAAGGCGGGTGCCGTGGCCGATTCTGTGGGCTCCGCAGATCTGTACTGCCTGCCAGATCGATTCCAGTCCGAAGGCTTCGCCGGCGTGGATGGTGATGTTGAAGTTGCGGTTCCGTATGTACTGAAAGGCCTCGAGATGACGTTTGGGCGGATGCCCGACCTCGTCCCCTGCAATATCAAACCCCACAACACCCCGGTCGCGGAAGGCAACTGCCAGTTCTGCGATATCCAGGGAGACCTTCGGATCCTGGTGGCGCATGGCGCAGAGAATAAGCCCGTACATGGTCCCGGTCTTTTTTCTTCCCCGCTCCAGTCCCTTCAGTACAGACTGGACGACAGCCTCCAGATTCATTCCCCGCTGCTGATGGAGCATGGGGGCAAAGCGGATTTCCGCATAGACTACATGATCCGCAGCCAGATCTTCCATGCTTTCAAAGGCCACCCGCTCCAGAGCTTCCGGGGTCTGCAAAACAGAAAGAGCTATCCCGAAGGTTTCAAGATAGAGGGAAAGGTCCTTCTGCCGAGCCCCGCGATGAAACCAGTCCGCCAATTCCTGGGCTTCCCAGGCGGGAAGTTCTATGGGGGCTTCCTCTCGGGTTTCCCTAGCCTCCCAGGCCTCATGGGGCTCCCGGGGCTGATCTGCCTTCCAGGACCCCTCCATCACCTCGCCTCTGCTGCTCTTCCCTGTTTGCCCGCCGGCATTCAGCTCCTCGGCAAGTTCAATAATTGTTGACGGCCGCAATCCGCCGTCCAGGTGATCATGAAGTTCCACCTTGGGTATGCGTTTTATTATTTCCTTTGTTACCATGTCTTCATCATACTACAGGGGGGCATGAAAAAAAAGAGCAAACATGCTATAGTTTCAGTCATGAGAAAAGTAACATTCCAAAGAAATTATATTAAACATCCAGCCGGTTCGTGTCTGGCCTCCTTTGGGGACACGAAAGTTATCTGCACCGCCAGTATCAGTAATGAAGTTCCCAGATTCCTTAAAGACACAGGACAGGGATGGATTACCGCTGAGTATGCCATGCTGCCGGGAAGCACCGGAGGCGGAAGAAAACGTCGTGACGGAATAAAGCGCGACGGCCGCAGCACAGAGATCCAGCGGCTCATCGGACGCAGCCTCCGCGCCGCCGTAAAAATGGAAAAATTGGGCGAAGTGAGCATCACCATAGACTGTGATGTCCTGCAGGCCGACGGGGGAACCCGAACTGCTGCCATATCCGGCGGCTGGGTCGCCCTTTACGATGCCCTGCGGCTGCTAGCCGACGAACAGGGAGTTTCCGGTCCGGAGTATTACCTGCATGGACAGGTGGCTGCGGTAAGCGTCGGAAAAGTGGACGATGAGATCATCTGTGATCTGGATTATGCTCACGATTCCCAAGCCCAAGTTGATATGAACGTCGTGATGCGCGGCGATTCCCTGGTGGAGGTGCAGGGAACAGGTGAGCAGGGTGTTTTCTCCCGGAACGAATTGAACCAGCTCCTGGATTCCGCAGAGGAGGGCATATCCCAGATTTATGCAGCCCAGAAAACAGCGCTGTCCCTATAATAGTGATACAAGCATGCTGCATGAAAGCTGGTAAAAGCTGGTTTATGCTGATGCCTAAGCCCTCGAAACGGCTTACTGAGCTGAAGTTTTTCAGAAATCCTCGGAAAGTGTGATATATGTCACATCTTCTGCGATACATCTGCAGTATCTTGACGGCAGAACATGTATTCCGGGAGGACAGTATGGCAAAAAACAGCCAAGCAGCTTTACATGCTGCAGCGAAAAACAAAGCAAAAAAAACAAATACCCTCAGGGGTGTTGTGCAGGGGCTGGCGCTGCTGCTCTTTGCCCTCATGACGGTGACAGGAAAGCTGCAGCTCTGGTTTATAGTATTTGCAGCCGCAGGCCTTGCAGGTTCCGTCTTCTTCGGGCGTATATACTGCGGCTGGATCTGCCCCATGGGCTCATTGATGCGAGCACAAAGCTGGATCTATACGAAGCTGCGCATTCAGCGGTGGAAGATACCCTCTCTCCTTAAAGGAAAAACCGGCAGCGTGATGCGCTGGGGGTTCCTGTTTCTGTTTCTGGGTCTTATGGTGATGGTTCAGCGGCAGGGGAAACCGGTTCCTGTTCTGCTCTACCTGACCGCAGCAGCGGTGATTGTCTCCCTCTTTTTTGAAGAGGCCTTCTGGCATACCCGAATCTGCCCTTTCGGCACCCTGCTTTCCGTAAGTTCCAGGGCTTCTAAACGGGGTATCCATGTGGATCAGGCTGTCTGCATCTCCTGCGGCAAGTGCGAGCAGGTATGTCCGACGCACAGTATGCATGCCGCTCCGGTTGAGCAGCTTTCGGATCAGAGCACGGATCAGAGTACGGATGAGAGGACGGATTTGAAGCGTAAAAAACCGCGTCCGAAGCGGATTAATACGGCGAATGAGTGTCTCGTCTGCACGCAGTGCGGGACAGTCTGTCCAGTGAGTGCGATACAGTATGAAAAAAAATGATGCTGAAGCAGTAGATTCAAGAATGTCAGAACAAGTAAAAAAGGCAGACAATCGGAAAAAAGCCGATGAAGTACTCATCATGATGCTCCGGAAACATGCGCTCTTTTCCGGACTTTCCGATGCTGTCCTTGCGCAGCTTGCCTCGTCGGGAAAAAAACGGCAGTTCAAAAAGGGAGAAACCCTCCACACTCCCTATGACAGCTGCAGGGAATATACCCTGGTGATTACAGGCGCGGTTCAGGTCGTTCGGATTATTCCGGGTGATCGTGAGCTTATCATGCGCCATGTGAAACGGGGAGAAACCTACGGGGAAGTGCTGGCCTTGGCGGAGAAGCCGTATCCGGGCTGGGTTCGGGCAGCGGAAGATGGAAGCATCGTAGAGCTGCCGGTAGAGATGATTCTCTCCTACTGTGATGACCCTGTCTTTTCCAGAAAGATGGTGAAGGAGATTGCACGAACCGCAGCATGCATGTCAGATAAGGTCGATATTCTCGCTGCGGCAAGTCTGGAGGAGCGATTCCTCCTCTATTTGTCCAATGAAATGAATCGCAGACCGCCTGCTGCAGATGCAGATTACGATATAAAGCTCTCTCTGACGAAAACAGATTTGGCAAAGCAGCTGGGCTGCTCCCGGGAAGCTCTTTCCAGGACAATGCATGGGATGATGAGGAAGGGGGTCATTCAGATGAGCGGATCATGGATACGCTTTCCCGAAACCAATATTTAAGGCCGACAGTCGGGGCTTTTCCCCTAGATCCTGACGGCCTTATGCACAAAAAATTCTATATATTGTACGATTCAACTTATTGAAGTATGAACTTTAATGTACGTGACCGTGTTCCAGCTCTTCATCGGTAGCTTCACGGACATCATCTATCTGAACATCAAAATGAAGTGTCTGTCCCGCAAGAGGATGGTTGGCATCCAGCGTTACGTTTTCATCCTTAACTTCTTTTACAGTCAGTATCTGAACGCCGCCGTCGGGGTCCTGAGCCTGCACCTGCATACCTGTCTTGATTTCAGTTCCTTCCTGAAACTGGCTTTTGGAAACGTCCACCATTCGGGTCTCATCGTATTCGCCGTAGCCGTCTGCCGGTTCTACGGTTACTGATAGCTCATCACCCTTCTCTTTGCCCTGCAGTTCTTTTTCCAGTCCGGGAATAATCATTCCTGAACCGACAATAAACTTCAGCGGATCACGGTTTTCCGAAGTATCGAGAACTGTGCCTTGCTCGTCTTTCAGTGTGTAGTTCATACTTACAACATGTTTGTCAGAAATCTGCATAATAAAAATCACCTCAAAAAAAATTAGATCACGATCCATTATTCCCATACAGATAACAGCCCAGGAAATGTTTTTTTTATTCCTGTCCTGTTTCGGTAAAAACAACCTTTTACATAATGCATCTTGATTGGTTTAAGACTAGGGGATAAAAGGAAGATAAAAGACCGTGTTGCTACAAGATACTAAAAAAAGCAGATAACGGAAAGGGGAGATTTCGCTTTTTGACAGCCTTTTCTGAGATTTATTTGACAGGATCTGCTCAAGAGCGGCTTCCTTAAATAATAATTCCGGCAGCATGTGCTGCGCAGAAGAGAAGGATCGGGATTACTGAATTATATATTTTCTGAAGGGAAAAAGCTGAAAAATATGAAGCTGGTACTTGAATTATGAACATATGTTCATTATACTATCTGTAGAAGCTGCAGAAAGCTGAAAGATGCCGTAAAAGGAGTTTTCATGGCAAGACCGAAAAAGAGAAGAATTGTGGGACAGCCGCCGCTGTTTAATTCCTTCAAACCCACTGGGGTTATGAAGAAGGATTTACCGGCAATTTCCATGTCACTGGATGAATACGAAGCCATCCGCCTGACCGATTATGTCGGAATGGATCATGAGAAAGCGGCTGCGGAGATGGAGATTTCACGTTCCACATTCACCCGTCTGATTGAGCAGGCCCGCTGCAAGGCGGCTTCACTGCTGGTGGAGGGGAAGGAGATTCAAATTGAGGGCGGAAATATCCATTTTCGGGGAAACGTTATCCGCTGTCTTGACTGTGATACGATGTTTGCCGCGGGATTTGATGAGCACATACAGGTATGCCCCTCCTGCGGTTCGAAAAATCTTATTGATGTTGCCCGGAGATACGGCCATGGAGACTGCTGCGGTGAATACATTAAGCGTTCGTAAGTGGTTTTATAGTGGCACAAAGCTTTGTGCCAGTCGTAAATTAATACAAAGAGCGTAAGTTACTAGGATGATAAGGAGGCTGAATATGCCGAGAGGAGACGGAAGAGGACCTGATGGAAATGGACCCATAGGACGCCCGGGAGGCGGCCGTGGAGCAAATATCGGACAAGGACAAGGACAGGGACAAGGACAGGGACAAGGACAGGGACGCCCGGGGGGCGGCCGAGGTCAGACTCCTGGAGCAGGAAGAGGAGAAGGTTTCGGACCTGGGCGCGGAAGAAACAGCGGCGGGGCCTATGGAACCGGCGGATACTGTATCTGTGCAAAGTGCGGTGAGAAAGTGCCGCATCAACAGGGCGTAAGCTGTACTGATCTGAAATGTCCCAAATGCGGAACCACCATGGTACGTGAAGAATTGCTTCGGGATCGTCAGAAGAAAAAATGAGAGAGATACATAAGAAAACATACTCATAATCAAATGAGTGCATCTATTGACAATAGAGAAATTCTCAGAATGCGATTGAGCGCTTAAAGGAAGCATCATGAAAATAGCTATAGCCAGCGGAAAGGGCGGAACAGGAAAAACAACCCTCTCCACAAATCTAGCACAATACCTAGCGGAAAGGAAAAGGCAAATACTGCCGTCTGACCATGTGATACTTACGGATCTGGATGTTGAGGAACCTAATTCAGGCCTCTTTATTCAGGGAGAGCTGAGACATCAGGAGGATCGGCATAAGATGATCCCCTCCTGGGATAAGAGCAAATGCAGCCTCTGCGGAATCTGCCAGCAGGTCTGTAATTTTAACGCAGTGATAAAACTGGGAGATCAGATTATGGTATTCCCGGAACTCTGTCACAGCTGTTATGCCTGCTCGGAACTCTGTCCGGATAATGCTCTGCCTATGGTACCGGAAAAAATGGGGGTCCTTCGTCAAACAGAAGCGGAAAAATTCACTTTTGTGGAGAGCAAGCTCGACATCGGTCAGGAACAGGCGGTGCCGCTGATATCCCAGACGATAGACTATGTGGAAACACATTTTCCAGAAAACAGCAGCAATATGAAACTCTATGACTCACCTCCGGGAACCTCTTGTCCCGTAATTGAAGCGGTGAAGGACGTCGATTTTATCATTCTTGTCACTGAAGCGACGCCCTTCGGCCTGCATGATCTGACCCTGGCGGTGGATACCATGAGGAAGCTGGCCAAACCCTGCGGCGTAGTCATCAACAGGTACGGAATTGGAAATGCGGGAGTTGAAAGCTACTGTCGGGACGAAGGTATTGATATTCTAGCCAGGATACCGAATGATCGGCGTGCAGCGGAACTCTATTCCCGGGGGAAACTGATGTACAAGGAGATTCCGGAGATCGCGGAGGCGCTGGAACAGATAACGCAGTATCTGGAAGCTGAATATACCGGGAAAAAGGGTACTGAAGCTTTGAAGGGAAAGCCGGCTGAGACGGCACGAAAGACATCATCCAGTAAGACTGAGCATCGGGGAGGTACGGAATGAAGGAAATTGTAGTTATTTCAGGAAAAGGGGGGACGGGAAAAACCTCCATAACTGCTTCATTTGCCTTTCTGAGCGGCAAGGATATGGTTGCTGCTGATTGTGATGTTGATGCGGCGGATATGCATTTGCTTATGAAGCCTGATTTTGCTCATTCAGAACCATTTTACAGCGGAGTGATTGCAGAAATTGATAAAGAAACCTGCATTCACTGCGGGAAATGTGCTGAGGTCTGCCGATTTGATGCGATATCTATTATCAATGGCGAGTACTATGCGGATCCTATCAGCTGTGAAGGCTGCGGATACTGCTCTCGAATCTGTCCTCCTAAAGCGATTACCATGCAGGAGCAGAATGTGGGGGACTGGTACAGATCGTCAACAAAAGCCGGAAACACCATGATTCATGCGCGACTTGGTATCGGGGCTGAGAATTCCGGGAAGCTGGTGGCGAAGGTGAAAAACGAGGCCAAAGCTGAAGCGAAGCAGGAGGGAAAGGAGCTGGTTCTAGTGGATGGATCGCCGGGAATCGGCTGTCCCGTAGTTTCATCGCTCTCCGGGGCGGATCTCGTTGTGCTGGTGACGGAGCCGACTCTATCCGGACTTCATGATATCAAACGGGTCTACGAGCTGGTGCATAAATTCAAGATTCCCGCTGCCTGTATTATCAACAAGGCGGATGTGAATCCGGAAATCACCGAGCAGATTAAGGATTTCCTGGAACAGGAGAAGATCGAGCATATTGCGGATTTTCCCTACGATGAAAACTTTACCCGGTCCATGACCATGGGACAGACTATTGTGGAGTATGAGGATGCCGGGGACTTAAAAGATAAGCTGCAGGCAAGCTGGCTCAAGGTGCAGGAGCTTGTCGCGACAAGTTAATTTTTAAACAAGAATATTACGTATGAAGACAAATACTTATGAGGAGAAAACAGATGAAGATTGCATTTACAGCAAAAGGAACGGCTTGGGAATCAGCAGTAGATCCCCGATTCGGCAGGACGGATTATATCCTTGTGTTTGATGAGGAATCCGGAGAGATGAGCTCGGTGGATAACCGTGATATTGCTGATACCGCCCACGGTGCGGGTCCGCAGACGGCAAAGAAGTTATTCGACCTGAACCCTGACGTGCTGATTACCGGCAACGGCCCGGGAGGCAACGCGGAAGCGGTTCTGAAGAAGGCTGCTCTGAAAATGTACGCCGGCGCCGGGGCTATGACGGTTAAAGAGGCATATGAAGCTTACAAAAACGGTGAGCTGAAAGAATTCTAAGAAGATTTTAAGATGAAGTCTCAGCTGAAATGAAAGATGAGCTGGAAAAGAGCTGCAAAGTCATCGAGATTATCGATAGATCATCTTGAAATCATCGAGAAAGAAGAGAAAAGAGGGGTGTGAATGATGAATGAAGTCCCGGAAAAGCAGAAATCTCAAACCGGAACTGAAAAAAGTGAAAAAAAGGACGGCCCCCAGCTTCAGCCGGGGGAGTGGATTGCCGCTTGTGCCACCGACGATGGAACGCTTTTTGTGGATCGTCACTTTGGGGATGCCGATTACTATGACATCTACAAAATTGGAGAAGCTGGCGAAACGTTTATAAAACGGATAGACAATACGGTTGATGAAGAGGAAGAGGTGCATGCTGACCCCAAAAAAGCTCGCGGAATTGCTGGAATCCTGAAGAAGGAGGGCGTTAGCGTTACCATATCCAAAATGTATGGTCCGAATATCAAGCGGATACGGAAAAAATTTGTGTGTATAAAGGCTGATACATACGCCATCGCTGATGCCCTGCAGGCTGTGCTGAAGAAACTTCCGGAGATCCAGGAAGCCTGGGACAAGGGTGAGGAGCGAAGTCACCTGCGAATTCAGACGACTAAGCCGTAATTCGCTTGAACTACTGTTCTCATCAATCCGATGTGAACGAATAAACTTACTCTGAAGGCAGCGGCAGCGGGGCAAGGGATTCCCCTTCCCGCAAGCTGCCTTGAGACTCCACAAGCACAAGCACAAGCACAAGCACAAGCAATACCCTCCCCTTAATCCACCAAAAACTTCTTCGAGGTCCTCCAGGTTCTCCTAAAACACATGCAGCATAAAAACAGTTTGTACGATTTGATAAGTGAGTTGACAAAATGTACAAGTATGTTACTATATTTTTATGATAAACAGAGAAATTGAAGATGAAATCAAAATCCTGAAGAATGAGTTTCCCATCATAGCAATATTGGGCCCCCGACAGTCTGGCAAAACTACTCTGTCAAAAAAGGTCTTTCATAATTATGAATATGTCTCCTTGGAGGACATAGACCATAGGGAGTTTGCTCAAAATGATCCCAGAGGTTTCTTATCGCGCTATAGCAGCAATATCATTTTCGATGAAATTCAACGGGTCCCTGAACTGATCTCGTATCTGCAGACACATGCAGATGAACAGAAAGAGAATGGGAAAATTGTTATAACAGGATCACATAATTTTCTGCTGATGGAACAAATAAGTCAATCACTTGCGGGTAGAGTTGGAATTAGCAAATTGCTGCCCTTTTCTCTGTATGAAATACGAGGGGCATCAAAAAACCTTAATGATTTCCTGTATAGTGGAATGTATCCAAGAATATACGATCAGCGTATCAGACCAGAGAAATTTTATAAAAATTATATATCAACGTATGTTGAAAAAGATGTTCGCCAGATAAAGAAAATAACGGATTTAGATAATTTTATGAAGTTTATTAAGATTCTAGCTGGTAGAACAGGGCAGGAATTGAATCTTTCAGGTATTAGTGAAGAGTGCGGTATTTCGCATAATACAGTGAAAGAGTGGATCTCAGTTCTTGAGGCGAGTTTCATAGTATATCGAATACAGCCGTATCATAAAAATTATAAAAAGAGGTTAGTAAAAAATCCGAAGTTATATTTTACAGATACAGGACTTGTTTGTAATCTCCTCGGCATCAGAAATAGGGATGATCTTGATTACCATTTCCTGAAGGGGAATATATTTGAAACTTTTGTACTGAGTGAGTTTATAAAATATAACTTTAATTACGGAGAAATGCTCCAGTTTTATTTTTGGAGGGACAATCATCAGAAGGAGATAGATTTAATTATTGATTTTGGGACTAAGCATTTCGGGATAGAGATTAAATCGAGTGAAACTCTCCAGGAAAAATATTTTGCTGGACTAAAATACTGGGAAAAGCTCAGTGGTGATGACCCGTCTTCGTTGTTCTTGCTTTACGGCGGCACGGAGAATCTTGTGCGTAATAAAATGAATGTGGTAAGTTGGAACAGAATAAAAGAAATAATTATCAAGAAGGCTTTGTAAAAATTTAGATTCAATCCAGCTCTCTTTACTTTGAATAGGCTCTTTGGCAAGGGATGGATCGAACGTCATATAAACCACTTTGGCACAGGATAAGAGAGAATGTGAAAACTATTCAGTCGAGATAATTTCCCAGCTATTAAAAAAGGCTGTTTGAAGCCTGATGAGATAGAAAGGGCCTGCACAATATTTGTGAGACGTACCATGACGAAAAATATCTTTTTACTCATTCATTTCCGATGAAGCCGACCAAACGTGGCAGGACATATTAGCAGCAATATTCAGGTGATGGGATTTACACTTCACATACTTTCAGCAGCTGCATACAGAATGAAAGCGCAGACCTATAGATACTTACAGATAAACCGGCATGTCCAGAATGTTGTGAACGATCCATAAAAGAATATATCCCGCAGCACCTGATGCCAGTGGAGTGGTCACCCATCCGATGCTGATCTTCCCGAGCACACCGAACTTGATGTTTCGTCCGCCTTTGGCTAAACCGATACCAAGTACAGCACCTACGACCGCCTGTGAGCTTGAGACCGGCACTAGGGGGAGTGAGGGAAGGCCTCTGGAGGTCAGCCAGATTTTGAGACTCTCTGAAGCGAAGAGAAACAGCACCGTGGAGCTAGCTAGCACAACAATGAGCGCTGCTATCGGTGAGAGTTTGAACAAATCGTTTCCTACTGTCTGCATGACTTTTTTTGAGTATGTTATGATCCCGACTGATATGGCTAGTCCTCCGATAAAAAAGAGCTGCTGAGCGCTCGTGAATGATATCGAAAAGAACTCTACTGTCTCAAACGGAGATATGGATACGAATATACCCATGACATTAGCGATGTTGTTCGCCCCGAGACTGAAAGCACCGAAAGCCCCTATGAGTATGAGTCCCAAGCGTGTGTAGGCATCTATTCTAATGATACTCATGCGCAAGTGGTTGACAATCTTTCTTGAGATGAGAAAGAATATGATTGCGAATGCTGCCGAGAGTAGGGGGCACAGAATCCAGGTTGATACAATCTTTACCAATGAGTTGTAGTTAGTCGGCATGCTGGAAAAGAGATTCCAGCCTATGATTGCTCCTACAATAGCCTGGGATGTAGAGACTGGCAGCTTGAGGCGTGTCATCCATAAAACAGTCAGGGCAGCAGCGAGTGCGACCGTGAATGCTCCGGGCATTGCATTTACCGCACCGAGCTTGCCGAGGGTCTCACTTGCTCCCGCTCCGCTAATGACGGCTCCGAGGATCACGAAGATGCTGCCGATCACAGCGGCTGTACTGAATCGGATCATTTTGGTCCCGACAGCCGTCCCGAATATATTGGCAGCGTCGTTTGCTCCGAGAGACCATCCAAGAAAGAGCCCGCTCGACAAGAGAAACAGTGTTGTTATCATACTCAAGACTCCTTATATCGAGCGTTTAATCGAATAGACTGACAAGCGTTCAACTACAGCCTCTGCTGAGTCGGCCAGGTTTGAAATGTGGGAGACGAAATTACTCAACTGAAGTTTCTTTGCCAGATCATCAATCTGTTCAGAATTGAAGATTCTGCGCATCAACTGTTCCTCTATCTGATCTGCTTCATGCTCGTAGAAATGAACTTTGTGGATATATTCTCTAATAGCGGGGTCGTTATTGAAAAACGCTCTGTTTGCCAGCACGAGGTTCGAGATAGCATTCCCGGATGCTTCTGTCAGTTTTAACAGCTCTTTGTTGAGAGATGCAGGGATATCCGGCTGCTCAATGTCGAAATAGGTAAGAACCGTCTTTGTGGTGTCAATGACATCATCCGATGTTTCGAGAAGACCGAGAACGTCACCCCGGGATTCAGGAATGAGCATTTTTGTATAGATATTATAGCGGATCTCGCGTCGCAGGTTGTCGGCAAACCCCTCCTGTTTCTTGATGTCGAGTATTCTTCGCTTGAACTGCTCGAAATCCCGGTTGAGGTAGTCTGATATCCCTGCTGAGAATATAAGACCAGCCTCGGAAATTGCATCAAAGAACTGATTGATATTCGACTCAATATTTTTAGCATTCCCGAATAGCATAGCCATGTGAACTCCT
>JAIPFQ010000014.1:0-23236 GCA_021736605.1 Spirochaetales bacterium | reverse complement strand
CTTACAGAGGCAGGAATTAAAGTGGATAACAACTACCTCCGCTTTGGAGAGGGGCATCCGCTGGATGTTGCAAGACTGAGGCATGGAAATAATTACTATTTAATGGAAGAGCTTTTTGAGGAGACGGATATTACGGCGATCTTTACCGGTAATAACCTCTCCTGTGCAGGTGCTTTTATGTATCTGCGCGAAAAAAATATTGATGTTCCAGGCAGAATGGCTTTTGCTACTTACGATGATTCATTCTGGCTGACAACATCGACTCCGGCATTGACGGCGATAGCCCAGAATCCTGAGCGTATTGGGCAGGAAGCAGCCGAAATACTGCTGAAAAGGCTTCAGGGGCTCAGCCCCGAGAGTTTGCCATATCAGAATATCCGGGTTGAAACAGAAATGATTTTGCGAGAATCAGTTTAATGGGTTCATATTTTCAGGTATGAAAGTTAAACGATTAACCTTAATGGATATGTATATAAATATAAATAGTGCAATAAGATACGATTTGTATAAATCGTATAAATATAAAAGGAGGATTTTTTTATGAGAAAAAAATCAAGCGTATTGATTTCTTTGGTCCTGGCCTTGGCTTTCATCATGACTGGAACCATGATCTTTGCTCAAGGACAGCAGGATGGCGGAGAAGTTACAATCAACTTAGCATTGGCTAACAACCCTCTCTCTCAGGCACTGGCAAGAATAGCCGGTGATGAGTATGAAGCGGAAGGAGTTAATGTAAACATTTCTGTACTTCCGGAAAATGACCTTCGCCAAAGGCTCACCACTGAAGCTTCTACCGGCGGTACGACCTATGATATGTTCTACATCGGCCCTTATGAAGCACAGACATGGGCAAAGAACGGCTGGCTTGAAAACCTTGAACCCTACTTTGATGGAATGTCAGCTGACGAAAAAGCATGGTATGACAGAGACGACTTGATTCAGGGAATGGTAGATTCTCTCTCCCTGGACGGCGAAGCTTATGGTCTTCCGTTCTATGGTGAAAGCTCCTTTACCATGTACAATAAAGAACTGTTTGAAAAGAACGGTCTTGAAATGCCCAAGGAACCTACCTGGGAAGAAGTTTATGAGTTGGCAAAACAGATCCATGATCCGGCAAACGGTATTGTAGGTATGACTATGCGTGGTGCTCCAGGCTGGGGTATGAGCGGCGCTCCCTTTGTAACTATGGTAAATGCTTTCGGCGGAAGATTTTTTGACATGGATTGGAATGCAACTGTAGATACTCCGGAACAGCGTGAAGCTTGGAAGATGTATAAGAACATCCTTCGCGATGCTGGTCAGGAAGATATCCTTTCCTACACATACAATGAATGTATAGCTCTTATGCAGTCCGGCAAATGCGGTATTTACTACGATGCTACCTCAATTGCTCCTCCTCTGGAATCAGACGAATCCAAGGTACAGGGGAAGATGGGCTATGCTTTTGCACCTCGTCAGAAACTCGACAAGAACACTGCATGGTTGTGGAACTGGTCCATGGCGATCAATCCTAAGAGCAGCGAAGCTAAGAAAGAAGCAGTTTTTGATTTCATGCTCTGGGCTACATCAAAAGATTTCATAAAGAAAACTGTTGAACTTGACCCCACCGGCGCCAGCACACCTCCAGCTTCAAGATCTTCCACGTATGAACTTCCCGTATATGCAGCTGCACCGTATGCAGAGATGACGCTTAAAACACTGGAAGGAATGGATTTTACCAATCCAACCCTGAAGCCTGTACCTTATGTAGGTCTGCAGTACATTGCAATTCCTGAATTTGCAAATGCTGGAACAAAGATGACTGAATATCTTGCGGACTATGTAGTTGACAAGATCAGCCTTGATGAAGCTATCAGCAAAACTCAGGATGTATTTGAACAGGTTGCAGAAGACGGTCAGTACAAATAGTTATTTGGCCTCAGTTCTGCATTACGTATGATACATTTGTAATGAGCAAGAAGAAGTCCTGTCCTCCTTCGGGCGGGCAGGACCCTCTTTTTAATACTATGCTTGAGCTTTTGCCTGTCTTGAATTTGAGCTCAGCATATAAATAAAAATACATTGCCGGAGGTGAACGAATCGCAGTCATGAGCAGCCGTATTGCGATTCGCTCACTTCTGAAGCAAACTGATTGGGGTTATTATGAAAAAGAAGAATGATATGGTGTTTATTCTTCCAGCTATGATCGTAGTCATAGTTATGACGCAGATTCCGTTCCTTCTGACAATAATTTTTTCAACACTGAAATGGAATCTCGCCAGACCGGATTTGCCGAGGGCTTTTGCCGGATTTCAGAATTATGTGTACTTTTTGAAATTTTCTTCATTGAAAGACCTTCCGGAATTTTACAGTATTTTGTGGCAGACAATTGTACTTACCGGTGTAACACTGATTCTCTGTTCTTTCTTTGGATTCCTCCTTGCTTTACTGTTTGATCACCGAATTCCGGGTATAAACATTGCCCGTACACTTATTTTGGGACCGTTCTTTGTTATGTCCACGGCAAGCGGAGTTATCTGGAAGACAACAGTTTTAAATACTACTTTCGGCTGGTATGGCGTTATTGCAGAAAAACTAGGCTATAATGCGGTGGATCTGTTAAGCTACTATCCTCTTTCCGTTATTATTCTGCTTTTTACATGGCGCTGGCTTCCTTTCTTTATTCTTATTCTGCTTGCTGGACTGCAGGGTATTCCGAATGATTTAATGGACAGCATGAAGATAGACGGTGTGAATTGGTTTCAAGGCACATTCAAAATTAAACTGCCCCTGATTATGAATCATTTAGAAGTTGCAATAATGCTTGGTTTGGTTTTTGTAATCAAAGAATTCGGGCTGATACTCGTGACCACCGCAGGCGGACCGGGCACAAGGTCGTACAATTTACCATATGCAGTGTATATGCAGGTATTCAGTGCGAATAATGTCGGAAGAGCTGGAGCATTGGCTGTTATGACAGTAGTACTGACCCTTGTTCTCCTGAATCTACTGTATAAATCTATCAAAAAGCAGAGTGCACGGTATAGTTAAGCACGCCGCAGTTGTAAAAAGTGCTGACACCCATGGAGGTTAATAGTATGTCAGATGGAAGAACATTAGAGCAGATACAGCGCTCAATAAAAATAAAGCGTTACATAAAAATGTCAATCTTGACAATTATAATTTATGCAATAGCAATAGCCTATTTTTCCCCAATCCTGTATATGTTTATATCCGGATTCAAGACTGAGCACCAAGCTGTTATGCCGAGTCTCATTTTTAAACCGACACTGGAAACCTATAAAAAGGTTTTAGGTGATCCTACCATGTTCAGGTATCTTCGCAATTCGTTTATCCAGGTTGTATTCGGCACGTCCATCAGCCTAGTTCTCGGTGTTCCTGCTGCTTTCGGGCTGGTCTTCGGCAGACTGCGGAGAAGCACTACTAATGGTAAAATATATTTCTGGTTTATCACTACCATTCTGCTTCCTCCGGTAGCAGTTATTATTCCCCTTTTTACCTGGTTTCAGCAGTTTAATCTGATAAACACGCCTTTGGGTCTTATGGCAGCATATATAGGTTTTCATACACCCATAGTTGTCTGGATGGTTCACTCGTTTTTCCAGGATCTTCCCTTGGAAATTTTTGAGGCATCAGAAATTGACGGCTGTACCAGATTTCAGCAATTTACCAAAATAGGGATGCCGCTGGTTAAGACTGGAATTCTATCTGCAGCTCTCTTGGTGGCTGTGTTTATATGGAATGAATTCTTTCTTGGATTTAATTTGACAGGTAATCCGACGGCTACTCTTCCGGTCTATATGGCGCGATTTCGAGAACAGCAAGGCATGTTTGTCGCCCAGCTGTCCGCCTCGTCCACCATAGCTATTCTCCCCGCTGTTATATTCGGCTGGATGACTCAGAAAGCTCTGGTGAAGGGACTTACCCTCGGAGCTGTAAAAGGCTGATATATGAACTGCATACTGGTTTATGATATAGGAACAACAAGTTTAAAGACAGCACTTATTACCCTGAATGGAGAAGATGCAGGTTCTGTTTCTGTATCATACGCCACTAGTTATCCTGCTCCGGGAAGTGCCGAGCAGGATCCTGAAATATTCTGGAATGCCGCAGTACGCGGAACCAGGCAGTTAATGAAAAGCGGCAAGGTGAATCCAAAGGAGATACAGTGCATTGGATTAACCGGGCATATGAACGGTGCTTTACCTGTTGAAGCTGACGGAGGGCTTCCGTATCCGGAAATTATTCATTCAGATTCCCGGAGTTCAGAAGAGTGCAGTGAAATCCTGCATGCGGTACCCCATGAAACAGTATATAAACGGACCGGCAACAGGGTGGATGAGCATCTTTCCCTGCCGAAAATTCTCTGGATAAAAAATCATCTGCCGGATGTCTATAAAAAAACAGCATACTTCATTAATTCAAAGGATTACCTCCGGTATCGCTTAACTGGAATATTGGGAGAGACGGACTATTCAGATGGATCTCTTACCGGTGCTATGGAGATCAGGAAAAGAACTTGGGATTTTGATTTTCTAAAGGAGCTAGGACTTTCTGCAGAAAAATTTCCAGCCTTGAGAAAGGCTGCTGAAATTGCCGGTGTCTTGACGGATGAAGCTGCACGCATTCTCGATATACCTTCAGGTATACCGGTCTCCTACGGCGGGGGCGATGCTGCCTGTTCAAGTCGCGGTGCCGGTGTAAAGGATAATACAAAAGCCTATGCCTCCATAGGCTCCAGCGCTTGGGTATCAACATTAACGGATGAACCGGTACTTGATGAACACATGCGCATGCAGAATTTCTATGATTTAGATGGGGAAAAGTGTAATTTCTGCGGAACCGTTCAAAGTGCAGGAATCGCAGTTGACTGGATACATGGAATTACTCAAGAAGATGGAGAAGGCAAGGCAGCTGCTCTGAACTATCGTGAAATTGAAGAGGGTTTGGACAGCATTCCCCCAGGATCAGATGGTGTGATTTTCCTTCCATATCTCATGGGGGAACGGACACCTCATTGGAATGCCCAGTCACGGGCCGCTTTTGTCGGTTTTTCGCTGTACCATGGAAAAAAAGCTATGCTGAGGTCAGTGTATGAAGGTACAGCTTTTGCACTGAAGGAAATTCTGTCCATCTATCATGAGCTGGATTTCTCTATAGATGAATTTTTTCTTCTGGGGGGAGGGGTCAGAAGTGAGTTCTGGCGAAATATTATGTGTGATATACTGGCTCTTCCTGTAAGAGTACACGCATTACCTACCCAGGCAGCCTCCCTGGGGGCGGCTATGGCCGCGGGTACAGCTGCCGGAATATGGGATAATCTGGATCAGGCGGTTTCAATAAGTAAATTTGGAGAGAGACAATATCCTGATACCGGCAGGGCAGAGATATACGACGGGCTTTTTTCTGTATACAAGAGTGCTTATCATCAAATGAAACCGCTCTACAGAAAGTTAGCAGAATTAAGATCAGGCTAGAGAATGAACTATTTAGAAGGAGAAAAAAATGAAAGCTGTTTTCATTGAAGCACCGGGTAAAGCTGCTGTTAAGGAAGTACCTGTCCCTGAAATTGGGGATCATGACGTTTTAATAAAAGTTAAAGCATCCGGTATTTGCGGTACGGATATACATATATACCGTGGTGAATATCTTGGATCTTATCCAATTATTCCGGGACACGAATTTTCCGGGGTTGTTGAAAAAGTCGGTTCAAAAACAACCCGAATTAAAGTAGGCGATCATGTGTCTGTTGAACCCAACATTTCCTGCGGTAACTGCAGTGCCTGCCTGAATAACCGTCAGAATTTTTGTGAAAACTGGGATGGTGTCGGAGTAACACTGCCGGGAGGAATGGCGGAGTATGCCTCTGCACCCGAAAAGGCAGTTTTTTCCATTGGAGACTTATCATTTCTCTCAGGGGCATTTGTTGAACCGCTTTCCTGTGTTCTTCATGGAGTTCAGAAAACAAATATTCGGCTGGCGGACAATATTCTTATCATCGGGGCAGGTCCCATCGGTATTCTGCTCTCCAAGGCGCTGCAGCTGCAGGGAGCCAATACCATCACCCAGATTGATAAGAACCCTTCCCGCCTTGAACTGGCTCGGGAATCTGGAGCTGTCTATACAGAAAGTTCCCTGGACTCCTTGGAGCCGGATAGTTTTGATGTTGTGGTTGATGCTTCAGGTGTACCATTCTTAATGGAGCAGTGCCAGAACTATGCAAGAAAAGGGGGAACAGTATTGTATTTCGGTGTACCGCCGAAAGATGCAATCCTGAAGCTTCCAGCGTTTCCCATTTTTGAAAAAGGTCTGCATATTTTGTCTACCTACACCTCCGTAAGAAATTCAATTCAGGCAGTCAGGCTGCTTGCTTCTGGAAAAATTGATGTTGAGCCTCTAATTTCCCATCAACTGCCGTTGGAGGAGCTTGGAAAGGGGATTGAACTGATTGAAAACGGTCAGGAAGGTGTCCTTAAAGTTATCATGAAACCGTAGTATGGATCTGAACGGTGCATAAATTGGCTTTGTTAGTTAGCTTTGGTAATTGACTAGTGATTGACTCGGAAAAAAGAAAAATTGCTTATATTAGGATTAATAAGATAAAGAGAGATAAAATAGGAGTTATGACTATGGGTAATAATAAATTTGAAGGTAAGACCATTGTTGTTACAGGAGCAGGAGGGGATATCGGTTCAGCAGTAGCGGTTCATTTTGCTCAGGAGGGGGCTTCTGTGGCTCTTCTTGATATTGCAAAACTAGAACTGGCTAAAGAGAAGGTGTCTTCCGCAGGAAGAGGAAATGTAAAAACCTATGAATGCGATGTGACAAACTATGAGCAGGTAAAACAAGCTGTACAGCAAATTGTTGTAGATTTCGGCCGTATAGATATGCTTTTTAATAATGCCGGCTTACAGGGAGCCTTTAAAAAAACTTTTGAGTATCCCGAGGATGATTTCAGCAGAATTATGCAAGTCAATCTTATTGGGGCCTTTCATGTGCTTAAACTTGTAACAGCCCATATGGTAAAGAATAAAAACGGCTGTGTTGTAAATACTGCTAGTATGGCAGGTGTTGACGGGCCTCCTAATATGATTGCCTATGGAGCTTCAAAATTTGCTGTTATCGGCATGACGCAGACAGCAAGCAAGGATCTTGCTCCCTATGGAATCAGGGTTAATTCAATTTCCCCGGCGTTTATGGGACCAGGGTTTATGTGGGATCGTCAGGTAGAGCTTCAATCCAAGGCCGATTCACAGTACTTCTCCTCGGATCCGAAAATTGTGGAAAAAGAGATGATTGGTCAAGTTCCTATGAGAAGATATGGGGATATCAGAGAGATACCAGGTACCGTTGCCTATTTGATGAGTGATGATTCCAGCTATGTAACAGGTGTAAATATCCCCATATCCGGGGGTATCTAAAGGTCCCATGCCCGAACAAAATAGTTAAAAGTTCTTAATGAGGAGTTAATTATGAAACAGCAGAAATCGATACTTGATAGATTTAGTCTGCAGGGGAAAACAGCCCTGGTGACTGGAGGCGCCCAGGGGATCGGCAGAAGTTTCTGTCTTGCTTTGGGAGAAGCCGGAGCGAATGTTGCAGTGGTAGATGTAAATGAAGAAGCTGCAGGTTCAGTTGCTGAGGAACTTAAGGAAAGCGGTGTTGATTCTTTTCCAATTAAAACAGATGTGACAGCCCCTGAAGCGGTTGAAGAGATGGTCAGGAAAATTGTTGAAAAGTGGGGATCTTTGACCATAGCATGTAATAATGCCGGTATGGGGAAATGGCATGATGCTATAGATATGGATTTCTCTGAATGGCAGAAAATTATGCATCTTAACCTCGATGCAGTGTTTCTCTGTGCACAGCAGGAAGCTAGAGTAATGAAAAAAGCAGGCTACGGAAAGATAATTAATACAGCTTCCATGTCTGCCCACATTTCAAATACTCCGCAGAATCAATGTACATATAATGCATCAAAAGCTGGGGTTCTGCACCTGACGAGAAGTCTGGCGGCTGAATGGGCTCCCTTTGGAATCCGTGTTAACAGTATCAGCCCGGGATATACACGGACAATGCTGGTTGAGAAACTGCTGGAAACTCCTGAAGGAAAGAGCATACTGCCTAAATGGCTGGAAAAAATTCCTTTGAATAGAATGGCTGAAACTGATGATCTTCAGGGAGCTGCTGTCTACCTCGCTGCACCTGTATCTGATTACATGACAGGAGCCGATATGCTTATTGACGGTGGTTACTGCTGCTGGTAGGGTATTCATATATGCTGATACAACATATAAGCTGATACAAACTGATTTTATGCTGAGGCAGCAAACAAGCATAATCAGCATAGTCTCTAATTTTACTGTAAAGAGGAGCGGAAACATATAGATGGTTTCTTTAGGTATTGATATTGGCACAACAAACGTTTCAGTAACGGCCCTGGATCTCGATACTGGTGAAATTCTGGAAAGCTATTCGAGACCAAATAAGAGATTAGCTTCAGATGACGAATACGCCTATCTTCAGGATCCCCATGTCATAGAAGAGTCAGTACGTCTTCTGCTCTCAAAGATAAAAACTCCCTGCCGCTCTGCGGCTGTGACCGGGCAGGTTCATGGTATCCTCTATTATGATAGTAACGGATCAGCCATTTCCCCGCTCTATACATGGCTGGACAGACGGGCTGCTGAAGTGATAGATGGGGAGAGTCCCCAGGACCGTCTGAAACGCATAACCGGGACAACTATGCCGCCGGGTTACGGACTGCTCACTCATTACACAAACTCATTGATTAATGAAGTTCCTAATGAGGCCGTCGGTATGACTGGTATACTTGAATACATTACTGGCCGACTGATCGGAAAAACTCTGGATAAAGCTGACTCCAGCTGTATATCGCTCTTCGGTGCCTATGATTCCGTAGGGCTGCAGAATGACCAGAAAGTGCTGCAAGAAGTCTTCAGTAAACGAAGTCTTAAATTTCCTGGAACTGCTGAACCCTTTGAAAAAGCGGGGGATTTTGCAGAGCATATTGGTGAAGGCCTCAGGCAAGTTCCTTTTGCTTATCCGGTGGGTGATAACCAAGCCGGTTTTTTCGGTCTTGTATCAAAACCGGAAACCAGCTGTCTTATCAGTATCGGAACCAGCGGACAAATATCGCTTTTCAGTCCATCGACTGAATGTCCTGTGTCCATGGAACTGCGGCCTTTCTTCGGGCAGGGCTATCTGCATGTCGGTGCTTCCCTGAGTGCCGGAAAATCATATGAGGTGCTGAAGGATTTTATCAAATCCATATATGAGCAGGCAGCAGGCTCGGAAGTTGCGGATGAGAAGGTTTTTGATCTGATGAAAGATTCAGCTCATGAGCTCGATCTGAAAGAAGCCGCGTCCCTCAAGGTTACCACCAAATTTAATGGAACACGAAGGGAACCTGACGTGAGAGGGGCAATAGAAAATATCTCCTTCAATAATCTCAAACTAGGAAATCTTGTTCAGGGAACAGTGGATGGTATCATTCGTGAACTGCATGATTATACCTATGATCTCGGCAGTTTATTCAGTCCTGTGCAGCAGATTATTGCTGCAGGAAGTTCAGTACGGAAAAATGAACTCTTTTCAGAAGCCCTGGAGAAACAATTTGGACTGCAGACGATAATAGCTGATATTGATGATGGAGCAGCGATGGGCGCTGCTCTCATTGGGGCTGTTTCGGCTGAACTGATTGACGTTGAGACTGCGCAATCCCTGGTTGAAAAAATTGTAGGCACTGCATAGGGGTGAAGATATGCTTAAGCGAGAAAGCTGTTTAAAAGGAGTTTTGCAGAAAATTTCTTTTTTTCTGGTGCTTGTACTTTTTGTCTGTGGAGGGGATTTATCTGCTGAAGAGACAAACAGTGAAAATATCGAAAACGACACAAGTGAGTCTGTTTCGAGTTCAGAAGAGAAAATTATAAATGAAGAGGCAGAATCCCAGGATAATGAGGAAAAGATGCTGGTCCCTGAAAAGGAGGCGGCCCCAGCAGGAACAGAAACCGCAGCAGTTTTCCAGGGAGAAGAAAAGGAAGAGAAGACGGAAGATTCTCTGCAGAATTTAAGGCGCGGCTGGTCATTCAGTCTCCCTGTGAATCCATTTTCACTGGAAGATATCAAGCTTTTGAGCGGAGGTTTAGCTGCTGAATTAGATTTTTCTCAGCGAATAACTTTTACCGGTAATGCCCAGTTTTCTCTGACCACCTTTTTTTCAATTTTTGGAAATTCAAAAACTATTATCTATATACCAGTAAGCGCCGGTGCAAAATATTACATTACTGAAGATTCAGAGGCTTGGTTTGCCGGAGCCGAATTGCTGGGAGCTATGATAACAAAAGTTACTGCATCTTCCGACTCTACATTTGATACAAATTTTACCTTTGGGATGACTCCCCGAGGGGGATATACCTTAAAAATGGATGATATGAAGTGGGATGTCGCCTTTGAGCTGCCGATAATCTTCGACTTTGCGGGTAAAACAAAACTGATCCCGCAAATATCTCTACGCCTGCTTAAATGAGATTAATTATCAAATAAAAATCAGATCCGTGCTGACTTTTTTTTTAAAACATGCTATATAACTGAGTATGAAAACTTATCTATCGTGTATACCATGTTTTTTTCAGCAGGTGCTTCAAGCCGGTGAGATGGCGGGTCTCTCTCAAACCCAAATAAAAGATATTATGAACTCAGTAGGAGATGAACTCAAACATTTCTCCATGCAGGAAACACCTCCGTCCATGGCAAAGAAAATTCAGAAGATGTTAGCTGAAAGCATCGGAAATCAGGATCCATACAAAAAAGTAAAGGATCAGAGCAATGAAAAAGCTCTGTCAGTATATCCCGAACTCAAGAGAATTGTCGCTGAATCGGATGATAAGCTCCTGACTGCAGTGGAATTAGCCTGCGCAGGAAATATCATTGATTACGGCGTATTCAATAGCGGTCTGGATGTGACTAAAGAGATAATGGATATAATCGGTCAGGAGAACGAATCTATTGCCCATGAAAACAGTGAACTCTTTGCCTATAAAGATTTCACGGAAAAGCTCGCATCCATCAGCAGCATGATTTATGTTGGGGACAATACCGGTGAAATTGTTTTTGATCGTGTGCTGATCGAAACCATAGCTGAACTGTATCCATCAGTAAAAATCTATTTTGCAGCCCGCGGAAAACCCATCCTCAATGATTGTCTTGTTGAAGATGCTTACGCCTGCGGACTTGATAAAACAGCTGAGATTGTATCTTCCGGGGTCGGTTCCCCTGGACTTATTCTTGAGGATGCAAGTGATGAATTTAAAGAGTTGTTTTTTAATGCGGACATGATTATCAGCAAAGGGCAGGGGAATTATGAGGCCCTTTCCGGAACTGAAGCTCCTATTTTCTATCTGCTTATTACAAAATGTAAAGTGATAGCCCAGGATATCGGCAGTGAAATACGTGATCTCATTTTGCGGCATGATGGAAACCTGTAAAACCTTAGACAACTGATGCAGCAGCGGCACTCTGATTAATGTAGTTGATTTTAATTGAAGCGAGTGGAAAGGGAACAGATTGATACCTCCAATTTGGGATTCTGGGTAATCTAAGTTGCTGAATTATGCTATACTGAATATACAGTATGGAATAAAAGGAGTGTTTATGGCTACACCGCACATAGAAGCACAGGAGCACGAAATTGCAGATTCTGTTCTGCTTCCCGGCGATCCGCTGCGGGCAAAGTATATTGCTGAAAAGTATCTTGAAGGACCGGTGAAATTCAATTCAGTTCGAAATATGCTGGGCTATACTGGAACCTGGAAGGGAACGAAGGTATCTGTCATGGGTACAGGTATGGGAATTCCCTCACATGCAATTTATGTTGAAGAACTATGCAGATTTTATCGGGTAAAAAAACTCATCAGACTTGGATCCTGCGGAGCAATTCAAAAATTTATCCATCTCCGGGATATTATTCTTGCCATGAGCGCCTGCACCGACTCTTCTCTGAATACGGTTCGTTTCAAGGGTGCTGATTATGCTCCCACAGCAAGTTTCTCACTATTGTACAAAGCCTATGAAACAGCTGGACGAATGCAGCTTAAACCGCATGTAGGTTCCGTACTGAGCACCGATCTGTTCTACTCCGACGAGGAAAGTCTTCCCTGGCAGAAATGGGCAGAATACGCAGTTTTAGGTCTGGAAATGGAAGCTGCCGCCCTGTATACCATTGCAGCAAAATACGGTGCAGAGGCACTCGCCGTACTTACTGTTTCTGATTCTATCCCCGCCGGTGAGACCACCAGTTCAGAAGAAAGAGAGAAAACATTCACTGATATGATGGAGTTGGCATTGGAAACATTGATTTTTTAATTAGTATTCTAAAAAAAATATATTGAATAGAAAAAAATTATAAAAAATAAATTCATGTAATAAAAAGAATAAATTTCATGTCCTTGAAAAGTTTTCTGAAAAGTGCAATGATATATATAGAAACCTAAAGGAAGGTATGCTGATATGTACATATGTTTAGTAAATATACATGGACTTTTAAGAAGTGAAAACATAGAGATGGGCAGGGATGCCGATACTGGAGGACAAACCAGATATGTTCTGGAAATGGTAAAGGAACTCTCCACTCACAAAGACGTAACGATTGATATAATGACCAGACGCATACAGGACAAACGCGTCTCCAACGATTACAGCAAGAAGTTTGAAGAGATTTCGGATAACTGCAGAATTGTGCGCTTAGCTTGCGGCGGAAAAAAATATGTACGTAAGGAGAGGCTCTGGCCCGAGCTGGATGAATTTGTCGATAATATGGTGGAATTCTTTCGCCAGCAGAAAAAAATACCGGATGTAGTGCATGGACATTATGCCGACGGAGGGTATGCGGCTAGGGAAGTTGCCCGTATTTTTGGGATTCCTTTTGTTTTTACCGGCCACTCTCTGGGAAGAAATAAACTCTCCTATCTTACATCAGCAGGCACTTCTGAAGAGAAATTGAAACAGTATTATCATATTCATGAACGCATCAGACACGAAGAGTACAGTATTCGTGATGCAGATATGGTAATTACAAGTACTGAGTTTGAGCGGGATGAACTCTATAAGGATTATGAGCATAAGAAAGAGGCAAATTTTTGTGTTATCCCTCCTGGAGTGGATCTCAACAGTTTCTTTCCCTACTACCATTATGAAATACAGGATCCGTCGATAACGGAAGACCAGAAAATGGCTCAGTATGAACTGCTTCAGAAACTTCAGCGTTTTCATTTGACTCCGGAAAAACCGGTAATTCTGGCGCTCTGCAGGCCGGAACGCAGAAAGAATATAGATCTTCTCATTGATGTCTACGGTAACAGCAAAGAGCTGCAGGCGATAGCTAACCTGGCAATTTTTGCGGGGATCAGGGATGATATCAATGCCATGGAGGAGGGCGAGAAGCAGGTGCTCACCGATATGCTCCTGCTTATGGATCGGTATGATTTATACGGAAAAATGGCCATTCCAAAGCATCACAACCCCTTTACAGATGTCCCGGAAATGTACCGCATAGCGGCTATGCGAAAGGGTGTCTTTGTCAGCGCAGCAGCTTTGGAAAATTTTGGTCTCACCTTCATAGAAGCCTCTGCCACGGGACTTCCCTTTGTCGCAACGAATAAAGGCGGAGTTAAGGATATCGAAAAAAACTGCAGCAGCGGTATACTGGTTGATGTAGATGACCCGAAGCAGCTGGAAAAAGCTATACGCAAAATTCTCACCGATGAGGAGACCTGGACCAAGCTCTCAGAGCAGGGAATACAGAATACAAGAAACGTCTACAGCTGGTCTGTCCATACCCAAACGTATCTCAAAGAGCTGGAGAAAATAATAAGCGAATACCATAGTGATGCAAAGCAAAGTAAGGTGAATCAGAAAATCGGCAAACGCATCGGCAGGATTGAGAAATTTCTGATTGTGGATATTGATGATACCCTTACTGGTGATTCTGACAGCCTGAATGAGCTGAAGGGGATTCTCCGGGAGAAAAGGAACAGTCTCGGTTTCGGTGTTGCCACAGGAAGGGATCTGGAATCAGCCAGAGCCATACTTGACGAGCTGAATATGCCAAGTCCCGATGTGCTTATCACATCCGTGGGGACTGAAATTTACTACGGCCCGGATTTTAATCAGGATAAGGGCTGGTCTCATTATATTCGCCGGCGATGGTACCCTGAACGGGTCTATAATGCTCTTGATAAATTTCCCGAACTCGAGCGGCAGCCCGAAAATGGTACTCAGAGGGAATTTAAAGTGAGTTATTTTGTCAAGGAAGGCACATATCACAAAGATCTGCCGCCGGCGATGCATACAAAACTTGATGCAGAGAAGTGCGGCTATAATTTGATTGTTTCTCAGGATGCTTACGTTGATGTTATCCCCTATCGCAGCTCCAAGGGTAATGCTATTAAATATTTTGCCTGGAAATGGAGTTTGGATCTGAAGGATGTGTTTACCGCGGGTGACTCGGGAAATGATTTAGATATGCTTTCCGGGGCAATGAAATCAATTATTGTATCCAACCATGAAAAAAAACTTGATAAGCTGAAGAAATCCCGGAAAACCTATTTTTCCAGTAAGGCACATGCTGCTGGTATAATTGACGGTCTGGAACACTACAAAATACTGTAAATATTGAATTGTAACGCTGAAAAGGTGCCGCAAAGCGATGTAAAAGAGAGGTCCGGGAAAACCCGGACCTTCTATCTGTGATCTGAAGAGTGAATAAGGATTGTAAAAGCTGCGATCATAAAAGCTGATTACGCATGTTTCGGCAGCTGTTATCTGCTTCCCATGCTTCCCATACGCATACCGATACGTATCATTCTCATAGCCCGTTCTGATGCATCAATCATCAGTTCCCGGGATTGCGACATCGCTTCTTTCAGAGGCATAGCTCGATTAACATTGCTCATAACACTGTCGATACCGTTATCGTAAACAGCAGTAATCCCATCTCCAATATCACCAACCATGGCCAGAACAGGGACATTGAAGCGTTTTGCAACTTTAGCAACCCCGACGGGAGCCTTGCCGAAGATCGATTGTCCGTCCATTTTACCTTCACCGGTAATAACTAAATCGGCATTCTGTACGTGAGTATCAAAATCAATGGCATCTAAAACAGCCTCTATCCCTGAACGCAGGGTCCCTCCGGCAAAAACCATCAATCCGAAACCCAAGCCGCCTGCTGCGCCGCTTCCCGGGGTTTCTGACTTATCCCGGCCAGTATGGTTTTCAACCAGGGCAGCAAGATGCTTCAAATTCTGGTCAAGCTGCTTGACCATCTCCGGAGAGGCTCCTTTCTGCGGTCCGTACACAGCTGAAGCACCGCTTTCACCGCACAGGGGGTTCGAAACATCACACATGATCTCAATCTCAACTTGATCCAGTTCAGGCAGCCTCTGCGACAAATCTATGGTCTCAATGCTTTTCAGACTTCCGCCGCCGTATCCGATTTCATTTCCGCTGCCGTCGCGGAAGGAGACACCAAGAGCTTGAGCCATACCGACCCCGCCGTCGTTGGTTGCGCTCCCGCCTATGCCGATGAGGATTTTTCTGCAGCCCTGGGAAACAGCATCGCGAATAAGCTCTCCTGTCCCGTAGGTAGTTGTCAGTAGAGGATTTTTCTTTTCTTCCGGTACTAAGGGAAGCCCTGAAGCTGCGGCCATTTCAATGATGGCAACGTTTTCAGCCAGTCCGTAGGATGCTTCAACAGTTTCACCCAAAGGGCCGGTTACAGAAACTGTTCGCATGCTGCCGTTCATTTCATGAACCACCGCATCAACTGTTCCTTCCCCGCCGTCGCCTATGGGAATATAAGAAATTTCTGCTTCCGGAAACACACGCAGGACTCCTTCCCCGATTTTTTCAGCCACCGTTAGTGACGGATTGCTTCCTTTGAAAGAATCAGGTGCTATAACAATTTTCATATCTGCTCTCCTCATAATTATATGATACTCCAATGTCTTGATATTAGCATAATTCATCTAGGTACTGCATTAATAATTATGCATAAAAAAAGAGATTAATTTATGCATAGTGCACAAAAATATAAGATATGTGAGCTGTAAATCATTATAATTTGTAAATATGGCACAGTTCATGCAAAAGAGAATTCAAGGAGTCATTTTCTTGCTGAAAAAGAGATTAGGTGTTACCTTTACAGAGACGGAACTTAATAAAAATGTTAAGATATATAAGTTAAGATAAACAGTAGTGAAGGGCTTGTAAAAGACGAGAACTCAGCAGATTTTTTTGAGTTTTAGTTGAGACAGTGAAAGGGGGATAGTATGGGAAATCAGAACAAAGTAAAGTGGGGCGTTATCAGTACGGCAAAAATTGGACTGAAACACGTATTACCGGCCATGCAGAAGGGTGAAATCACAGAGATTCATGCCATAGCTTCTAGGGATATTGAAAAGGCCGAAAAGGCGGCGGCTGCTTTAGGCATCCCTAAAACCTATGGTTCCTACGAAGCTCTGCTCGCAGATCCGGAAATTCAGGCTGTCTATATCCCTCTGCCGAATCATCTGCATATTCCGTGGATTCGGAAAGCTGTTGAGGCGGGGAAGCATGTCCTTTGTGAAAAGCCGCTGGTGCTTCAGCCGGAGGAAATTGATGAACTGGATCAGCTTCAGCAGAATTCGGGACTGATTATCGGAGAAGCCTTCATGGTTCTGCATCAGCCGCGATGGAAGCGAGTCAAAGAGATGGTTCACTCCGGGGCTTTGGGGGATCTGCGCTGCATACAGGGTTTTTTCAGCTATTATAATGTTAATGAACATGACATCCGCAATCAACCTGAATTCGGCGGCGGCGGACTCTATGATATCGGCTGTTATCCCATCGTTCTTAGCCGCTTTGTTTTTGATGAGGAGCCTGTGCGAGTTACTGGTACGCTTCAGTATGATCAGAATTTCAAGATTGACATGCTTTCCTCATTTATTATGGAATTTCCCGGTGGAAAGCAGGCATCCTTTATAGTGTCGACTCAGACAAGCCCGCATCAGCGGATGGAGATATTCGGGACTAAGAATCATTTTGAACTCAGACTGCCTTTCAATACCCCGGATGACCGAGAAATGCAGATTCTGAGCCATGGAAATGACATACTTGAGCCTGAGCAGGTAGAATCAAGTTTTCAGAAAATCAATCACTATACCCTGCAGGGGGATGCCTTTTCGAAGGCCGTTCTGGAAGGCGGCGATTTTGCCGGTTCCTTGAAAAACGCTCGGGGCAATGCACGGGTCATCAAAGCGATTTTTACCGCAGCTGAAGAGGGCAGGTGGGTAGAACTGTAAAATTGCTGAAATTCAGTCCTGAAGCTGAAATTCAGTCCTGAAGGAACTGGTCTATGACCTTCATGAAATCTGTGTAATTTTCAATGGCGGGAAGATCAGGATGTTCCTGCTTGATTGATTCAGGAGCCTTGAACAGCGCGCCATGGTCGGCCTCGCGAATCATGGTCAAATCGTTGTAGGAGTCCCCGGCGGCAAGGACGGAAAACCCGATTGATACCATGGCCTGCACGGCTTTTTTCTTGCCGTCCTGCTGTCTGAGGCTGTAGTCGAGAATTCGGCTCTTCTCGTCGACCACCAGGCTGTTGCAGAAGATTGTAGGCCATCCGAGCTTTCTCATCAGGGGTCGGGAAAACTCTTCAAAGGTATCAGAAAGGATGATGACCTGGGTTTTTGCCCGAAGTTCCTGCAGAAAACTGTTTGCCCCCTCCAGAGGATCCATCGCATTAATGACATCTTGAATATCGGATAGGGTCAGTCCATGCTGATCGAGAATTTTCAAGCGTTTTTTCATCAGCACATCATAGTCAGAGATATCCCTGGTTGTTAATTTCAGTGCATCAATACCGGTTTTTTCAGCCGTATGTATCCAGATTTCCGGTACCAGCACACCCTCAAGATCAAGACAGACTAATTTCATCTTTTTGCTCCCTGTTTTTTCATCATCTCAGAAAGAATGTATCAAAATGTTCGCATTCCCGCAATTCCCAAATTCATAAATTCACCTTGTCCTTGTATGCAGTAGAAGCTATTATGGGGTATGAGTGAGAATAAAACACAAATGAACCATGTATATTTGCCCAGCAGAGCAGTTGCTGTTTTTATGCTGATGCTTCTGCTGTCGGCAGCAGCCCCGCGGATGACCGCAGCTTCCGGGGTATTGCCGCAGATAAGAAAGCCGGAGAAGCTCAGTGCTGCTGATATGAGCATATTTTCTATCCGGACCGCTTCGCCTGCTGTTATCACGGTGCTGCTGGATACTGACTTTTTTGTCGGGGAGTACGAAAATCCCGTGAACCGGGAGGTGAAGGCCTGGAAGGTGAACGACGAACATCCCGCAAAGATATCCCTTTACGCCCGTCCCTTTGATGAACTGGAGAAGAATGCCCTGGGAAGCAATGCTTATCCCGTAAAAATGCGGTACTGGGTATTCCTCCATCTTGAAGATGCCCTGAAAAATGGAAGCAGCTACACTATTGAGAGCCCCTATGGAACTGCTGTTCTGGATTTCAGTGACCGCAGCACCCGCTGTGAATCTATTAAGGTCAATCAAGTCGGATATACAGGGGATTCAATGCAGCGCTGGGGCTATCTCGGCGTATATCTAGGAGACGGCGGCTCCTTAAAACTTGATATGCCGCTTACGTTCAAAGTGATGCTTGAAGGATCCGACGGCAGGGCAGGAGAAGATGATAGGGCAGGAGAAGATGATAGGGCAGGAGAAGATGATAGAGCAGGAGAAGCCGGCGATGCAGGAGAAATCATCTACACAGGAAGTGCAGAGTACGTGGGGGATGATACAGAAGTGGACGATTCGCTCAGCTCCGGCGAGTACCTGTACCGGATGGATTTGAGCAAAGTACCTGAGGGGGGGCCCTACCGCATCAGTGTGGAAGGCTTCGGGGTATCCCCGCCCTTCGGTATTGGAGATCTGTATCTGGAGTTTATAGCTTCCACCTATGCACGGGGACTCTATCACCAGCGCTGCGGCATCGCCCTGGAACCAGCGTATACCGACTTTTCCCGGGAGACTTGCCATAATCAGGTGTTTATTACCCGGGAGCCATGGTCGAAAAACGGATTTATAGATGTTCCCGACACTGCGGAGAGACTGCATACTGCAGGGGGGTATCACGATGCGGGAGATTTTGATCGACGCCCTAAGCATATACAGATACCTGTTATGATGCTGAGCTATTTCGAGTCATTTCCTGATCATTTTACTGACGGGCAGTACGATATTCCTGAATCGGGGAACGGCATACCGGATTTTCTCGATGAGGCTTTGTGGGGGATGAAGATTTGGGAGCAGCTCCAGATTCTGGATGAAGAGGATGAGGAGTACGGAGGCATCATGGCGGGGACTGAGACTGACGGCCACCCGGTTTATGGTGAGGTGAATGCGGCATCGGATGAACGGGTCTACGGTACATGGGAGGTACTGCCTGAAGTGTCAGCGTACGGAGCGGGAGTCTTTGCCCAAGCCGCACGCCTGCTGCTGCATTTTGATCATCTTGAAGGGCTGCGGGATCGTGCGGAGGATCTGTTTGAGCGGGCGCTGCTCGCCTGGGAGTATGTCGCCCGGGTTCAAGAGGATACTGGAGCTGCTTTTACGGATGATCCGAAAACGTCGGTGATGTATGCCGCCGAGCAGATCTATCTGACTGCAGAGCTTCTGGGTAATGATGCGCGGGAGTTCAGTCTCAGTCGAGAGGATGCTGCTGCCTTTGAATCCGTATTTGCTGATCATGCTCGGGCGATTGTTGCGGGTTTGGATGAAGGAAGTGACTGGCCTGAACAGTTTCGTCCCGGGAATTCGGCTGCCGAATGCCAGGCATATCATTTTGCGAGTTACCTGCTGCCGGAGTACCGAAGCATCACCTCACCGGAGCTTGCTGCTGTACTCAGGGAAGAGCTTTTCAAGGCTGCTGAGAGCGGCGGGTATATGGGCGTGAATTTGGAGGACGGCATGTATCCGCAGGGGGTCTCCAAGTCCTACGGATGGGGGGCCGCTGCAGCCCAGGGGCGCTATGCTGATGTCTACGCTTTCGCCTACCGTCTCTCTTATGACGAAAGGGATCGGAGCCGCTATTATGGCTATATGAGCCAGCTTGGGGATTATGCTCTGGGGCTGAATCCCCTGGGGCTGTCCTATGTTACTGGACTGGGCAGTGAACAGGTACAGAGTCCGCTGCACTTGGACTCCTTTTTCACAAAGTATTCCGGCGGCGAAACTGCAGCGCTCAGTCATCAACAGGAAAATCTTTCTTCATTAAATTCGGTTTTTGAAGCATCTTTTTCTGGAAATCCTGGGAATGTGCCGGGAATTCTGATTTTCGGGCCGAGTGAGGGGAGAAGCGGGGCGGCGTATCAGCGTGTGATTAGTGATAAAGTCTATCCCCAGTGGGATGATCTGCCTGCACAGAGGCGATGGGCTGACGGCTGGTCACTGGTGAATAATAATGAATTTACGGTTTGGGAGACCATGGTTTGGAATATCTGCCTCTACGGGGTGCTCTATGATGCGGATTGACGCTGCGCTTGCCTGGGCGTGCTGAGATGGCTGAAATGGCTGAAATGGCTGAGATGATGGGGCTTCCAGGGTTGACTGGGTGGACAGGCTGACAAGCAGGGAAAGAAAACTGAGCTGAGTACTTCCGGAAACAGGTGATTTATGCTATTTTCCCTTTTATGGAAACACAAGTACTTGAACATATAACTGGTAAAACAAAACTTCGATCGTTTCAGGTTGAAGCAGTGGTGCGTCTGCTCGATGAGGGCAGTACGGTACCCTTTATAGCGCGGTATAGGAAGGAAGCGACGGGTGAGCTGGATGAAGTGCAGATTCTGGCGATCCGGGATGCCTATGCGGCAATTGTTGAATTGATGAAGCGGAAGTCAGCGATCCTCAGCTCTCTGGTAGAGCGGGAACTGCTCACTGATGAATTGAAAGAAGCTGTGGAGAAAGCCGACAACATGGCGCTCCTGGAAGATATATACCTTCCCTATCGTCCAAAGCGGCGGACACGGGGTATGAAAGCTCGGGAAGCCGGGCTGGAAGCCTTGGCAGAGTGGCTTCTAGCCGAAGGAACTGGGGCGCGCTTCGATGCCCCGGCGGAACCGGTCTACTCCGGAACTGTATCCGCGGAGGAGCTGCAAAAAAAGGCTGAATTATTTATTTCGAGTGAGCTCGGAGTTAATACTGCTGAGGAGGCTTTGGCGGGCGCCCGGGATATTCTGGCCGAAATATTCAACGAGAACAAGGATATTCGTCAGGATGTTCGCCGGCTCTTCACCAGGGAGGCCCTGCTGACCTCAAAGGTGATCAGCATCCAGAAGGATGATCCTGAAGCTGCTAAGTATCGAGACTATTTTGCCTGGAGTGAATCCGCCGCCAAGGCGCCCTCACACCGAATACTGGCAGTACTTAGGGGCTCTGAGGAGGGGCACTTGATCTCCCATGTCCTTCCGGAACGGGAAAAAGCGCAGGAACTGCTGGAAACCCGCATTATCGGTCGTAATTCTCCCGATGTAAATGCCGCAGCGGCGGCGGTCTGGGAAGCGGCTCAGGACAGTTACAAGCGGCTCATGGCCCCCTCCCTGGAGAATGAACTCTGGAAATCCCTTAAAGAACGGGCGGACCTGGAAGCCATCAAGGTGTTCAAGGATAATCTGCGTGAACTGCTGCTCGCACCGCCTCTAGGTCAGAAACGGGTGTTTGCCCTAGACCCAGGCCTCCGAACGGGCTGCAAATGGGTTTGCCTGGATGAGAAAGGTGACTTGAAGGAGGATGGTGTTATCTATCCCCTGGTCCCCAAAAGGGAAGTGGAGAAATCAACAGAAATTCTTCGCCGCTGCTGTAAACGCTGGGATATTGAAGCTATCGCGGTGGGAAACGGAACCGGCGGCCGAGAGGCGGAGAGTTTCGCGCGACAAGCCGTAGAGGGTATAAAAACGGCTGCAGGAAATCCTGTTGTCGTCATGATGGTAAACGAGAGCGGTGCGTCGGTCTACTCTGCCTCCCAGGCGGCGCGAGATGAGTTCCCCGATTATGATGTTACCGTAAGAGGGGCAGTTTCCATCGGTCGGCGATTGATGGATCCCCTGGCGGAACTGGTGAAAATAGACCCTCGCTCCATCGGAGTAGGGCAGTACCAGCACGATGTGGACCAGGACCTGCTGCGCCAGTCCCTCACGGATGTAGTGCTCTCCTGTGTGAATTCAGTGGGGGTAGAAGTAAACACCGCCAGCAGACAGCTTCTGAGCTATGTTTCAGGCATCAGTGATCGGATTGCAGGGGCAATTTGCCGATATCGAGAGAGCAACGGAGTCTTTCGAACCCGGAAGGAGCTTAAGAAG
Organism: Spirochaetales bacterium; assembly: GCA_021736605.1. GTDB lineage: Bacteria > Spirochaetota > Spirochaetia > PWKH01 > PWKH01 > JAIPFS01. The sequence goes on along the minus strand of JAIPFQ010000014.1, from coordinate 800 downwards.
GTATCCGGCCTCGGCGACAAGACTTTTGAGCAGGCTGCAGGTTTTCTCCGTATCCAGGGAGGCGAAAATCCCCTTGATTCCAGCGCTGTCCACCCGGAATCTTACAGCGTGGTCGAACGCATGGCTTCAGATCTCTCCTGCACCCTTACGCAGCTTATGAGTGAAGCAAAGTACAGGAAGAAGATCCATATTGATGACTACGTGACCGATTCCGTTGGTCTTCCCACCCTGCGGGACATTATCAGGGAGCTTGAGAAACCCGGCAGAGACCCCAGGGAGAGTTTTGAAGTATTTGAATTCTCCGACCAGGTTCATGAGCCCAAAGATTTAACTCCCGGTATGCTGCTTCCTGGAATAGTTACTAATGTAACTGCTTTCGGTGCCTTTGTTGATGTTGGAGTCCACCAGGACGGGCTTGTGCACATCAGCAAGCTCGCTGACCGCTTCGTGAAGGATCCTGCAGAGGTGGTCAAAGTCAATCAGAAAGTGCAGGTGAAGGTGCTTGAAGTGGATTTGGATCGTAACCGCATAAGCCTCTCCATGAAGGATGTCTGAAAAGATGGCTGAAAAGATGTCTGAAAAGATGCCCGAAAAGATGCCTGGGGAAGCCTCTGAATTAAACAGACACACTTCCCGATTCTCAAAAGAATCACCAGAGCAAGACTGGAATAAAACATGAAAATTCTCAGCATAACTGGAGCATCCAGTAAGACCGGAAAAACAACGCTGATTGAAAAGTTGATCCCTCAGCTTCCTGGCTGGGGGGTCTGTAAGTTTACTGTCTGTATTCCCCATCCCGG
>JAIPFQ010000013.1:0-24421 GCA_021736605.1 Spirochaetales bacterium | reverse complement strand
GCTCTTTATATGTGGGCTCTCGGTCATGTGCTCGGTTGGGAAAACTTCCGATTCCTTCAAATTCAGGGTTCTGCAGTTCGTTTTCTGAATCTGAACTAGTATATGATGAAAATGAAGGTTTTGAATTACTGTTTTCTGCAAGGAATTTCTTTATTTCTATTACGATCTGATGGTGAATTTCTCTAAGATTACGCAGTTTTACTTCCCTTTTTGCGGGATGTATATTGAAATCAACTAGATCTGACTGAACATTCACAAATAAAAAACAATAGGGGAATGTTCCTCCGGGAAGAAAACTGTCGTATCCGTATGTCACCGCTTGAACCAAAGAATATTCTTGGATTCTTCGCTTATTAATGAAAACCTGAATATATGACCGATCAGTCCTATGGAGTGATGGGCTTGATAAAATTGCTGTAAAGCTGAAGTTCCCAGCGCTTACTTCTAATTTTTTAAGAAAATTTTTCTCAATCAGATGACTGTAAGCATTTTGAACCCTTTCCAATTGTGAGGAAACTGGAAGAAAAAATTTCATAACCCCGTTTGAATAGAATCTGAACTGTATTTCTGGAAAGGGGAGAGCTTTTTCAATACAAGTTTTTTTACAGGCGGCAGCTTCTCCCTGAGGACTTTTCAGGAATTTTTTTCTGGCAGGGATTGCATGAAAAAGATTTCTAACCTCTACAGTGCTTCCTTTTGCTGAACCGCCGGGATATATTTGCTCTTCATCTCCATGAGCAGTTTCCAGGGTATAACAGTTCTCTGCATCAACTTTAGTGATGATCTTCAATTCTGAAGAAACAGAAATACTGTTCAAGGCCTCTCCCCGAAATCCGAGGGTATTCAATTCATCAAGATCAGAAATTTTTGAGATTTTTGACGTGGCATGAGATTTACAGCAAAGTTCAAGATCTTCTTTTGACATGCCATTGCCGTTATCTATTACACGAATTGAATCAATTCCGCCTTTTTGAATATGCACATCTATTGTATCAGCGCCTGCATCAATGGCATTATCCAGCAGTTCGCGGAGAACAGCATTAGGTCGATCAATTACTTCCCCTGCAGCTATACGCTGAGCTACATTTCCAGGGAGAAGCGTTATATGTTTATGTAAAGCCATGAAAAATCCTTCTTAAAAACCTTAAACAAACAGTGCATCACATACAGTTTATCATGTTGGTTATCATGTCCCAGACTAAAATAATGAGATCCCGGTATATACAGAAACAGCTGGGATGGTACTTGTCCCTGATGAAACATCAAGAATATTATCATTGATAAGGGATAGTTTGCCGCCGATTGTAAAGGCATTTTGTGTAAATGATGCATCTGCATATATTTGGGTATTACCATCCTGAATCCTGTCAGGATCAATGAAATCACCCGGCTTATTGAGTGCAGTATCTATAAAGCCTCTTTTTGAAAAACCAAGAGATAAGGCCAGGTGGTCACCTGTATATGCAAAATCAATTTCTGCATGATCATCTTCCCATTGAGGGGTGAAGCTTCCGTTGAGAGGAAGCTGATAAGCAGCCGTGACCGAGAAGTCATCCCAATCATACCCGGCGCTTCCGAAAATACCCCAACTTAAATCATCATTTAATCCAGTACTGTAATCTGCAAAGAAATCATTTTTTACGGCATCTCTTCTCCAGAAATAATCCGTGCTGAATAATCCGGATTCCAGAATTCCCTGCTGAGCTGAAAAAGCAGCTTGGTAGGAAAAACCCTGGATGTTCCCTTTCAGGCCGGCATCAGCAGTATAATTATAGAGGCTGCCGTCATCATAAAACGAGTTGAGTTTAAATTGGAGTCCATCCACAATCATGAGCATCGAGCCGTTTGCTGTTAATGCCAGTGAATGATCCTCTTTCCCGAAAATAAGGGGAACCGTTACGTCAACGCTGGGTGTGATGATGATATCTTGTATAAGATCAAGACTTGATGATAAAGCGGACTGCTCGGTTACAGCAGTGTACGTCGGCAAGGAGGCAAAATCAACAACTCCTCCTACGCCGATTTCGAAGGGGTATTTATTTCCAATAGGTCTTCCTGCTAAGCGGAAGGCTCCTATTTCAGGATAGGTAATATCATTTATGATCAGCTGATAGTCGACGAACTGAGAATTAAGTCCATGATGGAGTCCAGTACGAGAGATATATGGGCTATCAATATTAAGATCCATATTATTAAGCATAAATCCAGTACCCAAGCTCAGACTGTCCATGGTGCCTGCGCTTAGGAATACTGTATCTTCAGGGCTGCCCAATTGGATGTGGTCTATGAGTGATAATGAATCGAATATGATGTCAAGAACCTTGTTCGTCCCTACAGCCCCGCCGCCGTAATTCCACAGGAGATTTCCCCTGGGGCTGTACCAGGAACTGATTTCAATAGGATTAGAGCTTAATGGGTACATAAATTTTAAGCCGGCTCCTAAACTGAAAGAATCACCTATGCTGATGGAAGGATTGATTTCCGTGATGCCGTAAAAGTCTTCTTCTAAGTTATATGCTGCGCCCTGCTGTATGGTAAGATCAAAGTCGAAGCCGCCATTTTCTGTGCTGCTTGCTGTTTCCCTTTTATCATCCTTTGAAATCTCAACAGATTCACCTGCTTCATCAGTAGATGCTATTACAGTTTCATCCTTTACTTCTTCTATCTCTTTTTCAGCAGCTTCTTTTTCAGCAGCTTCTTTTTCTGCTGCAGGTATTTCTGCTTTCTCAATTTCTTTCTCGGTCTCTTTTCCAATTTCTGGTTCTTCAGATACCTCTTCCTCTTTTGAGGACACTTCCGTTTTATCAGTTACTTCTTCAGGTACCGCTTTTTCCGAAGCTGCTGCTTCACTTGTTATTTTTACTGGTTCACTTGGAATATGCTGAACGGTTTTCTCAGCTTGATCATCCTTTTCAATGCGTTCAGTGGTTTCGGGAACTTCATCTTTACTGGCAGCTAATTCTGCTGCGTCCCTCTCTGCTGTCTTTTGAGAAGGCTCTTTATCCAATTCCCGGCTTATCTGTTCATCGGAAATATCTTTTTCAGGTTCTTCAGATTCTGCTCTTTTTTCAGAAGTTGAATCTTCAGAGGCTTTTGAAGCTGCTGCTTGTTTACTCAGCATATGGATAGCTTCAGCAAGTGCTAACTCCTTAGTATCGCTTTCTTCTTTACTTTCTGCAGTTTCAGTTTCTTTATCTTGAATTGCGGGTTCAGGTTTGACTGCTACTGTTGTTTCCTGACTTCTTTCAGCAGGGACATCAGCAGCTGCTGGTTCACTAGTATCTTTTTCACGTACGATTTTTACTCCGGCTTCAGGTTCAGAAGTATCATCTGCCGGTTCTTCTGAAGGAGCTTCAGCTTTACGTATCTGCGGGAGAGCTTCAATCTCTATTTCACTATCTTCTTCATCTGCAGATTCAGAAATACTGCCAACTTCTTCTTCGGCAGGAGCTTCGGCTACCATAGTCGATGTTTTGTCAACTTCTTCAGGAGCAGACAACTCCTTTACGCTGCTTGTTTCAATGGCTTCCTCAGTTGCTTCAGGCTCTTCAGCTTTGGGTTCAGCTTCAGCAATTTCCGCTGCCGCCTCCGCTTGTCCCTCATCAGCATCAGCAAGATCTTCAAATACCACAGCTTTCTTTTTTTCAGCTCCATCAGCTTCAGGGGCTTCTTTTTCCAATTCTTCTAATTCCTTGCCCTTAGCTTCTTCAGCTGGTTTTTCGGCTAATTCTACAACTGGCTCAGGTACAGGCTCAGCTTCCGGTTCCGGCTCGAGCTTGGGCTCAGGTACAGGCTCAGCTTCCGGTTCCGGTTCCGGCTCGAGCTTGGGCTCAGGTACAGGCTCAGCTTCCGGTTCCGACTCGAGCTTGGGCTCAGGTACAGGCTCAGCTTCCGGTTCCGGCTCGAGCTTGGGCTCAGGTACAGGCTCAGCTTTCGGTTCCGGCTCGAGCTTGGGCTCAGGTACAGGCTCAGCTTTCGGTTCCGGTTCCGGCTCGATTTTGGGCTCAGGTTCAGCCTCAACTTCAATATCCGGTTTCGGCTCTGGCTCAAGTTGAGTTTCAGAATCCTCCAATTCAGTGGTCCTTTCCTCCGGCAGCTTTGAAACTGCTGTTTCTTCAGGCTCAATATCAGCAGAAAGTTCTGGCTCCCGCTGCTCTTCAGGCTGGAGGAGGGAAAGAAGTTCATCAGAAGGTTCCGATGGTATTTTTTGATATGCATACATACCGGTAGTTGATGATAGTGACGTTTCATCAATATAATCAGGGAAGGGGACTTTGTTCTCAGACAGCGTATTGATAGATTCATCCGCTTGAATCGTGAATTCGTTTCGAGTTATATCATTACGTGCTTCTGCAGATCCCTCTAATACCGTAAATATTTCTTCAGTACCTGCAGAAAGAATAACATCCGAATTTGTAAACTGGTAAGTGGAGGATGGAGTTGATACCGCTACAGCAGCATCCTCATTTTCGCTGGTACAGCGTATTTCACCTTGAAGAACAAAAAGAGCCAAGTTAGATGCAGTGCTTTTATCAATGGTTATAAGGCTGTCAGGTAAAATTCTGCATCGCTGAGTGCCTGCATAAGTTTCAATTTCAACACTGGTGGAGTCAAGTGTCTGAATGATCCAATTTTCACTAATGATCCCCTGCTGAGCAGTATCCATAACAAAAGCACCGCTTGAATCGTACAATCTGAAACCTGACTCCGATGAAGCAAAATAGAATAGTACCGAGTCTTTTTCCCAGGAAGTTTTATCAGCAGCGTCCAGCGCAGAAAATCCAATCTGCATTATGAATAGTGGAGCGAAGAGAAAAATAAAAAGCAAAGCAGCTGTTTGAAATCGACCTTTTTCCATAATAATAACCAGTTTCCCTCATTAATAGCTTGTAAAATCTATATCTTTATAACAAATCTTATGAAACAAAGAGATCCTTCAGCTGGAATGTAAAGGATCTCTATCCGAAATGACTAATGACCTAGAAGATCCCTAGTAGTTCATCCAGGGTTAAATCCCCAGCTATACTTGTCTTTATTTCCCTGTTACCGCTCGAATCATACGTAACAATCATGCCGACTTGGGTTTTTATGACGCTGTACTGAATGTTTGCATCAATTTCGATTTCAGCACTAGTAGTGGGATCCATAACTCCTTCGAGAAAGGAGTTGAATGAGTCTGAGCTGAGTGAAGTTTTCCTGTAATAGGCATCAAAATAGAATAAGGGAAGGATGTCTTCTCCCAGTTTGAAGTAAGCTTCCATTTTTGGGGTACCATCCTTCAGTGTGAAATCCTCAGCAACAACTTCGCTGGAAATCCTCAAGTCAAAAACCAGGTTCTCGTCAAAGAGATCAAAACCGGCACTGCCCATGAGGTAGTAGCTGTCGTCGGACAATCCTGGATCATCATACGTAGCCTTTCTGTTCAGATCATAGTCATCATCAAAATAATAGGGTTTATATCCCTTCTTTGGCATGGTGAAATCTGCCATATAGTTTATAAGGCCGCCAATTTTCCCCCGAACACCGCTGCGCAAAGCGCTTGCTGTCTCATCATTTTCATCTTGAGAAGGCTGAAAAGCCAGGTCCCCGAACAGATCCATGGAAAACAGTGAGAACGGCAGTAAGGGAACCACAATATCCGCTCCGTACATAGTAACGATGTCTGGACTTTCAGAAAAGGTTGTAGTATCAAAATAGTCAGAAACCACATCATCCAGGGCTGCGGGATTCCTGTCTGCAGCAAAGGAAGCGCCGATTTGGATTCCATTTACAATGGGTACCTCGAGGAAAGATAAAGGTCGAGAATAAACCCGAGCTCCGAGGACATCAAATTCAGTAATGTTGGATGCGAAACTCTCAAAACCGATATAGGGGAAGTTGAACAGGGAGCCGTCAATATCCAGAACTGCACCGGAGATTCTCTGCTGCTCATACAAAGCTGTATTGCTGTATTGGTTAACAAAGACGCCCGTACCTAAGGAAATTGAGTCAATGGTACCGAATTGAGCATAGAGGGGTTCTCCCTTCCAGCCGTAGCGAACATACCTGAAAATTGGAAGATACAGGCTTGCTGCAGTCTTCGTATAGTCTATAAAATTTTCATCATCTTCAAAATCCGGGACCCAGTCCTCAGAGATAAAGCGGATGAACGAATCCGATTCATCATCTAAGGAAAAATTCAATGTGCCGATTAGTCCTATGCCCCATTTTCCAAAGCTGATATCCGGTTTCAGGCTGATACCCAAGGCTGTTTGACCTGTAGCTTCATTGCTGCTGTAGGTAACACCCATATTCAAGTCTAGATCCATATCCCCGCTTTCCGCTGAAAAGACCGGAGACGAAAGTAAGCCGAATAGAATAATTAAACTTACAAGGAATACTCTTCTCTTTTTCATATGCATAAACCCCTCCTGCATAATATGCAAATCTTGCGACTTATTATATACCAAAGAATATAATTTTTAAACGTCTTTTATAATAACTTTAATACCTATATACTAAACAGCATGATAGTAAGTTTGTTACATTGTATTATACAGTTAGAGGATATTTCTTCACTAAAAGAAAAAAGGAGTATCATTAATTCACTGCGCCAGAAAATGCGCAATCGTTTTTATGTTTCAGCAGCTGAGGTAGATTTGAATGATTCCCTGACGTTTGCTGAGATCGGTGTTGCCTACGTAAGTAATTCCCGGGTTCAAGGGCAGCGGGTTATTCAGAAAGTCTCCCTTTTCCTTGAGGAAGAGACTCCCGGGAGGATTTATGATATTCAGACGCACCAGGAGGAATACGACAGCTGAATTTGTGGGCATTGAACACATGTTCCCTGGTGAGTTTATCAATTCTTGAAAGATCTTTTATAATAGGTTTCAATTTAGATCTGATGTTTGTCTGATCGTATGGACAGACTGGCTTTGCAGTGGGAATCGTGTACGATTCATTCAGACGGGTGAGTACATGTTCTTTTATCTGTATAAGAGGACGTATCACATATATTTCCCCTTTGAAAAATTCTTGCACCGGAAGCATGGTGGAGAAATCAGCTCTGAAGCAGAGATTGATAAGTGAAGTCTCCACTAAATCATCTAAATGGTGCCCCATGGCTACTTTACGTATTCCCTTATCAGCTGCATGCTGAAACAGTATCCTGCGTCGATTTCTTGAACAGAGATAGCAGTTGAAATCATCCTGAAATGAATCCGGAAACATGGAGGCCGTAACAGAAGTAAAGGGAATTTTGAGCAGCCGGAAAAAACTTTCCAAATCTTCCATTTTCTCCCCGGGTATAGGGTGTTCTCTCCAGTTTATATGAAGAGCCTCCAGTTTATAATCAATAGGAAGCCATTTTTTACGTAATGCCAGGGCAAGAGCCAAGGCCAACGAGTCTTTTCCCCCGGAAATACCTAGGAGCACACGGTCATTCTCCTCTATCATATTGAATGTGTTAATTGTTCGGCCCGCCTGTTTGATGAATCGATGAATCCAAGGGGGCATTCTTCCCCCTGCAATCTCTTCAACAGGTATTTGCTCATTTTTATTGCTCATACTATTATTTTCCTTAGGAGACATTTTCAGTGTTTTCTTCATTCAGTATGCTGATTGCATCTTCTCTATCCAAGCGGCAGGAAGCTGGTATGTAAATGCGAAGAGTTCTAAGAGATTTTTCCATTGCTCCCACAATGTCAGGAGAAAATACTTCTAAGCCTTTGGAGTTATTCTGTAAATTGCCTTTATTGTTCCACTGTTGTGAATTTTCCGTAATTCCGCTGTTTTCTTCACTGAATGAAGCTGAATTATGTCTAGTTTCTGGAAAAATACCTGAAGAGTCTGATGAGTAGCGATTACCGAGAATAGGGATGTTCATTTCAAAGTTGATTTTTTCTGGAATATCAATAATTGCGGAAATACGCTCATCTTCGGAGACACGGGTATTGTCCCTTTTTTTAAGAAATTCAGTCAGTTTTTTCTCTTTACGGCTTCTATAAGGAAGTTCCTGCATCTTTATGTGTTCAGTGTTATCTGAATTAAATGGTATTTCCAGTGAAGTAATAAAGAGCCGATTCTCTTTAACCTGTTTTATGTAATCAAGGAAAGGGTGATCCTTTTTTTGTGAAAGGTGATAAAAAGCATCGTCATCGATTTTGTACAGGTCTTCAGCTGAAATAGTACCTGATTGGAGGGCGTGAAATAGTGCTTTTTTCACCATAGCTGTTGCAGATCGTACTCTTCGATGCCAATAGACATATTTGTACATAAGATATTTAGAGAATAAAAGATTCTCCATTGCTCCGCTGCCGCTGATTTCAATAGCCGGCTGCCCGCTCTCAAGAAGCCAGCGCATTTTACTGATAATGTATTCAATATCCTGTATCCCGTATGGGACGCCGCAGAAATATGCGTCTCTATTCAGATAATCCAGTTTATCAGGGTCTAATGCGCCTGAAAGAATATTCCTGTAAGCCGTAATTTCATTGTTATCTGTTTTTTGAGATTCATCAATTATTAAGGCGGTAAATTCCGGATCAGCTTGTATTTTTTCTTTTATAATGGTTTTCAGTTCAGAAGAGCTCAGTATAATGTCGGAAGCAAGGGTTTCATGTTCTTTTAAGGGAAGTTCTTTTAATGAGTGAGTAAAAGGGAAATGGCCGATATCGTGAAGCAGTGCCGCTGCAAGAAAGGCTTTTACACCCTCGTATGTGAATGGGCTTTTCTGGTTTCCATGAGCAGAATTTTCTTGGAAATTCTGAAGAAAATGAAGGATTATTTTCCTTGCAGCATGATATACCCCAATACTGTGGCTGAGTCTTGTGTGAACAGCTCCTGGATATACTAAATAAGCAGGTCCTAGCTGTTTGACTCCGTTCATAGCTTGGAATTCATGAGAGCTGACCAACGCAATCATACCTTTCGTGAGGTAAATATGCTTCCATAAAGGATCCCGAACGGGTTCATAAGCCTGCTGCTGCAGTTTTGAATAAATTTCCCAATGAGTATCTTGCATATATATTGTATAGCATATTTACTTTTTTTCGTCATGCGGCTTCGCCTATTTGAAAATACTTCTTTATACGTGTTTTATTATTCATTTCTTTCTGAAGCGAATTGCAGGATTTGACATTTTCAGGAAAGAGAAGTACATATACTATATGATCTCTTTACGCAATGTTGTAATATTATGGTAATTCAAATAACGCATATACATAAGCTTTGGTTTCTAATACTTTTTTTAAGCGTACTTATGAATTTGACTGCCGAGAATGATTCTGTAAATAGTGATAAAGCAGGGAAAAAGGATTCGGATCTTCCAGCAGGTCTTCCGGTACATAGGGAAGGGGATAGTATTTGGGGAATGAGGCCTGAGGATTTAACTTTAGGAAAGTTTGCAGATCCCCTGCGTGATAGTGAAACAGCTCGTATATATCATGTCCTCATTGAATTCTTTAGCAGTTTACAAACTTCTTCGTTAGATAATACTGAACCTGAAAATATTTCCAATGAAGAGGATAAAGGACCTGAATCGAAGTGGAAAGAATATGTTGACCCGTTAATGCATCACTTATTCCCCAAACTGCATGAAAATCTTTTTACGGATCCAATACAGTTAGAGCGCTTACGAATAGGTGAGCATCAAACAACGGAAAAGCAAATGGATAGAATCTCAGTACCAGTACGTATACTAACTGAAGCAGATGAAAATTATCTCTATACGATATATTTGATATGGGATAAAGGATCTTCCGAAAAAAAATGGCTGATTCATGATTTAGTTCAAGAAAAATGATCAGTTTGAGATGCAGGCATAGATTATCATTGTGTTTGAAAAAGTTTTACGTAAATTTATGTCAAGCGGAAATGAAAAGGTTTTTCTGTAAAGTTATTGACAGAAATAGGGACCATTGGTATAGTAGCTTTGATATTTTGGTGGCGTAGCTCAGTCGGTAGAGCAAACGGCTCATATCCGTTTTGTCAGGGGTTCAAATCCCTTCGCCACTACTTAAAGAAGGATCGCCATAATTCGGCGGTCCTTTTTGCATTTTCAACCTCACCAGAAAGCTCCACCGGAGTGCTTTTCTTTGTTTCTCTATTTATCCTTCTTGAATAACTCGCAATTATATGTATAAAAATTTATACTGATAAAGGACTTTGCTGAATCGTACAAAGAAAACTGAACTGCAGAAAGAAAACTGATCCGTACAAAGAAAGATATACAAGTAAAGGAGCACCGCTGATTATGAAAAAAGAAAACCCCGGAGGTAAAGCGGGGGAGAATGAGCAAAAAATAAAGAAGAAGAAAAATATTGATCAGAAGCGAGCTGTCAAGAAAATATTATTCAGAGATATACAGTACTGGAAATTTTCTCTCTATGGATTCCTTAAAAATCTGCGTTTTTTTGATCCCTATCTGCTTCTTTTTTTTCATCAGGCTGGAATAAGTTATTTGGAAATAGGGACACTTTTTGCCGTTCGTGAAATTACTACCAATATACTGGAGATTCCATCAGGAATATTTGCAGATACTTTCGGCCGCAGAAAAAGCATGGTTTTCTGTTTTGCCAGCTATATTGTATCTTTTATAGTTTTTGGCTTCTTTTCAAACTATGCAGCATTTCTTCTTGCCATGGCGGTCTTTGCTTTCGGTGAAGCTTTCAGAACTGGAACTCACAAAGCTATGATCATAGAATATTTGCGCGTACAAAATCAAACAGAGTATAAAGTACTGTATTACGGCCATACAAGAGCATGGTCTCAGCGAGGTTCTGCAATTTCTGCTGTTATCTCGGGTTTTATTGTATTTTATTCCGGAGACTATAGTGTGATTTTTCTCTATACAATAATTCCTTATGTATTGGGTATGTTCCTCATGATGACTTATCCCGCGTATTTGGATTTTAGTTCGGAAAGCAGTCAAAAAGCTGGATTTAAACAGAAGAAGAGCAGTAAAAGCTCAAATTCAGAGCTGGTAAGTTCCAATACTGCTTCAGGTGGAGAATCTGAGTATGCTGATCAAACCGTACAACCAGTAAAGGAGTCCTTAACAATAATGAAAGAGCACATTCTTGGTCTAGCGGCAATGTTCAGGGATCCGCAGACCAGGAAAGGAATGTTGAATTTCAGTATTTTTGACAGTATTTTTAAATCAACTAAAGATTATATACAGCCTGTAATAAAGCAGTTTGCTCTTTCTGCCCCAATACTGCTGTTTCTTTCCGGAGAGGAGAGAACTTCCATTGCAGCTGCTCTGGTATATTTTGTTCTCTACTTGATTAGTGCAGCCGCTTCTAAGCGTTCGGGTGTCTTGGGGGATATGTTCTCCAGCCAAGAGAGCGGTTTAAACTGGACTTTCGCCTTTTCTGTGCTGCTTATGGTCGGAATTGGCAGCTCTTTGCTGTATGATGTATATGGAGCAGCAATGCTGCTGTTTATTCTCTATTATGCTATTCAGAATATTCGCAGACCTATGGCTGTCGGCTATTTAAGCGGGCTGGTGAAAAACTCAATGATGGCTACGGGTCTTTCTGGAGAGTCGCAGTTTAAGTCTTTAATAACGGCCGCAGCAGCCCCCTTATTCGGCTGGTTTGCTGATGTCTGGGGCATAGGCGCAGCGGTACTAATTTTTGCTTTATTATTAGCTGCAACAGCTATCCTCTGTCGGCTGAAACGCAGCGCGGAGGCATCAGAATAAAAAAATTCGGCTTGCATGCTATCTATTTACTGTAATTATATCAGCAGCATTCGAAAATTTAATCTCCAAGCTATGCATTTCCGGTTTTAATTTTTTGTTTCTTATGCTTATATAGTATCAGGCAAACGGGGTAAATAAATTACAAATAAAGGTAAACTTTCATGATTGGTTTTTTTATAAAAAAGAGTTTTTTTGATGGGTGGGATAATCTCATTCCCCTTATACTGTTTAATATTGTGTATGTTATTTTTCTGGCTTTAGGGTATTTGGCAGTGACACTGTTTACTGCTTCTGCAGTATGGGGAATTATGGCTATGCTTTTATGGCTTTTTGCTCTGCAGGCGTATAATGGTACGGTTTCATTTTTTGTTTTTGAATTTACGAACTATAAAAGACCGGAAATAAGGGAATTAAAGCGTTGTTTTCAAGAAAGTCTGCCATATGTACTGCTGCTTACCATCGCTTCGGTTGTGCTTCTTGTGATTGTTTTTATTGTTATACCTTTTTATGCCATGTCTGCCGGTATCCTTTCAGCTGTTTCTCTTGCTCTTATGTTCTGGCTGAGTATTTTCGGCTGGACAGCTATAATATTTTATCTGCCCATTGCCCGGCAGTTGAAAGATAAGCCGATAAAAACTTTGAAGAAAACTTTTATGGTTTTTATTGATAATTTGGGTTTTTCACTTTTCCTTCTGTTCTATACTTTGATTAATGCTGTCATTTCTATTGCTACTGCTTTTCTCATTCCCGGGTTTGCTTCGATACTCATGACTCATCAGATAGCTTTTAAGCTTAGAATGTATAAGTATGACTATCTTGAAGAGAATCCGGAGGCTTCAAGAAAAGATATACCATGGGATGCTTTATTGATTGATGAACGGGATAAGGTGGGGCATAGGACACTTAAGGGTATGATTTTCCCCTGGAAAGAGTAGTGAATTTCTTATTTTTAAGAATCGCTTTCCAGGAATTACTTTTTACGAATAACAATAACTAAAAATACTATTCTAAGAACATGATTAGTAATTGTATTAAGAGAATTAATAACAAAATTTCTGTAATAATACTAGCTTAATACTAGCTTAATACTAGCTTAATACTAGCTGCAGAATATTTGAATATAATTGTTTAAATTGAAAGGTCGAATTTGAAAGGTGCTGGATGGCTATTGAAATTGAGATAAAAGCGTGGATCAAGGAGCCTCAAACCATTGAAACTCGGGTGCAGATGCTGCCTGGTGCTGAATTTGTGAAAAATTATGTGAAGCGGGATATCTATTATCTTCCTGTGAAGATTTATGAGGAATTTCGGCAGAATAAAGAAAATCTTGAATATCCTGTCAGCGCATATTCAGCTTTTCGCCTCAGGGATGAAAACGGCAGGCTGATTGTAACGGCAAAAAAGAAGCAGAAGTTCAAGGGAGTTGAGCACAATAAAGAGATTGAATTTTCTGCAGATGATGCTTATCAATTTAATTCCTTTGCTAATTTTCTTGGGTACGTCCCCTTCATCGAGAAATTAAAGAAGGGTAACCTATATAGATGGAATGATTTCAATATTGAGTTAAGCCATGTAAAAAATCTTGGAGATTTTATTGAGATTGAATCACTTCAAGAGGAAAACACAAACAAACCAATAAACCATCAGAAAATTGACCAGGACCTGCATTGGGTATTGAGTATACTGAAAATTTCAGAACAGCAGATTGAAGATGAATACTATATCGATATGCTGATAAAAAGAATGTTCCCGCCTAGATGACGTATGCTTCTTTTTACCTTTTTCCATCCATGTTTGTCTCTTTTAACTTCATTTAAACTTCCTTTTTCCCCAAACCTTTTCTGCTTATTTCACAGAAAAACCATAAACTGTTATTTGGCGATACATCTCTCCAGGCATAAGTCTTGGGGAAGGAAAGAGCTCATGGTTCATGGCATCAGGTAATTCTCCAGCTTCCAGGCAGAATGCCTGATATGGGGGACTGCTGTAGTTATCTGTATACAGTTGAAGGCCAGGAGCATTTGTTTCCAGGGTCATTGTACGCCCGGAATGCGGAGCTTTCATAACTGCAGCTTTTTTCACTGCAGGTGTGTGTTTATCTTGAAGTACAAAATTGTGGTCATAACCTTTAGAGTGTACTAGTGTATCAATATCATCACCGAGCTGCTTTTCAGAAAGAAAATCAAAGGCAGTATTTTCAACTTTGAGGAAATTGCCCGTAGGTATGAGATTGTTATCAGGTTCGACAATTTTTTCACTGGATAATTTGAGTATATGTCCGTGTATTGTGTCTTTTCCTGCTCCTTCAAGATTCCAGTAAGCATGGTTCGTTAGACTGATATAGGTTGGAGCATCACTAACTGCTTCATAGAGAAAAATAAGTTCATTTTTTTCTGTGAGGCTTACTGTTACAGCAGTATCCAGATTTCCAGGGAAGCCTTGATCGCCATCTTTTGACGTTAATGAAAATTTAACTGATCCTCTATCTTCATATCTTATAGGAAATGCATCCCAAGTAAGGGAATGGAAACCGCCTGGCCCGCCATGCAGTTGATTCTCTGCTTCATTCTTCTGTAATTTCCATGTTGTGCCGTCTAAAGTAAATTGAGCATTGGCAATTCTGTTAGCATATCTTCCAATGGTGGCGCCATGATAGAGGAGCTCGCCCTCAAAATCATCAATATTTCTGGAACTGTACAGCAGTTCATCAATATTCCCATTTTGATCAGGCATTCTGCATGATATAAGCCGTGCACCAAAAGTGATCAGCTCTATTGAAGCTCCATGGGAATTTTCAATGATTATGCTGTCAATATTTTTTCCAGTTTTTGTTATTCCAAAAGGTTTTCTTTGTATATTCATACAGCAATTTTATGGATATTTTCTATTGTGGTCAATATATGTAGTCTCATGATATATGAGATGTGTGATTTTACATTTCTGGAAGTATAATATATGGCCGTTCTTTACCAATATCTATAAGCTGTGATTCTATGTGATATACACTCTTAATATACCTTGGTATGAGAACTTCTTCCGGGGGACCGGAACAGGCAATTCTTCCTTTATCGAGCAGAATTATCTGATCACTGTACTGCATAGCAGAATTTAAATCGTGGAGAACGCAGATTACAGATATTCCTTCTTTGACCAGCTGCCTCAGAAGCTGTAAAATGGCTATTTGGTGTCTTGGATCCAAATGATTTGTTGGTTCATCTAGTGCAAGGATTCGAGGCTCCTGAGCCAAAGCTCTTCCAATGATGACGCGCTGCAGCTCGCCGCCGCTGATTTCATGGATACCATGATCCCGCAGATGCAGTGTCTCAGTTTTCTGCATAGCCTGATAAACTAATTTCCGATCGTGGGAAGAAATTGCTGAAAAGCGGTTTATATGCGGATATCTTCCCATCATAATCATCTCTTCAACAGTATAGGTGTAATTTGTGGCCGTATTCTGTGGTACTGCGCCGATTATTCTAGCAATATCACGCTGGTTAAATTCAAGAACGTCTTTTCCGGTAAGAAATATTGTATTCTTTTCCGGAGGAAGCATTCTAAGAAAAGTTTTTAAGAATGTTGTTTTACCGGAACCATTTGGGCCAAGAATTGTTGTGAATGTACCTGAATCAATTGAGCAGCTCAGATCATCCAAAACTTTTCCTTGTGAATTATCAAAAGTCCAAGATATGTGTTCTGCCTTTAGTATTGGAGCACCGATGCTAGTTTCATATGAAGGTAATGCCTGCATGCCGCAGGAAACGGTTTTCTTGTTTACTGTACTTTTTTTCATAAGACAATCCTTCCTCTTTTACGTAGAAGAAATATAAAGTATGGTGCTCCTGTAATTGCTGTGATGATGCCCACAGGAATTTCTGTAGGGGGAATCAGAGAACGTGCTGCAGCATCACAGATAATCATAAAGACTGCTCCGGATAATGCTGAATAGGGTATGAGGTATTTATGATTAGGACCGATAATAAGTCTGATGACATGAGGCACTATCAAGCCTACAAAACCAATTGTTCCGCTGACCGCAACTGATGCAGATGTATTTAACGTTGCCAGCATAAGTAGTAGCAGTCGGGTTTTATGGATATCTATACCCAAGGAGTGAGCTGTCTCATCTCCCAGGCTGAGAGAATTTAGCTCCCTGCTGAAGAAAGCTATGGCAATAGTTCCGATGGCTATCCAGGGGATAATTGCGGTAACTTCATCCCAGCTTGCTGAAGAAAAGCTTCCGAGATTCCAATAAATAATTGATTCAAGCTTGTCTCGGCTGAAGTACAGAAGCAGAGACATGAGTGATGATAACAAAAAGTTCATTGCAATCCCTGAAAGCAGCAGAGTATTTGTGGAAGAACTTCTACCACCGAGAAAATAAATGACAAGGGTGGCTCCCATCCCTCCAAGAAAAGCAAAAATTGGAACACCCCATCTTGCTGAAACAATTGTTGTTAAGCCGCTAATGATTCCAACGGCAACACCGAAGGCCGAACCTGAAGAAATTCCAAGTATAAATGGATCTGCCATGGGGTTGCGAAAAATTGCCTGAAATACAGCTCCGGAGATTGATAATGAAATTCCTGTAAGTATTGCGGTGATTATTCTTGGCAAACGCAGTTTTAAAACAATATGGATATACGAATCAGAAATTGATTTTGTAAAATCCCAGGGAGTAATGGCTGATAATAATATACGGCTAGTGTCTGCAATTGAAATTGATGCAGCCCCGAGAGTTATGGAAATAAGCGATGAAACAAGCAATGCTAATAAGAGAAAAAAGAGTAGTTGTTTCTGTAGCAGAATCTGATGCTTTGTTTTCATGGCTTTACTTTTTTTATCTTTTGTCTGTTTCGGGGCTCAGCATTTTCTTTTTGAATTCTTATTGAAAAGCCTCGGGATGAAATATTTTTGCTAAATCCAGAACAGCAGAGGCATTTCTCGGCCCCTGCCGGTCGAGCTTATTATTATCAATTTCGTGAACATTCCCATTCTTAATTGCGGGAAGTTCCTCATATCCTGGTGTTTGAACAAGGCGTTCTTTAGTATCAAAATATTTTGAACAAATCAGGATATCGGGATTGTCTTCAATGATTTTTTCTATGCTGTAACTCCAGCCTTGAATATCTTCGGCAACATTATTTCCGCCGGCTAGGGTGATAAGCTGATGTATGAAGGTATTTCCTCCTGCAGTAAAATCGCCCCATTCTCCAAAGTCAACCACATAATACACATCCGGTTTTTCGAGTCCATCAATTCTATTCCGTATATCCTGAATCAGGTCTTTCATGTCATTAACGATTCGGGAAGCTTCCTCTTCAGCTCCAAGCAGGCGCCCTGTTTCAGAAATAATTGTATAAGCTCCTTCAAGGTTTTTATCAGCATATAAAGCAGCAATTGTAAGGCCGGATTTTTCCAGAGCATTAACAACTTCTTTTCCCACATGTGCAGACGCTAAGATTAGATCAGGGTTTAATTCAATTATACTTTCCAGGCTGGGATCCATTATGGAACCAACTGAAGGTATATTAGAAACATCAGCGGGGTAATCACAGTAATCTGTACGGCCTACCAGATTGTCACCTTTGCCCAAAGCAAAAATTGTTTCTGTTATATTTGGCCCTAATGAAATTATCCGCTGCGGTTTTTCCTCAATTACTACTTTCCGATCATATGAATCGATTATTTCAGCAAAGACTTCCTTCTTAGATGGTTCTTCGGAACTTACACCATTTTCTGTGTTTTTTCTCATATCATTCATTTGTTCCTGCTGTCCCTGCGCTGCCTGCTTTCCTTGAGAAAAAGCTGGAATTGCAGCTAGCAGGAGACATAAAACACCTAGAAACAATTTGAGTTTTGTTTTTGAAAACATATTACACCTCATATTCGGGTAGTTAGATACGGGCATGTACAGGCACACCCAAGTCCATACACCGTGGACTTTTCAGGTCTACAAACAGGCAGGTCTCCTGACTTTGATACAATACATATCCCCTTCCCAAAACATCCTAGTAGGTAGGATTTTCAGTGGATTAGAATTTCGGGCGAAATTCTGATATGATTAATACATCAATTACAGTGGCGGGACCGTATAGGATTTACACCTATTTCCCTTTTAATCAAGCAAGAACCTATTCTTTTTTAACTCTAGAGTTATGTTTTATTTCTGTCAAGAAGTTTAATGTGAAAAGAAAAGAAACCTGAAAAGAAAAGAAGAAAAGAATAAGGTAAAGAATGAAAAAAAGGACGATCATAAAACCTTAACGGCTTACAGATCGTCCAATTTAAAGCATCTCCTAGGGGAGTCGAACCCCTGTTGCCGGGATGAAAACCCGGTGTCCTAACCACTAGACGAAGGAGACACAATCCGGTTGCCCGGTTAATGAGCCGCACAGGGTTCGAACCTGTGACCCACGCCTTAAAAGGGCGTTGCTCTACCAACTGAGCTAGCGGCCCATCTCTTGATGACGATGTGGAATATAACAAAGTGCCATGAAAGTGTCAACACTTAATGCAGCTTAATGTTATTTTATTTTCTTTATGCATGAATATTTTTCCAGTAATAATCTCCATCCCCATATTTTCTGTAAAATAATGATTCAGCAATATGCTCTTCCTGTATAGTTTCTGAGTTTTCATAATCTGCGATAGTTCGTGCAACTTTGATTATACTATGTGAAGCTCTGACAGAAAATTCAAAATACTCTAAGGAATTATCATATAGTTCTTTAGCTCTTTTATCCATAATACAGTAGGTATTAATTTGATTAAAAGGCATATGTTCGTTTTTATTAAAAGGGTACTTTTTAAACCTGTTTCGCTGAATTTTTCCGGCAGACTCAATTCTTGCTTTTTTTGCAGTAAAACTTTCCTTTAATTTTACTATCTCATTATGTTTTAATTCAGGTTCTTCATTAAGTGTATTATTCTCAACGTCAGTAGGTAATCCGCCATGCTCATTTTCTCCAGAAACTTGTGTAATTTGGTTCTTTTTATTAGGATTAACATGTAAGGGTAATTTTTCTGATGCATTATTTCCAGAATTTTCTACAGGAATCCGTATGGGTATGCGATCCAAAAGAGGATTCCCAATTCTTTTCCAGTAACGGTGTATGTCTTGAGGTTTACACAAACAAGCCTGCTGAACAAGACCAAGCTGTCCGCAGGGGCAGGGATTCATATTCATGATAAGCTGAAAATGAGAAGGGAACCAAAACCATCTTCCATTTCTCATGAATTCAACCCTTCTTTGTTCTAGGGGTTCACGAAGGCTTTGCAGCGCAGCTCTGCTGAACTCAGGAGCTTCATCGATAATCAGTAAGCCCTTGTGAGCTAGGGAGATTTCGCCTGGTCTGATATTTTTACCTCCGCCAAGCATCATCTCTTTAGTAGTACTATGATGAGGCATGCGGACTGGCGGGCGTTTATTTTCAAATTGCTGGATTTCTTCAGCTTTTTCTGCCGCAGAATAGATCTGAATAACTTCTTGGATTTCATCTGGAAATAGATTTGGAAGTAATTCTCCTAATACTTCTGCAGATATTGTTTTTCCGCAGCCCGGCGGCCCAAACAAAAGAACATGATGTCCCCCTGCAGCCGCAATAGTAAGAGCCCGTTTAACAGCATCAAGACCAATTATTTCTTCATAATTAATTTGATTAGGCACTCTTTTCAGTAAATTGACTTCTGAGGAAACTGCTGGGGAAACAGTATTTTTTTCTCTTCTGTTACCTTTAAGCTGAACTGTAGAATTCGGCATAGCATTCTTCCACTCTTCCACAAGTCCTTTTCTGTAAAGCAGGCTTAATTTAGGAAAATCCTTAATTGAGGAAATATTCAAAATATTCGGTATGTTTTTTAATACATATGAAATATCTTCTTCAGGAATTACTGCTGCATCTATATCAATTTTCTGAGCCTGTAAAACTGCTCCAGCGACGCCTTGTACGGACCTTACATCACCGGATAAATCAAGCTCGCCTGCAACAAGGATTTTTTTTGCATTTTCACCGAAATTAATTGCTCCTGAAGCATGCAGAACTCCAGCAGCTATTGCAAGATCCAGCGAGGCTCCTTCCTTTTTCATATCCGCGGGAGCAAGATTTACCAATACTCTTTCTCGAGGAAAATGAAGCCCGGCATTCCTAATTGCAGTTCTGACTCTATCCCTGGCTTCACGCACAGCACTGTCAGGTAAACCGATAATATCAAAGCCGGGAATGCCTTTTCTGATATCTACTTCTACCTCAATAAAATCACCGGAAAATCCTCTGTTTATGAATCCTAATATAGTCACATAATCCTCCTTTTGAGTATTTACATATCAATACCTCTTTGAAAGGTATTGTCTCATAAAATAAAAAATTCAAGCAGTGCTATTCCCAATATGAAGTGTCACAAAGAAAATTGCGCTTCTTAATTTTAAATACATAAAAAAAGAGGAATTTGATTTGTATATTTCAGGATTCACAGGAGAAAAGTGAAAAAGGTTTTATTTATAAAAAATTTGATGCATTTATAATACATAACTTGGAAAGAATTAATGAAGTTATAATTTATAATCTGAAGAAGGCAGAATATGAGACTTGGGAACCCCGGGAATCAATCAATTGTTTTCAACTTGAATTGCTCTATTTGATCCTGAACCATTCTATCACAGGTTTCATTCAGTTCAACTCCCGCATGTCCCGGTACCCAATCCCAGTTTGGGCGAATGGTATCATCAAGTTCCTTTAACTGCATCCAGAACTCTTTGTTTTTAACAGCTTTTTTTGCTGCTGTTTTCCAATTGTTCTTAAGCCACTTATGGATCCAGTTAGTTATGCCCTGTTTTACATATTGCGAGTCTGTATGAAGAGTAATTGTTCCCTTTCTGTCTTCAAGCTGTGAATCTACAAAGCGTAAAGCTTCAATTACAGCTTGGAGCTCCATCTGGTTATTGGTAGTATTTGTCTTTCCTCCGGAAGAACGAATTAACTCATTTCCCATTTGGACTACGTACGCCCAACCGCCAGGTCCAGGATTTCCAGAACATCCGCCATCTGTGTAGATCTCTATATTAGCCATGCATTGGATGATACGTCATGTAATTATAGGGGTCAATAGTTCTTATGAAAAACAAAGACAAATTTAAGGACTTTCATATATCGAATAAGACAAAAACCTCGTAAAAAAATCTCAATTAAAAACTGCAGGTAATTTGAATGATTTTTTCCTTGGTTCATTTTGGTGGCCATCATAAAAAAATAATGGTATAGTCTAATGGATTAAAATCAATTAAAGTGCACAACTAAAGTCAAATTAGAATAGTAAGCAAGTTGAATTATTACTTAATTTAATACAGTGCATACGATAAAATCAGGAGGAGCAGATTATGTCAAATAAAATAATACTTACCGCCGAAGACCTTGACGGATATTTGACAAAGCAGGATAAGAAGAACATAGATGAACTGAATGAATATTATTCTGAAGCAATGAAATATTCTGAAATCATGTCCGGAAGAAGCTATGAAAAGAAAATCGCTGAAGCCAAAAACAGGATGATTCAAATTTATGATAAAATGGGTAAAAAAATGCATGAAATTGCAAATGCAGAAAAAGCCCTCAATGTCTATTCCTTCAAAACACCCAGAGAAACACACGGAGAGGCCTCACGACTTATAGCAAAACTCAGAAATCCTGAAACACAGCATGATGAATTTGTATATTACATTCAAAGGGCTTATGAATTACTATTCAATCTTACTTTTAATGACAATTCGATGCATGAAAAAAACTATCTTATTACAGAAACTCCGGTGGATATTCCTTTACAGAATTATGCAGTACACAAAATCCCTGATGTCGATGAGCAAATTGAAAATTCAGTTATTTGTGTAATGCTTCGCGGAGCTCTGCTGCCTTCAATGATTCTGAGTAAGGAAATTCAGGAATATTCCTCTTCAAGTTACGTCCCGCCATTCTCATTATTCAAAATTAAGCGGGATGATTCAAAAAAAGAGTATAATATGGAATACATACTGGACTTGGATAAATCCTTTTTTACTTTAGACGATCTCGACGGCAAAGATCTTATATTTGCTGACCCCATGAATGCTACAGGCGGCAGCCTGGTAACAATAATGAAGTACATTTTAGATCAGGGAATTAAACCGAAATCAATAAAATTTATAAATGTAATATCAGCACTGAAAGGTTCATTGCGTGTTATACGAGCTATAGAAAATGTTGAAGTATATACTTTATGGATGGATCCTGTCCTGAATGAATTGGCCTATATCCTGCCGGGGCTTGGAGATGCTGGTGATCGTCTCAATGGTGTGGATAAGGAAGAAAATCCGAGAAATATTATACAGCTTATAGCTGATTACGGAAGCAACATAGCTAATCTCTATCGTTCCCAGGTACAGAAAATTGAAGAGACCGTACTGGGGAAATGATGTAAATACTATTGATACCCAGAATGATTTGAAGGGGAGAGAATTCATTTATGATGATGTCTGAGCGGTCGCGTTTGATTTATGCAGCTTTCCTTATTGCATTTTCAGTATCCATTTTATCCGGCTGCGCTGCAGCGGGAAATAACTCTTTAAAGGAACTGAGTGATGTCTATTATAACTTGGGGAATGCATATTATCAGCTGAAAGATTTTGAAAAAGCTGAACGTGCCTATGGTAATTCACTTTACTATAACCCCGAATCCTTTCCTTCTGCATATAACTTGAGCGCCGTTTATGTGGAGCTTCGGGAGTATGATAAAGCTTTAGACCTTATCAGAAATTTGCTTACTAGAGATGCGGATAATACGGTATTAATAAAAACTCTTGCCGGAATTTATGAATTACGTGGAAGTACAGGCAAAGCCTCTTCTCAATATGAAAAGCTCCTTGAAATTGATCCTGGAGATCACGATTCCAGAGTTATGCTGATAAAATTATATATGGAAGATGAAAAACTCACCGATGCAGAGCGACATTTGGAATGGTTTAAGGAGTACAGGATATTTACTAAAGAAGTGCTTCTCCTGCTTTGGGAATTTGATGAAAATAGAGAAGAAGGTTCCGGACTCAGCTGGCTTGAAGAAGGTTTCAGAATGTATCCGGAAGACTATTCCCTTCGCTCACTGCTGCTGAAGGTATTTTTAGATAAT
Organism: Spirochaetales bacterium; assembly: GCA_021736605.1. Lineage (GTDB taxonomy): Bacteria > Spirochaetota > Spirochaetia > PWKH01 > PWKH01 > JAIPFS01. Next base: position 1,587 of record JAIPFQ010000013.1, on the reverse strand, counting down.
GACTATGTTGAAAGAGCAAAAGTACTTACCCCTTCAGCAAGTGAAAATTTGACGGAGGAAAATTCAGCTTCTGAGAATTCTGCTGTCCCCCCCGAAATGCTCTACCAACTGGCACGCTATTATTTGCTGACTGGTGAAACGGACAAAAGCAGGGAGTATCTTGATTCAGCGCGTAATCAAGGCTACGAAAAGAGAGAGATTATGAAACTGGAAGAAAAGTTAAATAATGAAGGAGAAGGAGGTGAATAATATACCGAAATGCGTTTCATGTTTTTCTTGTACAAATCGGTATATACTATTCACTTATAGGCTTTAAGCTTGAGATTTGATTACTTTTTTGAATTCCTGAAAAACTTCTTCAGGAGTTTTTTCACCGTCCACATCAAGCAGCAGCCCCTTATCTCTATAATACTCAATGAGCGGCTCAGTTTGTTTTCTGTATACCGCTAATCTATTTTTTATTGCATCTTCTTTATCATCAGGTCGCTGAATAAGGGGTTCCCCAGTAATATCGCATTTGCCTTCTTCCTTAGGCGGATTATAGATAATATGGTAAATTTTACCGGAATGCTTTGCAACACGACGCCCTGAAAGACGCTTGATAATTTTCTCTTCAGAAACAATGAAATTAATAACAAATTGTATATCCGTAAATTCAGAAAGTGCATCAGCTTGAGGTATGGTTCTCGGAAAACCGTCGAGAATAAAGCCTTGATTAGTATCATCCTGTTTAAGACGATTTTTAACCATCTCTACTGTAAGCTCATCAGGTACAAGCCCGCCGGAATCCAATATGGATTTTACTTCTTTACCGAGGGGAGTACTGTTTTTTATGTTATTCCTAAAAAGATCACCGGTAGAAATATGAGGGATATTGAAAAAATCCTTCGCCATATCTGCAATGGTTCCTTTACCTGCCCCTGGCGGACCTAAAAATATCAAACGCATACATTCACTCCTTTATTAATATGTTTTATTATGCAGTATTATTTTCTCTATAACTTTAATGAATTATATTCATTCGAACATCAAATTTCTAGTGTTATCATGCTGACTGCATTATTAATAAATTTTTCCTTTTTATCTATTGACCTTTAATTGAGTTTTATGTATGTTTGCTAAGCATTGAGGCTGAACAAACGGCATGTAAAAACATTTTCGAAAATGTAGTTTTCATGAAAATGCAGCTGCCGGCAGTTGTCTGACAGATGAGAATGATTAAGAAAAATTATTCAATAAACTGTTGACATAACACTGCAGTTTTGGTATAACACTCAAGCGCGTTACGGGAAAAGCCGTAAGGTTGCAATGTTCTTTGATATAATGAATTAGAGAAGGGAAGAGATAAGGAAAGCGTAAGGGCTTCCTAGTCAATAAACGTCAAAAGACGTACTGGTTGGGACAAATTTAAGTGAAAAAAAGTCGGCACCTTCGGGTGCTGAACATAATATCACGGAGAGTTTGATTCTGGCTCAGAACGAACGCTGGCGGCACGTTTTAAGCATGCAAGTCGAACGGTAGAATGGCTTCGGTCATTTGAGAGTGGCGGACGGGTGAGTAACACGTAGGTAATCTACCTTTGTGTAC
>JAIPFQ010000012.1:0-25293 GCA_021736605.1 Spirochaetales bacterium | reverse complement strand
CAAGTACACATACTTTTCCTTGAGGTTTTTAAGATATCCTGTTTACAAGTAAATAATAAATTCACTAGCAAAGCTGTAAGCTGCAATTGAATTTTTTGGATAGAAATATGATATTTAGAAAGAGAAGGGGAAAACAGGGGGAAAAATCATTTGTTTCTCTAGAAATCACCAATAGCTGTGATCATCATATTCTTGTGCTGAATCAGCTGACAGTGAATTATGGAGACTCCCGGGTGATTCACCGCTTTACACTGGATGCGCAGTCGAGCAGAAAAATAGATATCCCTGAACTCAGTGAAATCTATGTGTGGTACAAAGACAGCATTTTACGGCATGTACATATCCCCAAAGATCATCCGAATGGTATGAAACTGCGTATCGGTCATGAGGGAGCGAGCGCCGAATAAAAACTGAAAAGGACGTCTTGTTGTGAAGAATTATGCTGCTCTAGTGTTTTCTGGGGATAATTCTGATAATATAGATAATACAAATAGATAATACAAAAAGTAAGGGCATCCATGGATACATTTGAAAAAAGAGTTGAAAGCCTGCATCAAAATCAGTCGCTCTTGGCAGAAATTGCTTTGCATCTGAATGATACAGTGGTTTTTGAAGAAAAAGTCGACCATATCCTGCAGCAGGTAGGGACGCGCCTGCACGTCAGCCGTACCTATATCTTTGAACATGATTTCAAGAACAGAACAACGAATAACACATTTGAATGGTGTGCTCCGGAGATCGCTGCGCAGAAAGAAGAACTGCAGGGCATCCCCTTTGATATGATTCGCGAGTGGCTGGACATGCTGGAGAATGACGGTATTATCTACTCCGAAGATATACAGGAGCTGCCTGAAAATATCAGGGCTATTCTTGAACCCCAGGGGATTCTGTCTCTTGTTGTTTACCCGCTTGTGCAGGAGGGGAGTATTTTCGGCTTCATCGGCTTTGATGAATGCAGTTATCATCGCTCATGGGAACCGGAGGAACTTGATGTCCTGAAAATCATTGCAGGTATTATCTCCTCCCAGTACAAACAGAACAGCATGCAGGAAAAGCTGATTGAGCGGGAACGGAACTTCCGCTCTTTTTTTGAGACGGTTAAGGATTTTATTTTTATTGGAGATCTCCAGGGGAACTGCATTTTTGCCAATCCGGCGGTTACTGAGAAGCTGAAATACTCCCGGGAGGATGTCTTGTCGATGAATATACTTGATTTTCATCCCAAGGAGTATCAGTCTGAGGCTCAGCAGATCATAGAGGAGATGTTTGCCGGGAAGCGGGAGTACTGTCCGGTCCCGCTGCAGATAAAGGGCGGCGGGCATATCCCCGTTGAAACTCGGGTGTGGTTTGGAGAATGGAATGGAGAGCAGGCATTGTTCGGTATCTCCAAGGATCTTTCTGAACAGCAGGCTTCACTGGATCGTTTCAACAAGCTTTTTCACAACAATCCCACCCCCATGGCAGTCAGCCGAGCCGATAACGGTGAATTGATTGATGTTAATGCCGCTTTTGAGCAGGCTGTGCAGTATACTCGGGAAGATGTTATTGGTAATACGGCAGAGAACTTGGGAATATTTCTTGACCCCGAAAAACGCCGACGTTTGGGAGAGAAGCTGAAAAATAATAAAGAAATTATCAATGAGCATTTGAAAATACGTAAAAGAAGCGGTGAAATAATCGACGGTATCTTTTCCGGCACCTTGATTGACAATCAGGGGGAACAGCATTTTCTGACCACCATGGTTGACATATCTGACCGTATCCGTTGGAGCCGGCGTATTGAGCAGCAGAACAGACGGATGGAAAATATTCTGGAAGCCACAAATGCGGGATCATGGGAGTGGAACGTGCAGACCGGAGAGACGGTCTTCGATGAACGCTGGGCAAACTTGATTGGATACTCACTGGAAGAGCTGGGAGAGACCACCATTGAAACCTGGAAGAATTTTGTGCATCAAGATGACGGAAAATTGAGTGAAAAACTTTTAAAGAAACATTTTTCCGGTGAAATCCCCTTTTATTCCTGTGAGTGCAGGGTCAGGCATAAAGACGGACATTATGTTTGGGTTGAGGACAAAGGGAAGGTTATCGAATGGGCGGATGACGGCACACCGATACTGATGTTCGGCACCCATTCTGATATAAGTGAACGTAAACGTATGGAGCATGATATTCAGAAGGCGAAGGAACGCGCCGAATATGCCACAAAGGTTAAATCAGATTTCCTTGCCACCATGAGTCATGAAATTCGAACTCCCATTAATACCATTATCGGCATGAATACCCTGCTGGAGCAGACGCGCATGGGTGATCAGCAGCGTCGCTATATTGACAGGATTTTCTCTGCTTCCCAGATACTCCTGCAGACGGTTAACAATGTTCTCGATTTTTCTCAAATTGAAGCAAATAAGCTGAAAATTCAGCAGAATAGATTTTCTCTGGAGCAGCTTGTGCAGGAGCTGGTAAACTCATTCTCATCTTCGGCAGCTCAGAAAAGTTTGGACTTTATTGTCTCCTTAGAACTGGATCTGCCCCTGTTCCTGCAGGGGGATTCTTTCCGCCTCCTTCAAGTGCTGCAGAATCTGCTTAGTAATGCTGTGAAATTCACCTCTCAAGGAAGTGTATCCATAGATATCACGCCTATCAAATACAGTGAAGATACGGTGCATATTCAGTTCTCCGTGAAGGACACGGGAATCGGATTTAATCAGGAGACGAAGGGTAAACTGTTTGAGGCTTTCAGTCAGGCAGAAGGCAGTATAAGCCGAAATTTTGGAGGTTCAGGCCTCGGTTTGGCAATCTGCAGGAATTTAGTAAAAATCATGGGCGGCAGCATCCATGTACAGAGCAGCCCCGGCAAGGGGAGTATGTTTCGATTGATTCTGCCTTTCAGAGTTGAGGAGAAAAAGAGCTTTACTGATAAATACCGGCAATTGCAGTCTGAAGAGAAGCAAGTGGTCTTTGTTCAGCAGGGAGTGCAGCAGGGAGCTCAGCAAGGTGCATTTCAGGGTGCTCAGCAAGGAGCAGAGCAAGGAGCACAGAAGGGTCCAGATGAAGATGCAGTAATCAGAAATTTACTGAAAAAATTGGAATTTGACTTTAGCCTTGTAAATGCCGATGATCTGCTTCGCCACGCCGACGGAGCGAATCCTGAAGCTGGAGAGCTTAGAATAGTGCCGGAAGAGTATCTGCAGGGTGAAGGAGCAGGCAGGGAGACAATTATCCTCATGGACTGGGATGTGCTGCAGAAGCATAAATGGATGATATCCCGTTTTTCTCAAGAAGAGTGCAGATACTGTACGAAAATCATTATGGTTTCAGTGCTTCAGGATGAAACAGCCATTATCCGAGCTATGGGTGATAATCCCTTTAAGATCCTGAGAAAACCGGTTCTTCCAGGTACTTTGAGCAGAATTCTGAATCAGTTTTATCAGAATACAGGGAAGCCGAATAAAAAGTTTCAGCCGGAGGTGATGAAAAAAAACCTTGCTTCCGAAGAGGACAAATCCTATGCGATTCTCCTCTGTGAGGATCATGAAGTTAACAGAGAGATGATGAAGGAACTGCTGGAGGGGGCAGGTTACCAAGTTACAGCAGCTACTAACGGATGGGATGCAGTTAAGCTGGCTGACACTATGGCTTTTGATCTTATGCTTCTGGATATTCAGATGCCGGGTCTTGATGGATATGCTACTGCAGAAAGAATTCGGAAACTCTCTAAAAAGCAAGCACGGAAAATGCCCATATTAGCGGTAACTGCCCACGTTTTGGAAAAGGACCGCAAAAAAAGTATGGAAGCAGGAATGAACGGGTTCCTGACAAAACCCATCCAACCGCAGTATTTCTTTGAGACTATAGCATATTGGTTGGGCCAGAGCTCAGAAGACTCAGAAGACTCAGAAGACTCAGAAGACTCGGAAGACTCGGAAGACCCTGCCGTTTTAAGACGGAACACAGAAGGAAAAGAAAGCAGGGAGCTGGGAAAAGGAGAGGCGGCTATGGAAAAAACCGTAAGTTCTGCAGACAGCTTGGCTGAGAGAATTCAGACCAAGGCGGATGAGATTTCCAGATTATATCATATTGATGCCCCCGCTGCTCTGGCAAGGGTAGGTTGGAATGTGGATCTCTATGAAAAGCTGCTGCAGAGTTTTCTTGAAGACTACAGTGATTTCACCCGGATGCTGCAGTCCGAACTTGAAATGAGTCAGCTCCAGGAAGCGGCAAAGCGTATCCATGCTGTACGCGGCTTGGTTGGTAATCTCGGATTTACTGATTTATATGAAGCTCTGCTTGATTTTGAGCAGTTCCTTAAAGAGCATTATGCCTATGATGAAGTTATGGTGAAAAGACTTAATTCGCTTTCAGTACAATTTTCCAGCGGTATAAGCAGCAGTAAGGAGTTCCTGTCGGTAGTTGATCAAGAGCGAAAAGAGGTTGAAACGAAAAACACGATCGGTAATCATGAAGAAGCCGCTGAAAAGGCTGCCGTTTCTGTTGATGATCCTGAAAGTGACGAGCCTGAAATTGATGGGGACGAACAGAAGAAGCCCGAAAACAAGGATGCTTCCGATGAGTCTGCTGATGATGAATCCATTGACTCAGAGGAACTCCTGGCAGAGCTGAAGCATTCCTTAATGATAGGAGCCCCGGAGGATGCGAAAAGTCTTCTGCGGAAACTGAAAAAGCACATGCCTGAAGGCTGGTATGCAAGTACGGGGATGATAATTGAAGAGTATATCGGTTCTTATCGATTCACTGAGGCTCTGGATTTCTTATCCGTGAAATGATAGTGAGAACTTGGCATTGTATAATGCTATAGCTGCTTTTTGGAGTATTACAGCAGATGAAGAAGAAAAAAGAAACAATCCTCATAGTTGAGGATATGAAAGAGAATATTGATATGCTGATAGCCATACTGAAGGATGAATTCAGCATACGTGTTGCCCTTACTGGTGAGGATGCCCTGAAGCAGGTTGAGCAGTCTCTGCCGCAGTTAATCCTGCTTGATGTTGTACTTCCCGGCATCAGTGGTTTTGAGGTCTGTTCCAAATTGAAGGACAATCCTTCAACCAGTCATATCCCGGTGATATTTCTTACTGCCCTGAGCAATGATGTCGATGAACGGATGGGCTTGGACGTCGGGGGTTCTGATTATATCAACAAACCCTTTAATGCGAGTCTTGTAAAATTGCGAATAAAAAAACAGTTGGAGCTCTACAACTATCAGCACCGTCTTGAGGAAAAGGTATCGAAGCGGACCCGGGAACTTGAGAATGTAAAGGATTCACTGCTTGAAAGTCTAGTTATTGTAACCGAGTACCGTGATCGGGAAACTGGAGATCATGTAAAACGCGGACAGAAGTATGTAGGAATCCTGGCGAATCTCCTGTCCAGCAGATACCCGGAGCTGCTGGATTCAGCAAAGAAAGATCTCATCATTCAGGCTTCGGCCCTCCATGACATCGGAAAAATCGCTCTGCCGGATCGGATTATCCTGAAAAAAGGCCAGCTCACCGATCAGGAATACGATATGATTAAGGATCATGCTCGTATCGGCGGGGAGATCCTGAGAAGAGCATCCAATAACATGGAGACCTATGAATTCATGCAGTACGCCCAGCTGATGGCGACGTATCACCATGAGCGCTGGGACGGCACCGGATATCCCTTCGGTCTTAAAGGAGAAGAGATTCCTCTCTGCGCCAGAATAATGAGCATAGTTGATGTCTATGACGCCTTAACCATGGATCGCCCGTATAAAGAGGCTATGACCCATGAAGAAGCAGTTTCTATTATCGTGAACGGCGACGGAAGAGTGGAACCGCAGCATTTTGACCCTGATATACTGGAGATATTTGCGGAGAATCACGATCTTTTTTTGTAAAAATTAGCTAAGACTGCAGAAATTATCAAAGGCTGCAAGCCTGTTTACCGCCTTAAAAGGTTCCGTATCCATGCTGATGCCGCAGCGCTGCAGAAAATAGGCATGAAAAACTGAGGAATCTGTAAGTTCGGGGTGAAATATGCTGACAAGCACGCTTTCAGACTGTGCTGCAGCTGTAAATCCGCGTATGCTTAAGAGTGATCGGACTCCCGGTCCCAGGCGAGTGATACCCGGGGCGCGAATGCATACAATTTTCTGCGGCTCAGGAGAAATTGCTTCCACAACTGCCTCTGTCGTAAAACTGCCCAGCTGTGAGCCGAACTTATTTCGTTTGATGCTGATATCTATGATTCCGAGTACCGGTGATTCTCCTTCAATTTCAGCAGCACAGAGGATTGCCCCTGCGCAGGTTCCCCAAATGTACATTCCTTCCCTGTGAGCTCGGATAATAGCCTGATCCAGCTGACTCTGCACCATGAGTCTGCGGATGCAGGTACTTTCACCTCCGGGAATGATCAGTCCAGAGAGCCCTTCAAGCTCATGGGGATTGCGCACGAGACGGGGGCTTACGCCGCACCTCTGCAGATGTGTAATATGTTCATCCACGCCCCCCTGCAGGGCCAGTATGCCGATGAAGGCTGATGGTAAGGCTGAAGATTGATTCATTCAGTTTTTCCTTTTTTACCTGCTGTCGTATCCCTAAGCTGCGTCCCTAGTTTACAGTCCGCGTGCTGCAAGACGTCGCTCTTGAGTAATTTCTGCGGTATTGATGCCTGCCATAGCTTCTCCCAAATCTTTTGAAATCTCCGCGAGGGTTTCTGGCTCCTGATAATGAGCAGCGGCAGTTACGATGGCTTTTGCTCGTTCAGCCGGGTTGCCGGAGGTGAAAATACCCGAACCGACAAAAATGCCGTCACAACCGAGCTGCATCATCAAGGCTGCATCAGCGGGGGTGGCAATGCCGCCGGCAGCAAAATTAACCACCGGAAGCCGACCGGCTTTTCTTACTTCTGCGGCGATCTCAACGCTAATGCGGTGCTCACGGCAGAAAGAGCTTACTTCGTCATCACCAAGAGCGCATAGTTGTGCAATTTCCCTGTTCATAGTACGCATATGGCGAACTGCTTCAACTATATCTCCGGTTCCGGCTTCTCCTTTGGTACGGATCATGGAAGCGCCCTCACGAATTCGTCGGCACGCTTCACCAAGATCGCGAGCACCGCAGACGAAGGGGACAGAGAAGAGCTGTTTATTGATGTGGTTCTCATCGTCGGCCATGGTCAGCACTTCGCTTTCATCGATGTAGTCAATTCTGAGGGCTTGCAGAATTTGGGCTTCCACGAAGTGACCAATACGCGCTTTTGCCATGACGGGAATGCTCACGGCTTCCTGAATCTCCTGGATAAGAGCAGGATCACTCATCCGGGCAACGCCGCCTTGTGCGCGAATATCCGCGGGGACGCGTTCGAGAGCCATGACGGCAGCGGCACCGGCGTCTTCTGCTATTTTGGCCTGTTCTGCGTTAACTACATCCATGATAACTCCGCCTTTCAGCATCTGAGCAAGGTTTTTATTCATTTCGTACCTATCGTTCATCTGATTCTCCTTGTATACTTAATAATCAGTACTTTTTGTCACTTAATTTTGATACGGACAGTATCTCCAGCTTTTTCTAGAAAGCTGATAACTTGACCGTAATCGTTTATTGTTATATAACAATAATTGTAATAATGCTATTTATTATAATTGTATTATTACAATAAAATCTTTGCGGGTCAATACCCGCAGAGAAAAATTTTTTGAACCCAGATCGTGGAGTGCAGGAAAATGACAAATAAAAGAAAGCGATATCTGGATATTGCTGAAGATATACAGCAGGAGATAGAAGAGGGGCGTTTTTCTGAGGGGCAGAAAATGCCCACAGTACGCAGTTTGGCTGAGCAGTACGGGACAACGGTGGTTACCGTAACAAATGCCTTGAAGAAGCTGGACAGTGACGGCTGGGTGATCCGTAAGCCGGGAAGCGGTGTTTTTGTCAGAAAGCATGAGACTTTAGGATCTCTACCCGCATCTGATTTGAAAGAGATTTTTACCAGGATTATAGATGAAGACGGCGGGGCTGCTTTTTCTTACGAGGATCCCACAGGGTATCCCGGCTTAAAAACGGCGATTAAGCGGTTTGCTGCAGACGCAAACAGTGGATCCGTCGAATCAGACAAGGGGCGGCAGGTGCTCATAACCTCAGGAACCCAGCAGGCTCTGCACTTAGTTTTTTCATCCATGCTGAACTTCGGAGATTGGGTATTGGTGGAAACCCCGACGTATCCCGCTGCCCTGCGGATGCTCAAGGAACAGGGAGCGCGTATAGAAACTATCTCTATGGGCCAGTATGGACCTGATCCGCAGGAATTGAAACGTATTTTTGCATCTCGTCCCCTGCGTATGGTCTACACCATGCCGAAATTTCAGAATCCCACTGGCTTCAGCTATTCTGCAGCTGCCCTCGAGGAGCTTGGGAAGCTGGCAGAACAGCATGGGGTCTACATTGTGGAGGACACCTCCTATGGGGATCTGAATTTTCACGGTGATCCAGGGCCTCCTGCTCGGTTTAACTTTCCTCCAGATCTGCATATCCTCCTGAGCACCTATTCCTATACCTTTCTCCCCGGCGCAAGGATAGGCTGCTGCATCTGCCCGGAAAGTGTTTACTATACCTTATCCACGGCAAAGATTGATCAGGATCTATTCAGTTCCGGTTTTTTTCAGCGAGCCCTAGCCCGCTACATCAAGTCGGGAAAATATGCACAGAGACTCAGTGCTTTGAACAGAAGGGCTGCAGAGAAGTACAAAGAGGCTTTCAGCCTCCTTAAAACGGTGTGTCGTGATATTGGCTTAGGAGAAGAGATCTGTATTCCTGGAGACGGGGGGTACTCCTTCTGGTGTGTCCTGCCGGAATCCCTGAGTACGGCGGAGCAGGGGATAGCATCCGGCATTGAGGTGCTGCATCCCCTGACAGAGGAACTCAAGCGGCGGGGGAGTTTTATCTGGACCCTTGAACCCGGAGCTCCCTATCTTGGCGGATGGAACAATGCTGCCGTTCATGCATTCTGTCTTCGATTTAAAGCCTCTGACAGCAATTGAAAGGCTTCATGAACTGTTTTGTGAAGAAGTGCCTTGCCCTAAGTGTCGAGTGAATATACACTGTTCTGTATGGATAAACTGACTTTAGATTATTACAATAGAAACGCTGAAAAAACTGCTGAGCGATATGAATCGGTGCAGCCGAAGAATCTGCAGTGTCAAATTTTCAAAGAGGCTGAAGCCTGCCTGGAAATTACGAAAAAGAAGTCCCTGCGAATACTTGAGGTGGGCTGCGGGTCAGGCAGAGAATCAGCACTGCTCCTGGAAGCGGGGCATACTGTTCTTGCCCTGGATGGCAGCCGCGGAATGATAGAGCATGCGGAGACCCATCATCCTGAGCTGAAAGGTCGCTGCTTCACTGCGGAGCTTCCCTTCTCTGACAGCCTATTGGCTTCATCCCTGTTTTCCCGGCGCTTCGATATGGTGCTGCTGCTGGCGGTGATTATGCATCTTGATGATGCTGCCCTTGCTGATGCGCTTGATCAGCTGAGGCGGGTGCTGGCACCTCGGGGGCGGGTATTCATAAGCAGTTCCTTCGGTCGTCCCGGCATCAGAAATGACCGCGACGAAGAGGGCCGGCTTTTCATTGAACGTTCCAGAGAGGATCTCAAATGCAGTCTGGAGGAAGCGGGCTTGAAACTCAGTCGCAGTGGTGAAGAAGCAGACAGAATGGGGCGCGAAGGCATCATATGGAATATGCTTACTGCAGAAAAAATGAACCCGCTGGATGATTCATAAAGCAGGATTGGGAACAGATGAGATGTATGACGCCGCGAAAACGAATTGGGGGGGGCCTTGTAAGGGCTCTATTGATGGTATACAATTTAAAGTATGACAGAAACGCTAATGATGTCTTGATGCAATTTGCAGATTGCTGAAGGGCAAATACAATTTTTTGGACAGAGGGGAAGACAGAAATGTATGTACCGAATGAGAAACGTTATGAAAAGATTCGCTATAATTACTGCGGGGAAAGCGGTTTAAAGCTGCCAGCCCTATCTTTGGGGCTGTGGCACAATTTTGGTGATGTCACTTCATTGGATAATGCTCGAAGCATGATTCACACAGCATTTGATCTTGGGATCACCCATTTTGATTTGGCTAATAATTACGGACCTCCCGCCGGTTCTGCGGAACTGAATTTTGGAAAGATTTTACGCCAGGATCTTTCAGCATATCGTGATGAGCTGATTATTTCAACAAAAGCGGGATATGATATGTGGCCGGGGCCCTACGGAAACTGGGGCAGCCGAAAGTATTTGCTGGCAAGTCTGGACCAGAGTCTTAAGCGGATGGGCTTGGACTATGTAGATATTTTTTACTCCCACCGCTTTGATCCGGATACGCCTCTGGAAGAGACTATGGGGGCTCTTGAAACCGCGGTGCGGCAGGGAAAGGCGCTGTATGCGGGGATTTCTTCCTATTCTTCTAAAAAAACCAGGGAAGCCTGGAATATTCTGAAGGAGCGTAATGTCCCTGTGATAATCCACCAGCCATCATATTCCATGCTGAATCGATGGGTTGAGGATGAACTGCTGGACACCTTGGATGAGCTCGGCATGGGGGCGATTTGTTTTTCACCCCTTGCCCAGGGAATGCTGACGGATAAGTATCTTAATGGGATTCCCGAAGACAGCAGAGCGAAAACTTCCGGCCATTTTAAGACACAGGAGTTCTTGACGAAGGAAAACCTTGAACGGATTCAGGGACTTAACAGGATTGCACAAAAGCGTGGACAGAGTCTTGCGCAGATGGCCTTGGCTTGGTGTCTGCGTCGAAAAGAGATCACATCAGTACTAATCGGGGCAAGTTCGCCGAAACAGATTCAGGAAAATGCAGCGGCACTGGATAATCTGGATTTTTCAGACAGTGAACTGAAGGAAATTGATTCATTCGCCGTGGAAGGTCATATCAATCTGTGGGCCGAATCCAGTAATAACGGCTGATTCCGCCGTATGGATTTCTTTTAATTTAGTGTTGGGGTAATTTGCTGAGTTTTGCGCCCCTATCTTGATCTGCTTCTTTTCTTGTTTTTCAAGCAGCATCCGCTTTTTTCTCTGTAACCTGAACGGATCTCAATTGATTAATCAGTAAACGGTCTAGAGCCGTTTGCTGATTAATTTTTATTCATGAAAACAGCATAAGCATCATATTATACAAACTCTTGGATTTTGGAATTCATGCAGGCTCTTAGCTTCTGTAATGCTTTAAGGAGCCTTGCACGAATTGTGGGTGAGTTCTGCAATGTATGGTGATGCTTGTGCTGCGGTTTCAACGACAAGATTTAAATGAACAAAGCCAATCACTATGCTTTGTACCAGTATTTAAGAGGAGAATGTATGCGCACTCATACTATGAATTCTATGAAAATGTACTCTATGAAAAACAAAACTGCTGCTGTAATGGTGATAAGTTTTTTCCTCCTTATTTTAGGAGCGGTGACTGTTTCGGCGACTTCCAGTTCGAGTCCCTTTGCCTTTGGCGGGATACTGCAGGCTCCGTATGGGGAACTGGAGGATGAGCGTATCTCGTCTGAACGATTCGGTCTGCGGGCACAACTGAACCTGAATCCGCTGTTTGCCGTTTCTGCTGATTTTTTTGCCGGTGACAAGGCATACTATGCCTATTCCTATCCAGGCGGGTTTTCCGGGCCGTTTACCTGGGATGAGCTGAATGATGGCGTTTCGAATGGCGTTTCAGAGGACGATTACGATCTGTATGCTCGGAATTATGATATTTCTATGAATCTGATCTTTCGACTCCCCTTAGGTCCCTTTGAACCCCGAATCGGCCTAGGACCGGCCTTCCTGTTTATAGATCCTAATACAGATATCAGGAGTAATGGTGGAAATTGGCAGGGCTTAGGGAGCAGCTTTGATCAATATATTGATGATACCTCCGATGGGGCGGAGATTGATTATAATCTCCTCGCAGGTTTGGATGTTCACTTCAGTTCATGGTTCACACTGGGTGCGGAAGTATCATTCCGCTATGATGCCATGGGCGATATGCGGGATGATGTAGAAAGCATGAGGGATGATAATCTGAAAGATATTCTTTCCCGGGGATATGCGGGCATAAGCGCAAAAGTTCGTTTGTAGTGATGCTGAGCTGCAGTCCTCACTGTGCCGCAGCCCTTACTGTTCTTCAGCCCCTGTGGAAAAGGTATCCCGCGGAATCAGCTCTCAGAACTCACTGCATCTTAGATATCACTGCGTCTCAGATATCAGTGAAGAAAAAATTGAGTGAATTTGGGAAAAAAATCGTTTATAATGGTACTCCAAAGAACTGGTACTGGAAGCAGGATATCCTGGAAACAGGATATCGGGAGGAGTGCTTATGGATACGGAAAAGACTATGCACGATACGGCAGCGCTTCGGAAAAAACTTGAAGGAAAGACTGCTGTTGCATTGGGGGGCGGAGCCGCTCTAGGTGTTTCCCATATTGGAGTTCTTCGGGCTCTTGAAGAGTTCGGTATACAGCCATCTATTTTGAGCGGCAACAGTGCCGGAGCCTTGATAGGCGGTATCTACTCAACAGGCATCGGTATGGATGAGATGTATGCTATAGCTCGGTCAGTGGATGCCAAGAAAAGTGCTGCCTTATTCCGCCCGACCCTGCATCGGGGCGGTCTGATTGACGGAAAAGCGGTGAAAAAGTTCATCCACGACATCATCGGCGATGTGCGGATAGAAGATTTACCCCTTCCGTTTGTCGCATCCGCCGTCGACCTGAACAGCGGGGAACTGCTCTATTTTACAAAAGGACCGCTGATAGATGCCATTATGGCAAGTATTTCTGTGCCGGGGGTCTTCGTTCCCTACAAAGCAAATGGAACGCTGCTTGTTGACGGCGGAATCCGCAGTACAATTCCTCTGGAGGCCCTGCCGGCATATGATCCGGATATAACCATAGGTGTCTGCATCCTGAAAAAAGGAAATATGGCCAAAACCCCGCGATTTACTGAGATTCATGCTGCCCTTGAAGAGGAAGGCGAGTATGATCCGAAAAATTTTCTGGAGGTTCTTCAAAATACCCTCAATTTAGATAAGCTGTTTCCCAATAAAGATGTACCCATATCCACAAGCATTGTCATTGAAGCAGTCAGTATCATGCTTACTGGATCGGGATATCGAGAGATGGAAATAGCAGATCCGGATATAAAACTTGTAATTGATGTAACGGAAACGAAACTCTGGGAGTTCTCGCATGGATCTGAAGTTGTTGAGAAAGGGTATCAGCAGGCGCGGCGGCAGCTGGAAGATTATCTGGGGGAGCCTGGAGGAGCCTGAAGTACCTGGGAAAGCCTGCAAAAACCCTGTTTAACTGAAGAAAGTACTGTTTTTTTATCGAAGCAGCCTACAAAAGTTAAGATTTTACAGCCAAATTACTGATTTAAGCAATTAAATAACGATTTATGTTTCAATTAATCTCAAGTATATGGTATAATACCTCTATTCTAAATACTATTAAGAAAGGAGCTATTATGAGTTTACGTGATCAAATTACAGAGCAGTTTGAAATCTATATTGCCGAAAGTAAAAGGTTCGAAGAAAACGGTGTGAAAGTGGCAGCTACCAGAGCAAGAAAAGCTTTGGCGGAGATCGGCAAATTGGCTAAAGAAGAGAGAAAAGAGATTCAGGACAAAAAGAACGAAATGTAATTTGACCTTCGTGCTTTTTTCTCAATGTATCACAATAAAACCTTCTCGCGGTGGTAAAAAAAACTGCTGCAGTTTGTGTTTTGTCAGATGGACCGTACATGATGCAGCGTGTACGGTTTTTTCTTTATTCTCTGCAGTTATTCTCTGCAGTTAATATGAAGTACTTGTGTCCTCAAAATCAAACCACCCATGCTTATGGATTTTAGTCCTTCAGGAGTGCCTGTGCGCTATAGATGCCTGATCCTCGACCATGATGATACTGCAGTAAACAGTACGCCCCTGCTTCACTATCCCGCCCATCGCAGGGTGATGGAGATTCTGCGGCCGGGAACCGAACCGGCGAGTCTGGAGGAGTGGATGCGTAAGAATTTCTCCCCAGGGATTCTCTCGTACCTGGAAGATGAACTAGGCTTCAGCCCCGAGGAGGTTCAGCAGGAGTACGAAATCTGGCAGGAGTTTGTCCGGGATAAGCCGGCGCAGTTTTTTCCCGGCTTCATACCGACCTTGCAGGAATTTCATGAACAGGGGGGAATTCTTGCAGTAATATCACATTCCACAAAAGAGAATGTCCTGAAAGACTATGCCGCCGCCGGGGCAGAACACCTTATTCAGGCAGTTTACGGCTGGGAACATGAAAAGGAGATGCGTAAACCTTCTCCCTACCCAGTAAATCAAATCCTCGAAACCTTCGGACTCAAGCGCAGTGAAGCCCTCATCCTTGACGACCTGAAACCAGCGGTCATCATGGCAAGGGCTTCCGGCGTAGATATTGCAGCGGCCGGCTGGGGAATACAGGTCCCGGAAATTGAAGAAGAGATGCGGTCAGCCTGCACTTATTACTTCGAAACAATCCGGGACATGCGGGATTTTCTCATGGATCATTCAGGCTGATGGCTGAGCGCTCGATTCCAGCCGCCAATGCAAAGTTCAGACTCAAATTCGTGAAGAACTTCTTCAGAAAGATCATCTGCAGAAAGAACTGCAGCTGAAAGATTATCTGCAGAAAAGCTCGGAAACAGACTCCAGTGAATCGATGATAGCGATGTGCTGCGGACACTGGGGCTCGCACTCCCCGCAGGCGATACACATATCCGCTGTATGTCCCTTAAAAGAGCTGAGGTAGTTTTTCTTCCAACTTTCGGTATCCTCAAACATCAAGGCATTATTATAGAAGCGGAAAGCTTCGGGGATATTTACGTCATGGGGGCAGGGCATGCAGTAGCCGCAGGAAGTGCAGGGAACTTCAATCTTGTCGAGAAACATCCCTTTGGCCTCCTCCACTACGGAGAGATCCTCCTTGGACAGGGCTCCCGATTCGGCATGCTCCGCTACTGCAAGGTTCTCATCAGTCTGGGCCATGCTGCTCATGCCGCTGAGAACTACGCTGACCCGCGGATCATTCCAGACCCAGCGCAGAGCCCACTCCGCCGCAGACCAGTCCCTCGGAGCACGGTCAAACACCTGCTGAATATCCTCGGGAAGATCGCCGGCAATCCCGCCGCCCCGCAGCGGTTCCATCACCACAATACCGATCCCTCGGTCATACGCATAAGCAAGCCCTTCACTTCCTGCCTGCATATGGGTATCAAGGTAGTTGTACTGTATCTGGCAAAAATCCCAGTTATAAGCGTCGATTATGGTCTTGAATGTATCCAGGTCATCATGAAATGAGAAACCGATATTTCTGACACGACCGTCTGTACGGGCTGTATCCATAAAATCAAATACCCCATGCTTCTTCAGTTCCTTCCAGCGATCCTTGTCCAAGGCGTGAAGCAGGTAGTAGTCGATATGGTCGGTCTGCAGACGCTCCAGCTGCTCATTCAGGTACTTGTCAAAATCTTCACGGGAAGAAACCAGCCAGCTCGGCAGCTTCGTGGCCAAATGCACCTTTTCCCGATAACCGTCCGCCAGGACCTCCGCTGTAAAGGGTTCACTCTCTCCTCCGTGGTAGGGATAGGCTGTATCAATATAGTTGACCCCCCTGTCGATGGCCTTGCGCATCATAGCCGAAGCCTGCTTCCTGTCGATATCCTTTGTATCCGCTGATTTCAGCGGCAGCCGCATACAGCCGAAGCCGAGAATCGAAAGGGAAGCTTCTGCCTGCGGGAATTTTCTGTATTTCATCTGCTCCTCCCTGAAGTCAAAATGTTTTATGTTGTTCTCATATACCGGCATTATTCATAGTATAGCATAGTACCGTTTTATAAAGACTAACATATTAATCAGTTTTTTTGAATGAGCTTATAGCCCTCTCCTGCCATGTCTCAGATGAGTTCCTGAAAGAAATAAAAGATTATCATCCCCGTACTCACTGTCTTGAGCAGGACTCCGCCGAGAAAGCCCATGAAGGCGCCGAAACCCGAGCGAAGTGCCTCCCGAGAAGAGAGCCCGCCGCTTAACTCACCGATGGCGGCACCGAAAAACGGACCAATGATGATGCCGAAGGGCGGAAAGATGAACATGCCCAGCAGAAGGCCGATTGCGCTGCCCCAGACGGCGCGCCGGCTCCCGCCGTATCTTCGGGTGCTCCAGAGGGGGATGAAGTTATCCAGAATTGTTACTCCCACTGCTGCAGCCGCCCAGAAAATGAGAAAGGAGGTGCTGAAGGAGTGTGAGTCCGTCAGATGCAGCAGCACGAGGCCTCCGTATGCAATAGGCGGTCCCGGAATGATCGGGATAATGCAGCCGGCAAAACCGACAATAAGAAAAAGAACTCCAAGAACAATAAGCAGTATTTCCAGCATTTCAGACCTCCTTACAGTGGTTTAACTCTTCTCTTTCTGCCTGATGCAGGACGAATTTGTGAATCCGTAATTGGTTGAGCTTCTAAGATTTACGGTGATGCCGACGTATAGCTTCTGAGCTCTCTTAAAAGCATCCAGCGGGAGGTGAGGCCGGTAATGGAGTAGCTGAACAGAATGCCGATAAAAACTCCAAGGGGGCCGTAGAGCAGAGAGCCGAGAAGGCCGAGCGGAATTGTCAAGCCGAACATCTGCAGCAGGCTGAGAGAAGCCGCCTTAACCGGCTGACGAAGCACATTAAGCCCGGCTGAGACAATGATGAAGATACCCTGCAGTCCATAGGCCAGGGATACAATTTTCAGGTACATAGCCGTGGTGCGGTAAACGCTGGGATCTTCGTTGAATATCCGGGATATGGGGTTTGCGAAAAGCAGGAAGAGGGCAAAAACCGCTGCCCCGATGGTGAACGAAAAAATTTCACTCTTCTGAAACCCCTCCTTAACACGGTGAATGAGATTTGCGCCGATATTCTGTCCGATATAGGGACCCATAACACTGGAGAGGGCGTTGACCGATGCAAGTGCGAAAAACTCAATCCGAGTTGCTACTCCGTAACCAGCTACAATTTCCGGGCCGTACTCCGCCAGAATGCGGGTGACTACGCCGGCTCCTAAGGGGACAATCATTTTTGCAGCCATATTGGGAACGCCGATGTAGAGTATCTGCTTCCAGGAATCCACTATTTTTGAAAATGGCGGTTTATCGAAACTGATCAGATGCTCTCTGACCAGAAGCACATACATGATGATGCAGAAGGTAACGGATCTACCCAGGAGGGTTGCTGCGGCAGCTCCGGAGATGCCCATTCGGGGAAAGGGGCCGAGACCGAAAATGAGAAGCGGATCCAGGGCTGCATTGACTAAAGCACCGACGACCATGAGCATGCCGGGGGTTTTTGTATCTCCGATAGCCCTGACTGAGTTATTGCCGATCATGGGGAAGATGACGAAAATCATTCCCCAGTACCAGATCTTCATGTAGTCATGAATATAGGGCAGCACTGTTTCGGTTGCTCCGAGAAGCCGAAACAGCGGGTTGATGGTGGCAAGACCGATCCCTGCGCAAATTCCCACAACAATCAGTCCGAGCATGAGGCTGTCAGTGGCAAGCCGTTTAACTTGATTGTGATTCCCGGCTCCCAGGGCGCGGGATACCAAGGCAGAAGTTCCCATGCCCAGGCCGAGGGCGATACTCTGCACTACCAGAACCACGGGGAAGGTAAAAGCAAGTGCGGCAAGCTGCTCCTTTCCCAACTGGCCGACAAAGAAAGTATCGACAATATTATACATTCCCATGCTGAGGATGCCGAAGATCATCGGTATAGTCATTTTGACGAGAAGCGGCGCAACCTTGCCTTCCGTAAGATTCGTCTTGGCTGAGCGCTTCGGTGATTTTCCGGTTAGTTTCATGAAGTCGTGTCCTGTTCAGATTTCTGTGCTTTTTCTGCGGCAGCCGAGGGATTTGCTGAAGAATTTCCAAGACAGTCAGCTAGGGTAATGACGCCCTTGAGGCTCATTTTTGTCTGCAGGACCTTCAGGCCGGCAGCCTCTATCAGCTGTTCCAGGCCGCCGTTCCGCTGATAGTTCCTGAAGCCGCGGTAATGGTCTCCCGCGGCGAGGCGTTCAATGATGAATGCACCCTTTCCCTGCATGTTGTTCGGCAGAGGACTTGAATAATCGGCTATGATCAGGCGTTCAGCGGTTCTGGACATCTCCAGCAGTATCGGAAGGCGGTACTCCTCCGGCATTTCGTGCAGAGCCAGACTGATTGCAGCAATATCGAATTCGTGAGCATCAGCAAAATGAAGATTCCTGCCGTCCCCATGGATAAAGGAGATATGGTCGTGAATGCCTGGTTTAAGTCGGGAAGATGCGCAGCTCGCCATGGCTGAGTTGATATCCACCCCTACAACGCGTGAACAGGTTTCGGAAAACAGGAGGGACTGAGTGCCTGTACCGGAACCAAGCTCAATGACGCTGCTGCCGTGAGGTATCATTTCTGCAAGATCCTTTCTGAGGTGCTTGAGCAGGGGATCTATGAAAAAGCGATAAAAATGACAGGAAACGGACATAGCAATTACTGCTCCTTGCATACATCTATAGAAAATCATACTGTTTCAAGGGTAAACCTTGATAAAACCATAAGAAAACCTGAAACAGACTGAAAAACCGACAGGGATTTTAGATAATTGTACCCGCGGAAAAAGGTCTTTGCAAGAGGACTGTGCTTTGCCCATTCCAAAGATCTTCGCCAAAGGCAGCTGATGAGATGTTTAGGTTAGGGGAGCAGGCAGATTATAGGTTTAGCTGAGAAGAGGACGTACCCGGTTCGAGCTTTGCTCAGTCCATCTCTTTCCTCTTCCCGTTTTCCTTTTCCCTGACCGTTCTTTCCTCAGGACTTATCCGGAGGGAGAATCTGCCGCAGGAATTCCTGGGTTCTGGCATGTTCCGGGGAGGAGAACATCTTCTCCGGCTCCGCTTCTTCCAGGATGATGCCTTCGTCCATGAAAATGACTCTATGAGCAGCCTCTTTAGCAAACCACATTTCATGGGTTACGACGATCATGGTCATACCCTCTCTGCCCAGATCTTCCATGACGCTGATGACTTCGCCGACAAGTTCCGGGTCAAGGGCGCTGGTCGGTTCATCAAACATCATAACTTTGGGTTCCATGGCGAGAGCCCGGGCAATGGCAACCCGCTGTTTCTGTCCTCCGGAAAGCATGGAGGGGTAGGTGTTGGCCTTATCCTCAAGACCTACCTTCCGAAGCAGCTCGTAGGCCATTTTGTGAGCTTGCTTTTTAGGTATTCCTTTTACATGAACTGGTCCTTCCATTACATTCTTAATGACAGACATGTGGGGGAACAGGTTGAAGTGCTGAAATACCATGCCGAGATCCTGACGGACCTGGTTAAGGGTTTTCTGATGCTCAAATTCGATCTTTTTTCCCTGCAGGTATATGGATCCTTTCTGTGACTCCTCCAGGGCATTGATGCAGCGGAGGAGGGTGCTCTTTCCTGATCCGCTGGCGCCGATCACCACAACCACTTCGCCCTCCTGGATTTCCAGGTCAATGTCTTTCAGTACATGCAGGTCTCCGTACCATTTCCCGAGATGATCTATCTTCAGGATGGGTTCCGCAGCGGCTGTACGGCTATTTTCTGTCTGTTCTGTTTCAGGTGTTTTCTTTATTTCTGATGGTTTATTTGTTTCAGTCACGGTCACTTACCCTCAATCGTTTTTCAACCCGGTGTACGGCGAAAGTAAGTACACTGGTCATGATGAGATACCAGATAGCTACGATAATCAGCATTTCCATATACATGAATGATGATGAGCCGAGCTGGCGTCCTCGTAGAAGCAGTTCCGGTACGGCGATAGTACTTGCCAGGGAGCTGTCTTTCAGTGCGATGATGAACTGGTTGCCCAGAGGCGGAACTGCCCGTTTAAACGCCTGGGGAAGGATAATTCTTCTCATGGCTTTTTTCTGGGGCATTCCCAGGCTTCTCGCTGCTTCCATTTGCCCGTAATGAATGGACTGGATGGAGCCTCTGAAAATTTCAGCAATATACGCTCCGTTATGAACCCCCAAGGCAATTATAGCCGAGGGAAAGGGAGGGATGGTGACTATGGAGGTCAGCCCGTAGTAGATTATGAAGAGCTGCAGAAGCAGGGGCGTTCCACGAATCACAAAAATATATGCATTTGAGATTCCCGATGCGGCTTTGTTAGAGGACAGCTTGCCCAATGCCACGATGAGCCCTAAAACAAGACCCGTTAAGATTCCTAGTGTAGTGATCTCAAGGGTATAGAGGGCTGCCTGGGCAAAAAAGAAGAATTTCTCGGGGATTACGGTAAAATCCCATGGGATTATATTATTCACGAATGTTTTCTCCTATTCTCGATCTGCAGAGGGCTGTATGCATGAGAAAGAGCCAGCAGGCTTCCGGAAGGAAGCAGTACCGGCTCATTCATTAGTTTTACTTTCCGCCGCAATGTCGGGATATGCTATTCCACAGTAATGTCTTCACCGTTGAACCACTCTCCGCTGATTTCGGCCATGGTTCCATCGGCGCGCATATCTGCAAGGATGGTATTGACCTCTTCTCTGAGTTCGTCGTCGTCAGCATGAAAGGCAACGCCCATTTTTTCAGTTCTCAGTACGGATCCCACCAGTTTCAGGTCATCTCCCTGTTTCAACTGGGCGATAGCATTAAGTCCCACGATTCTGTCAGTGAGAACCCCGTCTACACGGCCGTTCAGGAGTTCTAGAAGGGTCTGATTATCATCTTCATAGAGTTTTACCTGCACACCGAGTTCCTGTGCATCGCTCTCAAAGGTTGTTCCTGTTACCAAGGCTATGGTAGAATCGCCGTCCAGGTCTTCCGGTCCGGAAATATCACTGTCTTTTCGAACAATCAGCTGCGGTCCTGAGTAGTAATAGGGAGTTGAGAAGTCTACAATTTTTTCACGCTCGGGATTGATTCCCATACTGCCGAGAATTCCGTCGTAGCGTTTAGCACGGAGCCCTTCGATGATTCCATCCCAGGCGGTGGTTTTGTATTCAAGTTCTTTTCCCATCCTGTCGGCGATTTCCGCTGCAATATCTACATCAAAACCGATGACGTCTCCATTATCAGAGATGAAATTGAAGGGGGGGTAGCCGCCGGAACCGGCAAAGGATATGGTATCAGCTGTATCCTGCTGGCCTTGAGCAAAGAGTGCAGCTGGTGCTGCAGCAATTAGCAGGGCTATAATAATTCCTGTGAAAGCGAGTGTGCGTTTTTTCATATTTCCTCCAAATATATATGTAACGTAATAATTAGTATACTAAACAAAATTTAAGAATTAATCAAGAGGGGGAGCTGTGGTTTTAGGCACTTTGTCATTGAGACCCGCTCGGATTACGAAAAAATGTACCTGCAGTTGGTTTTTTCAGAAGCTGAGAGTAATGAGCTGCCGTGAATTTTTTTATGTGTTTGTCTGTATCTTTAATTTATATAAAGAAATAATGCTTTAAAAGAAGTATTTGTGAAATTTTTCTTGTTAATATGTGTATCGTAACGTGTGGTGGTGTATATTTTTCCGATCCTTGGAAAGGAAGATGCTTTTCGATTAGTTTATTAGCAAGCTAAAATAAAAGCAAAACTTTTAAAAAAAATAGTTCAGCATCAAAAAAGATCAGAAAAAAATAGACAGCTGAAGTCTTGACAACAGGAAATCTTTGCAATTCAATTGAGTGATTGCTGAGGAATGGATGCCGTCTCTTCGGAAAAACATCCAGTAAAAAACGGTAAAAGTACCTGGGGTAAAATACCTGGGTGATGTGCAGTTTTTGGAAATATAGGGAAATATACGGATACACAGGGAGCAGTTCATGCTATTACGTTCTTTTTCTGAAGATACTACCGAAGGAACTTATACAGGAAATGCCCTGCGAAAAGCTCTGTCTGATTTTTCCAGGATAGCAGGTAAAAAGCTTTCTGTTCCTGCTGCGGCCTCTATTATACTTTTCCTGCTCTTTTGTGCCTCCCCGCTTGTCGGGGAGGAGTTCAATTTTTCCCAGATTTCTCTGGAGGATGGCCTTTCCAGCAATTCCGTCTACTGTGTCTATCAGGACAGCAGGGGGTTTATGTGGTTCGGCACCTTCAGCGGCTTGAACAGATATGACGGGAGCTCTTTGAAGCGCTACAAGCCGGTGGCCGAGGCTCCTGAAAGTATTTCAGGGTCTCTCATCTTTGATATATTTGAGGATTCGAAGAAGCATCTCTGGATTGGTACAGACGGCGGCGGTTTGAATCTTTATCATCCCGAAAGCGACAGTTTCAGCCACTACCGGCATCATCAGGATGAACCATTATCTCTGTCCAGTGATAAAGTGTTTTCCATTTACGAAGATGACCGCGAAAATATCTGGGTCGGAACCGCTGGGGGCGGTTTGAATAGGTATGATACGGAACTTGAAGGCTTTATTCACTATCCGAAGGATTCTGAAGAGGCATTTCGGTTGGAAGGTGATATTATCCGCAGTATTATGCAGGACTCACGAGGGAGATTGTGGATAGGAACTGAGGGCGGGGGACTGTCCAGATACCGCTATGAAACGGATGATTTTATTACGTATCGTGCTTCAGATCGTGCAGCAGACAAAGGTGAAGATCGAGAAACGGGAAGCAGTGAAAACAAACTGGGTAAAATTGGTTTTGATAGTGAAGAAATTGGGCAGAAGGATGCAGGACAGGATCAAGGAAGCGGGGATAGGGGGGCAGGCAGCGCCTTAGTTTCAGACGTTGTCCGCTGTCTTTTTGAGGATTCCCACGGAAATGTCTGGGTGGGAACTGATGCCGGTCTTGATCGATATGATTCAGATATAGATGGATTTATCCATTATCTTCCCCTGAAGGACGAATTCATCCGAACTATAAATGAAGATGAAAGAGGCCGAATTTGGGTCGGAACTGAAGACAATGGGATATTCATTATAGATAGTTACGGTTCTGGAGGATTAGTCCATATCACCTATGAAGAATTTTCAGAACGAAGTATCAGCAGTGATAATATTCGGCATATCTACAACAGCCGGGACGGACTTATCTGGATTGCCTCAAAGGGCGGCGGTCTTAACCTCTATAATCCGAATTCTTCAGTTTTTTCTCACTATCACAAGAATGCAGAACGCGGTTTAAAACTGAGTGATAATAATATCCGCCAGATTTATGAGGATTCTCGAAAAAATATATGGGTTGCTACCGACGGCGGAGGCATCAACAGGATATCTGAGAATGGAGAACTGACTGAATTTCACCATGATCCCCTGAATGTTCAATCCCTCAGCAGTGATCAGGTGTATTCGGTGGTGGAAGATGATTTCGGTGATATGTGGATCGGCACCGATGGGGAGGGGCTTAACAGATACGACCCCGCTGCAGGTGAATGGACACGTTTCTCTCATGACCCTGAGGATCCGTCATCTATCAGCAGCAATGTCGTTTGGGCTTTGTTTGCTGATACAGACGGGCGTTTGTGGGTTGGTACTGAGGGCGGAGGTCTGGATGTGTACGATCATAGGGAAGACCGTTTTTACCGATACAGTGAGCTGGTGAAAGTTGTTGGCGGTATCATGGGAAATTCCATTCGATATATAACGGAGGATCGAGAAGGGATCTTGTGGGTGGCTTCCTGGGATGGAGGTTTGAGCAGGATTGACTTGGATACTATGGAGTTGTTTACCTATGAACGGGATCCTAATGACAGACGCAGTTTAGGCGACAATAGTGTTAATGCGGTGCTTGAGGATGCGGCCGGCAGATTGTGGGTCGGTACGTCGGGGGCGGGATTGGATTTGTTTGACAGGGAGAAGAAAACGTTTTCTCATTTTACCCGGGAGGATGGACTTCCCGGAGAGAATGTTTTCGGTCTTGTGGAGGATGATCAGGGGTATATTTGGATCAGTACGAACAAGGGACTGGCAAAGATGGATCCGGAAAAACGTGATTTTATTCGTTATGGACAGGTTGACGGACTTCAGAAGGATGAATTTTCCAGGAATGCCTTTTTAAAGAGCTCCAAGGGTGAGTTGTTTTTCGGCGGACCCAATGGGATGAACAGTTTCTATCCTGAGGCAGTGAAGGAACCGGAAATTGTTCCGGATATTGTGGTTACCCGGGTCAGTATTACCAATCGGGATTCTACTCAGAGAGAGGTTATCCTTCCTGAATTCGGGAAAGCTCAAAGCTCATTGCGCGGTTTATCCTGGGATTCTTCAAGCGGCTCCTTGAGCAGCTCCTCTTATAGCTCCCCAAACGAGGTGTCGGAAAAGGAAAAAAGCAGGCAGGACGGGATTATTCTGGAGCCTGGTGATCTGATGGCAACTTTTCATTTCTCAGTTCTGAGTTTTACTGCTCCGGGGATGAATCAGTATGCGGTCAAGCTCTTCGGTTTTCAGCAGGAATGGTCCTACTTGGGCAATAATGGGAAGGTTACCTATACATCCCTGCCTCCAGGGACGTACCGCTTGAATATTATTGCATCCAACAGCAACGGGATCTGGAATAAGGAGGGCTTATCAATTCCTGTTGAAGTGCTGCCGTATTACTGGCAGACCCCTGTGTTCTGGTTCTTCATGGCACTGCTCTTGTTTTCGCTGATTACCCTGTTCTTCTACGTGCGAACCCGTAATTTGCGGAGAAGGAATGCTATGTACCGGGAATTCGGTACGCATATACAGAATGCCCGGGAAGAGGAGCGGAGCATTATTGCCAGGGATGTGCATGATGAGCTTGGTCAGCTTCTGACGGTGATGAAAATGGATGCCTACTGGCTGCAGAAGCATCCGGAAGGCAGCGTATCGGACCGGGAAGAGAAATCATCGGGTTTGGTGGATCTGCTGAACCAGAGTCTTGAATCAGTAAAAGCCCTCTCTTCGAGGATTCGTCCGCGGGCGCTGGATCATTTAACCATAGCCGAAGCCATCAAATGGCAGCTTCAGGAATTTGAGAAGCATAGTGAGATTTCATGCAGTTTTAAGCAGTACGGGAGCATACCGAAACTACCGGAGAAAAAGGCTGCGGCGGTATATAGGATTTTTCAGGAAGGGATGACCAATATTTCCCGACATTCCCAAGCAGCGCATGTTGAAGTGACCCTTACACGCGGACTGGGTATGCTGGTTCTGGTGATTCTTGATGACGGTGTCGGCATCAAACCCAGTCAGTTGAAATCTAATCGTTCATTCGGACTGCTGGGAATGAAAGAGCGCAGCAGTTTCATTCAGGCTGATCTTAAAATCACCGTTTCAGAG
>JAIPFQ010000011.1:0-25296 GCA_021736605.1 Spirochaetales bacterium | reverse complement strand
TCGCCGTAATATCCGTCTCCTCAAAAAGCTCTTCCATTAAATAGTAATTATTTCCATGCCTCAGTCTTGCAACATCCAGCGGATGCCCCTCTCCAAAGCGGAGGTAGTTGTTATCCACTTTAATTCCTGCCTCTGTAAGAGCTTTTTTATAACCGCTCAGCCGTTCTTCCATGGTGGTATCAAATCGTGAACCGATAAATCCAATTTTTGTATGCCCCTTGCCGATCATATAGGAAACAGCATCATAGGCTCCCTTTATATTCGTTGACAGTATGACGTCACCATCGTAGTTCTGCGGTTTTCTATCAACAAAAGCAACTGGTACATCTCTTTGTATCAAGGTCCTTAAGTAAGAACAATCTTCTACGGTAGGTGCAATTATCAGACCGTCCACTGACATGGAAATCAAATCCTTGGCATTGTCAATTTCTCTGGACTTATCTTCTTTTGAATCCACAATCAATGTGTGGTATCCAAATTGACGAAGTACTTTTTCCACCCCCCTGGCAATATCAATAAAATGATAACTAGTTAAATCCGAAACGACAAATCCTACAATCTTGGACTCCCCTCTTCTAAGATTCCTTGCAAGAGGATTTATTTGGTAGTGCAGAATATCCACGGCATCCATCACTCTTTTTTCTGTCTGCGGCAGAACTTTCTTCGTTTTATTCAGTACATGTGAAACAGTTGCCACTGAAACACCTGCAAGCTTCGCCACCTCTTTTATTGATGCCTTCATGTTCACCTTCATGCAGTTAATCGTTTATCTTATTCTACGTCCGCTTTTTTGATCTGTCAAGCTTTTTTTTTATTTTTAATGTAAAATCCCTTTTTGATAGTGTTTTATCGGTATTTTTTTATCGATAGCAATGAGGTTAAATAACGCCTGCTTTTTTTAAACGTTTTTCTCAGCTTTCCCGGCCCAGGCTGATAATACTTGCGGAACATATGTTCAGCTCTGTCAGCCCGGCTTGTTTAACAGAAAAACGCTGCACTTGTAGGATCTGCAAAGCTGTACTATCCTAGTATTCCAAGGGAGGATTCTATGAAAATAGTCATACTTGACGGATATACCCTCAATCCCGGGGATTTATCCTGGGAAAGTCTGAAAAATTTAGGTGATGTGGATATCTACCCGAGAACGAAACCGGAAGAGCTGCTCCCCCGGGCTGAGGAGGCTGAAATACTCATTACAAATGATGTCGGTCTGCCGCCCGCTGTTTTAAAAAAACTCACTAAACTGAAATATATCTGCGTCATCGCTACAGGATATGACGGTATAGACCTCGTTCAGGCGTCCAAGCAGGGTATTATTGTTTCAAACAGTCCCGGATACAGTACCTATTCAGTTTCTCAGAGTGCAATCGCCCTTCTGCTTCATCTTACACAGCACATCAAGGATCATGATGATGCTGTTAAAAGGGGGGAATGGGAGCTTTCAGAGGATGTCTGCTTCTGGAACTACCCCCTGATTGAGCTGTTCAGTAAAAAGATGGGAATAATCGGTATGGGATCAATAGGACAGCAGACAGCAGGAATTGCTGAAGCCATGGGGATGGAGATTCAGGCGTACTCTCCCAGGCCTAAAGCTGTATCGGGAATTCAGAAGTTTTCATGGGTCAGCAAGGAGGAGTTATTCACTTCCTCCGATGTCATCAGCCTCCATTGTCCGCTTTCAAAGGAGACTGAACATATTATCAGCAGTGCTTCTTTGGATCTCATGAAGAAGTCAGCGTTTATCATTAATACAGCCCGCGGAAAGCTGATTGATGAGCATGCCCTGGCTGCGGCTTTGAATGCTGAAAAAATTGCCGGTGCAGGACTGGACGTGCTGAGCAAGGAGCCCCCGGAAGCTGATAATCCTTTGCTTAAGGCAAAAAACTGCTGCATCACTCCGCATAATGCCTGGGCTGCCCGGGAAGCAAGGAAGCGGCTCATGGAAATTGCCGTCAGAAACATTACAGCATACCAGGCAGGCCGGCCAATTCATGTCCTGAATCCATAAAAGCTCCCTAAGCATGCTCTGGATCGGGTGCTCAAGCTTCTTCGAAGGAGCTGCAATTATAGCAAAACGCTGCTGAACATTATGCATTATGCGATTTATTTTTTACTTCAGCACTTACCTAGATAAGCGTAATGCTCTACGTAAGCATCAGCAGAAATCCCAATTCCTACTTATCCTCAATGGAGAAAGAGCTTCCCAAAGCAGAGGGTGAAGCAAATTTGCCCCGTTTCTTTCTGCTTAAAATAGTCATTACAGCAAGCACAACAACAGTTGCCAGATAAGGAGCCATATTGAGGAATGATGCGGGGATATTCGTTCCCGCCGCCTGAAGTCTGAACTGTACCGCATTGATTCCGCCGAATAAAATTGCTCCAAAGACTGCACGGGAAGGATTCCAGCCGGAAAAGATTACCAGTGCTATGACAATCCAGCCGCGACCGCCGGTGATATTTTCTGCCCAGCCCGGGGTATAGGCTAATGTAAGATGAGCTCCTCCTAATCCTACCAGCATACCGCCGACTAGAGTATAGATATAACGAATTTTACTTACATTGCTCCCCATTGCGGAGGCGGTCTTGGGATTCTCTCCCACAGCGCGCAGGGTCAGCCCATGTTTTGTCCTGTAGAGAAAGTACCAGCTGATCGGAACTATCAGATAGAGTAAGTAGGTAATTATATCCTGATTGAGAAAAGCTGATAGAATTGGTACTTCAGAAAGTCCGGGAATTGTGATGGCGGTAAACTTCTCTGCACTCATTCCAGAAAGGCTGAATCCATTAGATTCGGGCCCGAGCCGCTGACCGAGGTAGCTGGCAAGGCCAGTTCCAAAAAGGGTTACGCTCAGCCCGCTGACAACCTGATTAGCACGCATGGTAATGGAAAGAAAGGCATGAACCAGAGCCATTAAACCGGATACAAGCATAGCCATTATCAAGCCTAGAATAAGATTACCCGTGGCGTATACAACGCTGAAGGCGGTAACAGCCCCGAGCATCATCATTCCCTCAACACCAAGATTCAGAATACCTGAACGCTCGGTATATATTTCACCAATGGTGGCATACAGCAGAGATGTTCCCGCACGGAGTGTAACGATAAGCAGGGTTGTAATCAATTCCATTATGCATCTCCTCCCTTATTTCTGATTATCCGAAGATGATAGTCAGTAAATATTGACCCAGCCAGCAGCGGAAAGAGAAGAAGTCCCTGAAGAACAACTCCCATTGCAGCCGGAAGTCCCATCATCATCTGGATCTGATCCCCTCCCACCAGCAGTCCCGCCATCAGCAGGGCTACAAAGAGTGCTGCAATCGGATTCAACTGGGACATCCAAGCAATGATTATCGCTGTATAGCCGTATCCGGTGGCTATCCCCTTCTGCAGTCTGTGAGAAACAGCAGCTACTTCGGCAAAGCCGGCGAGACCGCTGAGAGCTCCGGAGAGCATAATTACCAAAATAATATTCCGTTTTATGTTAACTCCCTGACAGCGGGCTGCCTTCGGGCTTTTTCCTATCATCTGGATCTCAAATCCCCATTTTGTTCGTGAAAGGACAAACCAGAGAATAACTGCGGCAACGACAGCAAGGAGCAGCCCCCAATGAGCCCTTCCGGAAAAACGAGGCAGCCAAGCCTCCTCAGGAAAAGGCTTCGTGCCGGGAAAGCCATAACCTTCAGGGTCTCTCCAGGGTCCGTAATAGAGAAATTCTGCAAAGAGTATTGCCACATAATTCAGCATCAGGGTTGTTAAGGTCTCATCAACCTTCCAAACCGCTTTCAGCACAGCTGGAATTCCCGCCCAGCCGGCTCCGGCAGCCATGCCGATAAGCAGTCCCACAGGCAGCAGCATGGGATTAGGAATAAAATTCCAGTAGAGCATAACCCAGGCAGTACCGATCGCTCCCCAGACATACTGACCCTCGGCACCTATGTTCCAGAACCGCAGCCTGAACGCAACGGATACGCCTAAACCAGTAAGCATGAGGGGAATAGCTTTAACTAATGTTTCCGTAAAAGCACTCCAGCTGCCGAAGGCGCCGATAAACATATAGACATAGGTTGCCAGGGGATTTACATGAGAGAAGAGGAGCACGAAAGCACCGATCAATAATGAAACTCCCACCGAAATAATTGGGACAAGAACAGTCATTTTATAGGAATGGGCTTCCCGTTTTTCCAGTACAAGTCTCATGCCTCACTCCTTACTTCGCCTGCCATCATCATGCCGATTTCCTCGATATCGGCATCCTTCGTACTGACTATCCCCATAATTTCTCCTTCAGACATTACAGCAATGGTGTCAGCGACGGAGATCAGTTCATCAAGTTCCTCCGAAACCAGAAGCACTGCACTCCCCTTTTCCCGCTGCTCTATGATTTGTTTCCTTACAGCCTCTATGGCTCCCACATCCAAACCCCTGGATGGATACACTGCCACAAGTATTCCCCTGCAGGCATCAATCTCCCTGGCAAGTATAGTTTTCTGAATATTTCCTCCAGAAAGAAATTTAACCATGGTTCCCGGCCCTGGAGTAGAGATGCTGAAGAACTGTATCATCTTTTTTGCAAACTGAAAAAATCGCGAAAGATGAAGAACTCCTCTATGGCTGAGAGGATCATCCCGATACTTTTTCATGGCAAGATTGCTGGACACACTCATATCTCCGACTATCCCCATAGCCCCCCGGTCTGCAGGTATATGGCTCACACCAGCTTTTATCAGCTGAATAGGTTTTTTGCGAGTCATATTCATCCCATCTATCGTGACAGTTCCTGAGCTGATATTCTGCAGTCCCGTCAGGGCTTCAGCCAATTCCTGCTGTCCATTACCTGCCACCCCGGCGATACCCAGAATTTCTCCGCTGCGGATATTGATACTCACATCCTTAAGAAGTTTTCGACCAGTTTCATCCTCTACGGTAACTTTATCCATCCGTACACGTTCTTTTCCCGGTGAGAAGGCTGACTTTGTCAAATCAAAAAGAATCTCCCGCCCTACCATCATCCTGGCAAGATCCTTCTTGGAAACTTCCTTGGTACTGCAGACTGAAACACTTTTCCCTCTTCGGAGAATCTGCACCCGGTGAGAAAATTCCATAACTTCATCCATTTTATGAGTTATGAACACCGCAGATTTCCCCTCATCCAGCATGGTTTTTATTATTCGGTTCAAATCCCTCGCTTCTTCCGGAGTTAATACCGCTGTAGGTTCATCGAGGATAAGAATTTCAGCTCCCCGGTAAACAAGCTTAAGTATTTCCACCCGCTGCTGTTCACCCACACCAAGATTCTGTATATAACTGTTCGGGTCAACTTTCAGCTTATACCGGTCGGAAAGCTCCCTGATTCGCTTCTTTACTTCCGCCATAGGAGGGAAAAGAGGTAAATCCTTCATTCCAAGAATGATGTTTTCAGCTACGGTCATATTGCCGACAAGCATGAACTCCTGATGAATCATTCCAATGCCCAGAGTCATGGAGTCCTGAGGACTGCGAATGTCGACTTTTTTCCCATGTACAGTGATTTTTCCTTCATCAGGGAAATACAGACCGGCAAGTACATTCATCAGGGAACTTTTACCAGCCCCGTTTTCTCCAAGAAGGGCAAGCACTTCCCCGGGATATAGCTCTAAATCAATGTTATCGTTAGCTGTGACTCCCGGAAACCGTTTCGTAATTCCTTCCATACGAAGGACAGGCGTGTTTTCTTTCATTTTAGGCAGTATCCCATTTTCATTTTCTGAGAATAATTACTAATCAGGTTTTATGATTAAGACACATTAGTAATATATGTAAAACAAGGGCGTATAGATTAAGGCTATACGCCCCTTTCATTTTCTAAGCAGAATACAGGATCCTGGATCCTGCATTATTTATACAACTCAATCAGCTGAAGATAGTTTCAGCTAGTTAATTTTTCCAACAACGCCTTCCACAAAGAATTCCATTCCAAGCTTGTCACCATCAGACAGGGTTTCACCTTCAGGAACCATTACTTCACCATCCTGGCCGTATATGGGACCATCAAAGACATCCCATTCACCATTAATGATTTCTTCACGCTGTTTATCAACCATAGCTCTAACATCTTCAGGAACCAGAGGACTTAATTCAGAGAGTTTCACCGTATTCTCTTTAAGTCCGCCCCAGAACTGGTGAGTTTCCCAAGTTCCGTCCATCATCTTACCAATGGTTTCAACATAATATGGACCCCAGTTCCAAACAGGAGAAACAAGTACTGAATCACCAACAAACTTTCGCATATCAGCATCATAGCCGACACTCAGCTCACCTCTTTCTTCTGCTGCTTTTGGAGGTTCCGTTGTATCCTGGTGCTGTGCCATAATGTCGGCACCGGCATCCAGCAGTGCTATAGCTGCTTCACGTTCCTTAACGGGGTCATACCAGGTGTTTGTCCAGACTACACGTACTTCAGCATCTGGATTCACCTCACGAACTCCCAATGTGAAAGAATTTATTCCACGGATTACTTCCGGAATGGGGAAAGCCGCTACGTAACCGATCAAATTTGTCTCGGTCATAGAACCGGCAACAAGTCCTGATAAATAACGAGGCTGGTACATGCGCCCGAAATATGTTGCCATATTATCTGCTGTCTTGAATCCGGAACAATGCTCAAAATAAACATCTGGAAAGTCCTGAGCGACTTCATACATATAGTCCATGTAGCCGAAGGAAGTTGCAAATATGGCATCGTAGCCCTGCATTGCGTACTGTCGCATGATACGTGCACTGTCAGGTCCCTCTTCAACACTTTCGATATATTTTATCTCCACATCATCACCGTAGGCTTCTTCCACCTCTTTTCGGCCCAAATCATGCATATACGTCCAGCCCAGGTCTCCGGGAGGGCCAATATACACAAAGGCAACCTTGAAGGGTTCATCTTCAGCTGCAGGTGCTGCTTCCTGAGCGCCTTGAGCAAAAAGCATGCCCGAAGCGATGACCATGATAAAAGCAATCAAACCAAATTTTTTCATGTCGATCTCCTTATACATCATAAATTTTCATTAGAAAATTCTAACAAATATCATTATAGAATGCTACGCAGTATTAGTCAAAATAATTCGTTATTTTGTTGTATTTCGTTGCAGTGTGTCAGTTTTTTATACATCTATGTTTGTAATTACTCTTTTTCAGTCGTAAAGTGCTTCCGAGCATTATACTTTACACGTCACAAGACTCAAAAAGGTATACTATGATGTAAAGATCTGCCTAAAACAGCAGGATAAACAATGGAAAACTTATAAAAACACCCAAAGATGTAAGCAGCCAAGCTGAATTCACCATGTCCAAGTCAAAATTATACAGCACCGGCGGTATCAGCGAATTAAAAGCAACAGGCATATACATCATGATAATCACTACTTTTAAGGGAATTCCCTGCATAATATGCTGCATGCCTGTCAGAAGGAGCAGTGCCGTCATAATAATAGGCAGCAGAACATATTTGATGATGCCGATACGAAAGATATCCTTTACATGCTTCCCTACAGCACTGATTTTCAAAGATAATCCCAGGGCAAATCCAATAGCTGCAGACTGCGCCGGTACAAATATATTGCTGATCTGATCAACTGCAGGATAATGGGGTATTTCAAGGAGTTTGAAGAGAAATCCGATAAGAATTGATACGACGGGAATAAACACAATGGGAACTTCTATCAGATTTTTCCAGGAGACTAGAAATGGTTTCCCCCGCCCTTTAGCAATATTATTTGATATGATATAGCCGTATCCGTAGTTTACAATTGGTATGAGGGAATTCGCCATCATCACCAAGGCAAAACCAATTTTTCCGAATATGAGCAGTGCCGCCAAACCGCCGAAGGAGCCGAAATTCGTAAAGGAAACGGATACAAAGAAAGCAGCAGCATGACTTCGGGTATAGGCAAATTTCTCTGCAGCCTTTGCTGCAATGCTCATGGCAACCAGAGAATACGCTATACCGAACAGCGGCAGCAGGAATAGTTCCGGGTCATTCAGCTGCAGCGTCCAGAAGGAATTTATCATCGGCAGTGGTCCGATAACAGCAAGGGCAAAAATCTTCATGAATTTTGACCATGCAGGCAGTTTTTTTCCGCTTGCATTTTTACTGCGTGCTGATATTACCTTTATTAGATATCCCAGCGCAATACTTCCTATGGTGCTGGAAAAAAACAGTACAAGTTTTGCAGTCATAATCTTCGAGGCCCCATCATAAGCTGAAATATATTAGTTGAATTAATTCTCCAAGCAGTATTGCCCCGGTAAACAACAGAAATAGTTTAGCTATACTTCCCATGGAAGCTTCTTTTGTCTCCAGGCTGTATCCCCGCTTATGCATGCGCAGCAATTCCGGAATGCTGAATAAAAAAGCTGCTCCAAGAAATGGTATAACTGCCTCGGGGAAAATACCGATACCCGCCAGCAGCAGAGCAGCTGCATAAGCAGCTGTCAATTCACAAAAAATGAGTATCCGGCTCAGTCTTTCACCCAGCAGTATGGATAGCGTTTTCCTCCCGACAAGCCGGTCACCCTTGATATCACAGGTATTATTTACCGTCAGAATTGAAGCTATGAACAGAGAGACCGGCAGAGAAGCAAAGAAAGCATTCCAGCTGACTGCATCCTCCTGAACAAAATACGAGATCATGAACAGCACAGTTCCTAAAAATCCCCCGGCAAACAGTTCTCCCAGAGGAGTTCGAGATATGGGAAAGGGACCACCGGTATACAAGTAACCTGCAGCAAAACTGGCTCCGCCGACGATAATCAGATACCAGCTTGTCAGTGCCGCCAGTATCAGACCTAAGACAGAAGCGATGGCAAATAATATCAATGAAACAAACAGAGCAGACTTCGGATCAACATCTTCATGAACAAGGACTTTAACTTTTTCAACCGTATAATCAGCCTTATCCGTACCGATTTTATGGTCAAAATAGGTGTTGAAGCCTGTTGTTCCCATATCTACACATAAAACAGCTCCTGCGGTGACGGCAAATACTGCCCATGAAAAAGTCCCATGGCTTATGACTGCATACAGAGTCCCCATAAGAAATGTCGATAAGCTGATTATTTTTGTCTGTATTTCCACTATGGCTAAAAATTGTCTACCTGTCATTCTGAAAGATTATAGAGAGAATTGCCATATTGTGCCAGTGGATATTCATTATATTTTACAAGCTGCTGAATTGTGCTATATTCTAAAAAGATGAGGTTTCATCTGTTGACTTCAAATGAACAGCTAAGAGCAAATGAGGAAATAGTAATGATATCAGCTTTTAAAAATTTTACTTGTTTCTTGGGAATATTTTTTTTCACCGTGCTGCCCCTTTCAGCTCAAGAACATTTGCAGCCCCTGGATACATACTTCCCCAGCATGGACGATGCGCTTAAGGAAACCATTCAGAAAGGAGAATTCCTATTCAACGACTCAAGCCGAAACAGCGAATTACTCTACGTCCCAGAAAATACCCTGCTTGATAATGCTGTCACAATAAAAGATCCTTCACACAATCTGAATATAGAAAGCCTCCATTTTATTCCCTACCCTGAAGGAGCAGGAGAGCAAGAAAGGGCTTCAATCCTCTTAACTAGTTTCAATACCCTGCGTTCTATCTCGACACAGGAGGGAATCACCTATATTTCCCAGCGGCGAGGGAATGAGTCGCATCTGCTGATCAAAGAATCCTACCACATCAATAATCTTGATGATAAAGATACTATTGAAGATCCGACGGTCAGCAGTATCCCTGATTATCAGAAAGATTTTGTATATCAAAAGGATACCTCCTTCGGAGGCAATTACTTCAGCTATGAGTTCGTCACCAGTAAAGAGGAAATCTATCTGAAAGTTATAAACCTGACAGCTTTTCGTGTGTTCGGATTATTCAAAGCTATTGATGATCATGAGCTCATCATGAATATATCGGTTATTCCAGTAGAAAACGGCATAATTACGTATACCGCTGCTCAAGCTTTACAGCAGGACACCACAGAGATTTCCATCCTCGGTTTTTCCATCGATCTCATTGCATCAATACAGAATCGCATGAAAGCAGTTCACCAGTGGTTTGAAACACGGATTTTGGAGGAGCTTGACTGAACTTCAGGGCTTAGGGTTTCAGGGCTTAGGTAGGGTTTCAGGGCTTCAGGATTTCAGGGACGTAACAATACCTCAATCAGGACATCTCCCGATCAGGACATCTCCCGATCAATCATCATGGCTCAGTACATCATGGACAAGGAAAGGGATATCTCGTATTCAATATCCATCAGTTCCCTCTCATTTTGATAATACTCATACCCATCCTGCAAATCTATTCCCAGGGATGCTACAAATGGATAGCTCCTGAATTTATCAAAAATGAGGTATGCTTCAACTCCGCCGGAGTAATATTCATCGTAAGCCGTGAGATCTGTATCTCCGCCGGCATGGAAAAAACCCATATCCACAAAAGGTGAAATTAAAAATTCTGCAAACCCATCAATATCTATTGTCTTTACCGTGAGGTTTGCATTGATCACCCCTCCCCATTTTCCGGAATAAGAAGGAAATGAATTATTGAGGATCCCTCGCATATCAGCAGCAGGCATGTGCTCACTAGCACTTTCCGTTGTACCAGGATAGTAAAGTTCATCTGAATAGTAGGAAAAGAAGCCGGTCCCATGAGTTCCGATGTTGATAAAACTTCCCAGGGGAATGAAGGCAGTAAAACTTAAACGGGATATATCGGCTAGATTTTTTTCCAGACTTTCTTCAAAATTCTCAAAATCATAGTGATACAGCAGTGAGTTTTCGATTTTCAGGGAATAGCCTTTTCGGAAATTTTCCACCCAGTTAATTGATCCTCCCTTGAGGCTGCTCCGTATCTCCTGTCTCGGATCATTCAGGAGAAATTCGGTATCCCCGAGAATTGTCTCAGAAGCCAGGGTATGCTGCAGGGAGAAGGGGAGCTGAAAATCCGTTCGGACACCAAAACGTGCTGTATGTCCACTCGAAATCTCCAATTCAGTATCATAGTCAAAACCGTAGCCCAGGGTTGTGGAGAATGGATGATTGAATATCCTGGATCCTCCCCAGATGAGGCCTCCGCTGAAACTCAGATCAGGGTTTTCCCAGCTGATATCATCTGACTGACTGGCCTCAGCATCCAGCGTTACACCTAAACTGTGTTTGAATAGACGCAGGTCCAGCATACTGAAATTCAAGCGCCCCACTCCGTTTCCCCAAACATAGAGATCATTATCTTCTTTCTGTTCCATGGAAAGAGATGACTGGATTCGCGTATTTGTACCTAATAAACCGATATCCTTCCAATCGAGCTTACTAGTAAATTCTCCGTTCTGAAAAAGATCACCATACTGTTCTATGGTAAGGGATGCAGAAAGATCAACTCGGCTCTGCCAGA
The DNA here is from genome assembly GCA_021736605.1 of Spirochaetales bacterium. Classification (GTDB taxonomy): domain Bacteria; phylum Spirochaetota; class Spirochaetia; order PWKH01; family PWKH01; genus JAIPFS01. The sequence continues at coordinate 13,875 of JAIPFQ010000011.1, read as the reverse complement.
GATGAATATCATCCAAATGCATTTCAGCTGTATACTCCAGATCATCCCAGGAATTATTTATTTGTTCAGCAAATCCGACAAAATACGCATCCACCAGGGTCCCGTAAAAATTCCTGTCATAATATTTTACTCCTCCGCGGACACCGTAGTTCGAATCGTACTTTGCAAAGGGCAGAGGGAGGATGGAAAAAGCATCCTCTATAATGTAAGTTACTTCGTAATAGTTTGCCTGCTCATCCCTGTCTATCAGCTCATAGGAGACATCAACACTCTTGAATATTCTGCGGTTGAAGAGTTTCTGCTTACCCTCCTGCAGCCTTTCAGCCATAGCTTCTTCAGAACTGAAGCGCTCAGCCTTCGGCTTTATATCCAGCTCATTTCTGAGCACGAGTTCAAGAGTTTTTCCTGTTATATCAAACTTGATCTTACTTATTATGTAGTCAGGACTTTCAGCGGCTGATACATGCATAACCTGTACAGAAAGCAGCAGAAAAAGGAAGATCACAATTCCTCTGTACTTCATCTTTATTTTTTTTTCCTTATTTCAGTATCATATCACGGTTTAAACAAATTTACCTGATATAAGTTACAGTTTTACCTGATGAGTTTTATGTTGAAAAATTGCGACCCTTATTGCAGTGCTTTTCTGCTGCTTTTCCAGATATTTCAAGCTTTTCCAGCTATTTCACGCTATTTCAAGCTTTTTCACGCTTTATTATGGATTTTTTAAGCTTTTAAAGCTGCAGTTCAGCTGATGCCCTGGCGCTATGTTTAGAACTGTAATTATCCGATCCGTCAGGTCCGTACGCAAGAAGCAGCTTGAATGATTCTCCCTCAATGAGATCAGCATCATACTCATCCCCTGAAACAAGCGGGAATAAGAAGCTGATTCGAGTTTTTCCCTCCGTCTCTTCGCCGGATACATTACTGAGATCATCCGCACCGCCGATATTTGTATCTGCATCATGCTTGAATAAACCCGTACCGTAATCATCACGTACAAAAACAGTACCATTTTCGACATACCCGATAATAAACTGAGCACCCTTCATAGCCCTGGAAGGGTTGAAACCGATTGAGACCCATCCTGTTGTAGGCGCTTCCAGGGTAAATTCAGCCGTTTCGCCATCTACACTCCAAGATACGGTCATATCTTTATCATTGTACTGCTTTACTCCGTCAGCTGAAACTTCAGCTTCTGCTTCCTGTCCTCCGGATGCAGAAAGAGCAAACGGCACAATCAGCATCAGTAACAAAAACACATACGCTTTTCTCATGGTATCCCCCTGTTAAAAAAAGTGATATATACCTTAAAAAATAGTAAGAACCCAAGTAAAGGGCAAGTATAAGAGAAAATTCTATGCATTTCTCGGATTCTGCTGATTCCTCCGATATTGAATTACGGCAGCTGCTATAGTCCGCAAGTCTTTATCCGCATAAGAATAAAACTTTTTATACGCTCCGCAGAAATGATTCAGTTTCTTATCCGACGGATCTCTCAAGCGGTCTTTTGTACAGCCTCCTCGGCACAGCTGAAGCCAAGGACAGATAATGCATTTTTCAGGGAGCTTTTTTTTCATTTCACCGAAGAGTTTCTGCCGTTTTGAGTTGAGCATATCAATAAGACTTTTATCTTCAATATTTCCGAGATGCCATGCATCCTCCACAAAAAAATCGCAGGAGTAGACATCTCCCGTATGCTCAACTACAACATATCCTCCACACTCTTTCTGCGTTACACAGTCCGCTGAGGGCATCCCCATATACCGTTGTACAAGGGAATCAAAAAGGCGGACTGAAGTAGTGGGGAGACCATCTGAAAAATCTGCTTTCCACAAATCAAAGAGACGGCACAGATAGTCGCCGTAAGCTTCCGGAGTAACGGAAAATGGAGCTGCCTCCTTGGGATTAAGCGGATTTGTTTCCACCACAGGGATAAACTGCATATAAGTAAATCCCAGTTCTTTCAAGTACTGATAAGTCTCATCTGGAAATTTGACAGAATAATCGTTCAGAACCGAAAGGGCATTCACTTCAACACCCGTTTGCAGAAGCATACGAGCCTTTTCTTCAACAATTGCATGGGACCCTTTTGAGGAAGGAAACTTCCGATAGGCATTATGCACATGCTCCGGCCCATCAATAGAAAGCCCCACAAGAAAATGATTATCCCTGAGGAATTCACTCCATTGGGTGTTCAGGAGAATCCCGTTGGTCTGCAGACCGTTTGATACTAATTTCCCCCCTCCCCGTGTACTGCTGCTGAATTTCTCTCCAAAATGCTGCTGGAGCTCTATGGAACGTTTGTAAAAATCCAGCCCCATTAGAGTCGGTTCTCCGCCCTGCCAGCCGAAGCCCATGGATCGCCCTGACTGCTCCATGGCTTGACGAATCATATTTTCCTGAATCTCCGGAGACATTCTATGTCTGCTGCCTTCAAAGTCTTCCTGTTTCCTGTAATAAAAACAGTAGTCACAAGCAAGATTGCAGTCAGGTCCTGCGGGTTTTACGAGAATATATGTGAGGGGTTTTGTATAGCTCTGTATTTTTTTTGTCTTTTCCAATTTTGTCGCTTCCAATATAGTATAGACTCATTTTTTCACTCAGACTTTGGAAAAAGATAGCATAAAAAAAGTATTATTCCTAGATGCCGCTTTCAGCCATCCAAAGAAGGATACATGAATTTTATAAAGATTATTAATAAATTTTTCTATAAAAATATGTGGAGAATTTCTTAGAGTTCTCCCCTGCTGATACGCTCCTCAGCCTCATCAAGCATTGCGGCAGTGGCTGTAGCTCCTATACGTACAGCTCCAGCTTCTTTGGCTGCCAGCAGGGCATCTAAGGTCCGAATTCCGCCGGCGGCTTTTATTTTAACTGAAGATGGGCAGTGCGAGCGCATCAATCGTAAATCTTCCAGCGTTGAACCACCGGGACCGAATCCTGTTGATGTCTTTACAAAATCAGCCCCCGCTATCGAGCAGATTTCACAGGCTGAAATCTTATCTTCATCCCGCAGATAACAGTTCTCGAAGATAACCTTAACCGGAACTCCATGGGGATGCGCAGATGCAGTTACCGCTTGAATATCTTTTTTCACATACTCCGTATCCCCCGAAATCAGCCTCCCTATATTGAGAACCATATCAAGCTCCTCTGCTCCCAGAGAAATCGCATCTCCAACTTCATAGACCTTAGATTCAGTAGTATTCGAACCATGGGGAAAGCCTATTACAGCTGCTGTTTTTACCCCGCTTCCCTTCAGGACTTCACGGCATAATTTGATATCCGACGGTCGGCAGCAGACTGCTGCTGTTCCGTATTCTGCTGCAAGACAGCATCCTTCTCTTACTTCCTCTCGTGTTAACTGAGGTTTAAGCAGCGAATGATCTATCATTTTAGCTATTTCTTTTAATGATAAAGACATATGAACCCTCCTACTGACAATTGATCATATTCTGAATTCTTAATTTCTGTATGCTTCATGTATCAGAAAATCATGTTTAACACACTAAGCCCAGAATGCAGCTGTTTTACTGCATACAGGTATTATACCATACAAACAGGTGCTGTTCATGGTAAGAAAAGGCTATGTGCTCATCCTTATTACACATTTTCTTTACTATCAAGGTTTCAGGCTCATAATCAGGCAAGCAAATCATTCCCCTCATACAGGGTTAAATAATGATAAGACGAGAATAAGGATTTTTTTCTTTTTTTTGACACTTTTTGATTGTTTGTTATAATAAAATATTGTATATTGAATTAGCAGTTAATAAAAATGGTTATAACTGTCATGGCACCTTCCATAGCACCTTCCATGGCAGCTGCAGATTTCCTGGCAGCTGCTGAAATCTGCACGGGGAAAGGGAATCACGAGAAACAAGTCAGGGGAAAGCTTCAGGCTAGGGCTGACTTCTATAGGAGACAATCTATGTACAAGACAATACCGCAAATGCTGCAGCAAATCCGCAGTGAATATGGGAAAACTGAAGTTCAGCTCTGGAAGGATAATAAAGGACAGTACCATCCCACTACGTACGAAGAATTCTATAATGAAGTAACAGCCTTCGCAGCCGGGCTCAAGGGTATAGGAATTAAACGGGGAGACCACATAGGTCTTATCTCTGATAATCGTCGAGAATGGCTGATCTCAGACCTTGCTGTCCTCTCTCTTGGAGCAGCAGATGTCCCCCGGGGCAGGGATGCAATGCCTTATGAACTGGAATATATCCTCGGATTTTCGGGATGCCGACACTGCCTGGTGGAAAATGAAGATCAGCTGAAAAAAGTTCAGGCACTGAAGAGCGCTCTTCCGGATTTGAAATACTTGATAGTTATGGACCCCAATTATACACCAGAGCAGAATCAGCAGAAAAGCAGCGAAAAAGATAAAAAAAATACCACAAAGACAAACAATACCGAAAAAACAGAAAAAGAGGAAAAATCGGACAACTGCACCATTTTAACCTTTCAGGAACTGCTGGAAACTGGCAAAAAGGCCCATGCAAATACCCTCCGAGCTGTGGAAAATGATATTGAAAAGGGAACTGAGGATGAAATTGCCACTATTATCTTCACATCCGGCACTACCGGGGAACCTAAGGGAGTAATGCTGACGCATATGAATTTTCTCCACCAGGTAAATACCATAGATCAAGTTGTTGATGTAAGCCCAGGAGACCGATGGCTTTCAGTCCTGCCGGTCTGGCACTCCTTTGAACGGATTCTGCAGTATATTATCATAGGTAAGGCCTCAACCATTGCCTACTCAAAACCTATCGGAAAAATCATGCTTCAGGATTTTGTAAAAATTAATCCGGCTTGGATGGGTTCTGTGCCCAGAATCTGGGAATCAGTTAAAGCAGGAGTCTACAGAAATGTGAAGGGGAAAAGCAGCATCTCTCAGGGGCTTTTCCACTTTTTTGTCTGGGTCGGATCGCGTCATGCGAATCTGAAGCACATGCTGAGAAATGAGATGCCCCAGTTCCGCCGACGCATATACCTGCTTGATTTTATCGTCGCGATAATCCCCTATCTTATACTTTCACCGCTTAAAGCTCTTGGAGATCATCTGGTATTCGGGACTATCAAGAAAAAATTTGGAACCAAATTCAAGGCCGGGGTATCAGGGGGCGGGTCTCTCTCTCAATCCGTTGATAATTTTTTCCAGGCTATCGGTCTTACTCTTCTTGATGGCTATGGACTCACTGAAACCGCACCGGTAATCGGGATACGTTTTATGAATCGACAGGTTCCATCCACCGTGTCCCCTTATCCAGGAACAGAAATAAAAATCATTGATGAAAATGGCAAACCGGTTAAGCCTGGTGTAAAAGGACAGATCCTGGCGAGAGGACCGCAGGTTATGAAGGGATATTATAAACGTGATGATCTCACTAAAAAAATAATCACCAGCGATGGGTGGCTCAAAACCGGCGATTTAGGTATGTGGACCCATAAGGGAGAGTATTCCATCCGCGGTCGGGTGAAGGATACCATTGTGCTTTCCGGCGGCGAGAATATCGAACCTGTTCCTATTGAGATGAAACTGAGGGAATCAGAATACATTGAGCAGGCAGTAGTATTGGGGCAGGATAAAAAATATTTGGCAGCCCTGATTGTTCCTGACTCAAAACAGCTGGAACTGTATGTTAAGAATAACGGGATACCCTATATGTCACGCCATGACCTGCTGGACATCACGGAAGTGAAAGAACTGATAAATTACGAAGTGAATGAACTGATCAGCAGTAAGAATGGCTTTAAAAGCTTTGAGCACATATATCGCTTTAAGCTTCTCCCATGGAGTTTTGAAATCGGCAAAGAGCTTTCAGCAAAACAGGAGATTAAACGGCATAAAATCCAGGAACTCTACAAAAAGGAGATCGATCAGCTCTTTTCATAGTACTGCAAATACAAATACTTGTACTATTTCTTGCAGAGGTTTGATTTCACTGAAACCCCCGGAATACTTCCGAGTTTTCCGGTTAGGCTGCCGATTGTATCAGAGTTTGTATCTACAATGAGGGTAATAACTGATACATCTTTTTCCTTGTACGGAACCCCGGTGCGACTAAGGATATCATCTCCAAATTCTGATAAAAGGGTATTTACTTTCTGGGCATTTTCCTTTCTGTTTTCGATAATGATGCCTATGAATCCTAAACGTTTTTCCATCACCTGTTTTTCTCCTTTCCCTATTTTTGTCTGAATTCCATCCCTGTCTGAATTCCATCCCTGTCTGAATTTTCAATTTTATGAGCTGAAAATATCCAGAAAACGCTTCTCCCTAATGAATGATATGAAATCAAAGGTGATCTGTAAATACCCGCAAGCAAAGCTGAAATCTTCCGTATCCTATTTATCCGGTAAAACGTTTGAAATCCCAAATTTTACTGTACTGCATTTCCGCTGATACACGATAACTTCAGCTGCTGAATTCGAGCAAATAAGAGCGTTGGAGTTTGTATTTTGTCAGTATCGATGTATAATAAGTGCTGTAAAGACATCTTCATAACTTCAGGGGACTTCAATGAGTATGCAAAAACAGTATCTTGAACAATTGACCGGTGTATTCGGTTATCCCGCGGCAGAAAATCCTACGGTAGTTATTCAGCAGGCCGCTTTCAAAGAACTCCATCTTCAGTGGAGATATCTCACGATTGAAGTAAAGCCTGGTGACCTCAAAGAGGCTATGCAGGCTGTCAGAGCCCTTAATATGCGGGGAATTAATCTCACAATTCCGCACAAGCTTGCAGTGCTGGAACATCTTGATACAATAAGTGATTCTGCCTCCATCATTGGAGCAGTAAATACAGTAGTTAATAAGCAGGGAGTTCTTCATGGTGAGAATACTGATGGTAAAGGTTTTCTTCGTGCCCTTCGAGAGGATGGAGGAGTAGATCCTGAGGGGAAATCGGTACTTCTGCTCGGAGCCGGAGGCGCTGCCCGGGCAATTGCCGTGGAACTCGCACTAGCTGGTGCTGAGCAAATCACCATTATGAACCGGACTGCTGAACGCGGGAAAGAACTTGTTTCACATATACAGAAAAATACTTCCTCCAGCGCCAAATTTCTCCCGTGGAAATCCGGTGCCGCTGTTCCTGAAGAGACAGATATTCTTGTAAATGCAACTTCTATCGGGCTTGCTCCCGATATTTCAGCCAAGCCGGACATCAACTATGACAGCCTGTGTTCCGGGCAGACTGTATGTGACATCATCCCAGCTGCATCCACTCCCTTTCTAGAGGAAGCTGAATCCAGGGGACTGACAGCCCTTGACGGACTTGGGATGCTGGTGTATCAGGGGGCAATAGGATTTACGCTATGGACTGGCCTTGAAGCCCCGGTAGACGTCATGCTCAGGGCTCTGACAGCGGAATTCTCCAAGAAAGGGGCCAAGAAAGGGGAATAAGATCACATTTTGTTAATTGTCTGAACTATTGCTGCTCTCAATTCCAGCTCTATGATATCCCGTATCTATTTTACTAAATACCGATACAGGATTTGCAAGATATTCATCCAGATATCGAATGCTTTCAGCGGATTCAACCAATAAGGTTTAATTTGATAGCGGAGTTAAGTTCATTGATCGCTTGAATTTCTCTGAGGTTGAGGGGAAAGGCAATGGTAATATCTTTCCAAGCCTTATCTGCAAAAAAATGAGCCGTTTCAACAGAAAAGACAGTTATGTCGGTTATGTCGGTAACACCTTCCTGTCGATAGAGTTTCCCCAATTTCTACGGATTGATGGGTTTTAAAGTGGGCTGGAAATGGACATGATACTTTTCTGCTTTTTCACCATGCGCCGGATATTTGTGTTACAGGCTTCTTTTTTAACCACCAGCTGCGGTTTGATTATGCTGTTTATGTCCATTGCAGTGTCAGTACCCCGGCGTCTCAACCATAAATCCTATCTGCTTTGCACCTGCCTGAGAAGCAATATCAGCAAGCCTAATGATTGTTCCATAGGGTATCTTCCTATCAGCAGATATCGTTACCAGTCCGCTGCTGTTCGGCAGCTGTCGCTGAATTGCTTCCTTCAGTTCTGAAAAAGCTGTCTCCTTATCTCCCACCCAAATATTGCCTTCAGTATTTATACTTACAATAATTTCCTGATTCGTGCTGGAAACTCCCTGACCGGATTCCGGGAGATCCACGGGTATTGAAGGTCGTACAGCCATGGAGGTTAACAGAAAAAATATGAGAAGCAGAAATATCATATCTATGAGCGGAGTCAAATCAGCAAACAGCATTTCTCCGGGTTTTGCTTTTTGCCGATATTTCTCAGAAAACCGCCTCATGAATTTTTCTCCTTTGGATCAAGCCCTTTGAAGCCGTAAAGTTTCTTAGTTGAACTCTCTTTCTTGCTTGAATCATCTTTTGTACTTGAACTCTCTTTCTTGCTTGAATCCTCTTTTTTGCTTGATTCCTGTTTTTGGGAGTCGCTTTTTACAGGGCTCCCTTTCCCCGTTTTTTTCTCTTCTGTTTTTTTCTCTTCCGGTTTTTTCTTTTCCGGTTTTTCTTTTTCAACTCCTTCTTTTTCTTTACTGTTTGTATCCTTGAGTGCTGCTTCTTTTTGAGCTTCCTGTTTGGAAGAAACTGGCTTAGGAGTCTCTTTTTCCACTGCTTCAGGTTTGTAGGGTACAGCCTTGGAGCTTGAAACTTCCTTGGAGACTGACTCTTTTGATGCTTCCGCCTTCGGAGCTGCCGACTTGCTTGAAGTTTCCGTGGAGGCTTCTTCTTGGGGTAATTCCTTCTCGCCGGCTCCTTTCATCTCAGCAGCATCCTTGGAAGGTTCTTTCTTTGGTGATGTATCTTTAGGTGCATCCGGCTTAGGATGTGCAGGCTTGGTTAGCGCTTCTTTGGGAACCGCCTCTTTGGGTGTCTCTTTGGGAAAGGTTTTCTTGGCAGCTGACTGCACGGAGCTTTCCACTTTAGAGGAGAATTCCTTTCCATTCAGCTTTTCAGGGTTCTCTTTTTTTGTGTTATCTACTTTGGGAATTTCCGTTTCAGGCTTTAGAACCGCAGGAATTTCCTCTTCAGCATTTTTCGGCCCCTCTTTTTTCTCCTTCAGGCGTTCATCTTCTTGTTTAAGCTCTTTCCGCTCATCCTTCTTGTTTTTTACGATTGTGTTAAGATAGGCATTGCCGGATAAACCGGAACGCAATCTGTCATGAAGACTGCTTTTACCTTCAGAAGCATCCCCTTGTCCTTGTTTTGCTTTTTCCGGACTTTTTCTGAGACTCTGGCCGCCCAACTGTATTTTTGTTGAATCTGCGGAACTAGACACTTTCGGCTCTCCATGTACCGCCGGCTGAGTTTTCTCCTTAGATTCAGCAGTTTTCTCCCCTTTTCCTCCAGTCCCAGTCACTGCAGAAAATGTATCTGATGTCTTTGCAGTTTCTGCTGTCTTAGCAGATTCTGATGTCTTTGCAGCGGAACTATCTGCAGATACCTCGGCAGCAGCATTGGGGGCTTTTTCAGAAGTTTTTTCTAATCCCGCAGCAGCGGCATGCTCAGCTTTCTCAGGTGCCGGCTTTTTCTCAGGTACCGGCTTTTTCTCAAGTACCGGCTTTTTTTCGGGTGCAGACTTTTCTTCAGGTGCGGACATTTTCTCCGCAGTTTTCTTCTCATTAAGCGCTTGCTTCTCTTCAGCAGGAGCTTGGGCAGGCACAGGTTTCTTATCTGCTGGAGGCTGAGCTGCCGGCGTCTTTTTATCAAGCTCAGGCTGAGCAGTACGGGAAAAGCCTTTTTTCGGATATGCTGAATATCTTTTCTGCGAAATATCCAGCTCCTCAAGGTAGGATTCGGTAAATACCTGTGATATGAAAGACCAGCTCTCTACCTGTTTGTTTAACAAGTGGTGGGCAATCTGAGCCGGTATCCCAATAGTCAAACCAGTAATTGTGGTAATCATAGCCTCCCAAATTCCGCCAGCTAGTACTGTCGGATTTACAACAGCGGATACCTGGGAAACATCAAAGAAGGTCTGGGAAAGACCAAGTACTGTTCCGAAAAGACCGATCATGGGAGACATGCGGCCGATCAACTCCAAAAGATGCAGATATCGCTCAGTCTGCTCCATAAGCACCGCAGCTTCAGTTTCAATACGCTTTTCTGCAGATTCCTTATCAGACTTTGCACTTTTCACATGGGAGATCAGGGTATATATGGGTGAGAAGTCTTCTCGCAGCTGGTCCAGAGCAATATCATAGCCCTCATCCTCCGCTATATCAAATATACCCTCGATATATCTTCTGCTGATGTGCAGACGCGAGAATTCCACGATTTTATAGATGATGACGGCTATCATAACAATTGAAAACAGCAGGAGCGGGTACATCAGTAATCCGCCTTTAATAAAGAAGTCCACCATTTCTTTTCTCCTTATGGTTTGTAATATCTATTATAGATTATCTACCGGCTCTCTTCCATGGTAAATTCAAAACGTTTACGGGTTTTCCAGGGCTCTTTACGCTCTTTGAAAGACCAACTGCTGACGGCTTCCCGTACCGCTTCCTCAAAAACATTATTTCCGGATTTGTCAATTGTAGTAATCTGAGCTACCCGTCCGCTGCTGCCGACAACAATTTCCACAACGACATATCCGCTCCAAGCTTTTCGCCTGGCAATTTGGGGATATACAGGCTTGGGCAAGCCTTCCAGCTCTTCCACCTCTCCTGCTTGTATGAATCTCGGGCTTTCAGTCTCTTTGGTTTTCAGTGCTGATGCTGACGTACTCGGTTTCAGGCCTTCTGCAGTTTCCACAGAAAAACCACTGTCCGATTCTGGTTTCACTGACTTAACAGATTCTTCAGGCAGATCTATATTCGGCAGTCCCAATGATTCAAACGAGATCATGGGAAAGATAGCTTCGTCCTGATCATCCGTTTCAGCTGATTCTGCTTCTTCCGGGATTTCATCAGCCATTTTTTCATCAATTGCATCCTGAAGCTTCGGTTCAGCTTCCAGTTTCTCAGCCTCAGACCTCATTCCCTCTGTCACCCTGCTTTCTTCTTCCAGAACCTTTTCTGCAGCTGGAGTTTCTGCAGGTGAAATTTCCTTTCCAGTCTCTCTTATTGAAGGCTCGGCTTCAACTGCTTCCTTTTCCAAGTTCTCTTTTGAGTCAGCAGTTTTTTCTTCAGCAGTTTCCTCTTCGGCAGTTTTTTCTTCAGCAGCAACTTTTTCTTCTACAGCAGTTTCTTCTGCATCGATTACTTTATCAGAAGTCCGATCAATTTTTTGTTCATCAGGAACTTCCTGAGATTCGGGAACTTTCCGCTCTTCCATAATTTCAGCAGTATCTTGGCTTATGCCGGCTTCCTGGGCTTCCTGGGCTTCCTGAGCTTTCAAATCTTCTTGGGTCCTTCGAGCCTCCATAGCTGCGCGAATAGCCTGAAGCAACTGATCATATGAAATATCATCCCGCTCTTCCCTTGGTGCTGCAGTAATTTGCGGCACATCTTCCTCTTCACTGATTTCTTCTTTTTCTTTCTCAGATTCCTCTTTCGGTGTGTCGGCGGGGACGGATAGAAAGCGAAGAATTTCCCGGAGATTTTCCTGCTGGGACTGATCCTCTGCACCAGGAAAAAATCCTTCCATAGGAAGTACTGAGCGAAATGAAAGCTGGGAAGAAGCTTCAGGCTCAGCCTCCGCAGCATCCTCAGCAGCAGTCTGTTCCGCAGCTTCTTCGGCAGTTTTTTCGGCAGCGTCTTCGCTTGGCCTCTCGGTACGTACTTCAGCTGTGGAGGCCTCCTGAGTTTCTCTTTCAGCTCCCGGAACCACGATCTGACTTTTCAGAACCTGCTCAAGGCTTTCTCTCTGTCCATCTGCTCCGCCAGCACTTGGAGGAGGAACAAAAAAATCAAGTCTGGGGATATCAGTTCGCCGTTCTACCTGCATGGGGAAAAATGGTTCAGCAGAGATTATTTCAGTGAACGTTTCATTTGGAAATCCCTGCACATCGGGGATATCTTCGGTTCTGGTTCCGCTATCCGAGGCTTGACTCAGGAGTTCCCTCATCCGCTGCAGATCAGCTTCCGTCCTCGGGCTTTGCGTAAAGGCAGGTCTTTCAGGTACTTCCGCAATTTTAAGCGGCTCAGTAGATTCTGAAAGCTCCGGTGCAGAAACTGCTGCCTCTGCTGCTCCGGCAGGTTCTTCACCTTCACCAAGCGCTGAATCACCAGCTGTATCTGCTCTTTCTGCCTCTGCACTGTCGGCAATATCGTCAGAATCCCCGACTTCACCGGTTTTCCCTGGTTTAAAGGCTTCCCGAGGCGGTTCTGAAAATTCACGGGGTACCGGAATTTCAGGGAATTCTGCTGTTTCAGCTTCCCCTTCTCCGAAAACTGGAGCAGCAGAATCGGCGGCGGAGCCATCAGCAGGCGCAGAATCCAGGGGAATTTCACCTTCTGCTTCCGTGCTCAAGGGTCCTTCTTCAGCTGTTCCTTCAGATTCCTGCTGATACATGAGCCGTATCGTTGACAAATAGGCATCGTCCAGCTGGTCCTGCTCCCGGGGTTCCGGCTGAGGAATGGGGATAAAAAAGAGTATGACATGAAAAAGCAGAGATGCCGCAAGGGTAACTGCCATGAGACCCGGACGGCGTTCAGCGGACCATTTGGTCATAATCCCTCCATGCATCTTTTAACAGAATAGGGAGCAGCCGTTTCAGGATGCTGCCGGGGGTTTCGAATGGATACTCCTCGAGAGGAATATACCCGATTATACGGCTGTCTTCCAGAGGGAGCTGTCCGGTGATAGACCAGAATTCTGTTTCCAGGCCGTAGGAGCGATAGTCATTCGCATCAACGGCGCGGAGAGTGAAAAAAGCACTCAACTGCTCATTCTCTTTAATCTGCCTCCATTCAGTGGTGCCCCGAAGATCATTATACTCAGGCTTAAATACTTCCTGCTGATAGTTTCGCATCCCGAAACCGTAGGAGAGAAAGATAAACAGTTCTGCATCATCGTAGGAGACAGCTTCGTAGCCGATCTCGTCCAATTTCTCGCGAAAGAAGCTGCTGTTCTCCGCAAAATAGGCATTATTCCCCAGATCAGGGTGAGCTGCCTTGAGCAGTGTATACCTTGCGGCATCTTCAGCAGGATTCCCTGTGATGCTGCTATTGGGAAGCGGCGTTGAACATCCGGACAGCAGGAAGAAGAGGCTGATTAGGAGAAATAAACTGCAGACAAAGCCCGGAAGCCGTTTCCGCTGAAGAGTATTGCGCTTATATGTCTCCCAGTGAAGTTTTTTCCTCTGCATCCTTCTATTTTCCTCCATAGGCATACTCCAAGGCTGCAGTAAAAGTCCTGCCGGGTTTCGGGTAACCCGAAATATCCTCATATGATGCATCAAATACATTGCGTAGGCTGCCCGCAAAGGTCCAGGAAGGAGTAATCTGTATATCCGTCTCAAGATTGAGCAGATAATAATCATCCAATTTAGTGCTATTATTTTTATCTGTCCAGCGTTCGCCGGTATAGCTCCCCTTCACCAGGAGTTTGAGTCCTCCTTCATGCTCCAGCCGCAGTACAGCATCTCCCTGGTGTTCAGGATGATAGGGCAGCTGATTATCCGATTCATCTACCATTCGCGTATGCATGAAGGTATAGCTGCCCTGAAATACCAAACGGCTTTTCAGCGCCGGCCATAACGGGGAGGTATAGGAAATTGCTGTCTCCGCCCCGTGGATCAGCACGGTTCCGAGGTCCGAAACGGAGTTAACCGTTATTAAGCCGGGATCCACGGAATCCCAGAAGATGTAATGCTCAATCCGTTTTCCCAAATAGCCCGCATACCATTCAAGACCAGAGAGGCCCGGCAAATCCTTCAGCGTAAAGCCGGCATCCCCTCCGAAACTCTTTTCC
>JAIPFQ010000010.1:0-28174 GCA_021736605.1 Spirochaetales bacterium | reverse complement strand
ATTATGCACCCATGAGCAGCTCTATATCATCTTTTACAGTGCCAATACCGGCTATACCGAAATTATTCACCAGCACATTTGCTGTATTGGGAGAAAGAAATGCCGGAAGTGTCGGTCCAAGGTGAATATCCTTCACACCAAGATAGAGCAGAGCCAGCAGGACGATGACAGCCTTCTGTTCATACCAGGCAATGTTATAGGAGATAGGAAGTTCATTAATATCTTCAAGTTCAAAAATCTCCTTAAGCTTCATAGCGATTACAGCCAGAGAGTAGGAGTCATTACATTGTCCTGCATCAAGAACCCGGGGGATTCCGTTGATGTCTCCCAGGGGAAGCTTATTGTAGCGGTATTTTGCACAGCCTGCGGTAAGAATAATTGTATCCTTCGGCAGTTGTTCGGCAAACTGAGTATAGTAGTCACGACTTTTCATGCGACCGTCACATCCGGCCATAACAAAAAATCTTCTCACAGCACCGGATTTAACGGCATCAACAACCTTATCCGCCAGGGCAAATACCTGTTCGTGGGCAAAGCCGCCGATAATTGAGCCCTCTTCCAGCTGTTCAGGAGCGGCACATTTCTTTGCATGTTCAATAATAGCGGAGAAATCCTTCTGTTCACCTTCCCGACGGTCATCGATATGTGGACAGCCCTCAAATCCGACTGTACCGGTAGTGTATACTCTATCCTTGTAGGAAGCCGGTGGCGGAACAAGACAGTTTGTTGTCAGAAGAACTGGGCCATTGAAAGCTTCGAATTCCTCCTTCTGTTTCCACCAGGAACCGCCGTAATTTCCCTTCAAATGAGCATATTTTTTGAAAGCAGGATAATAATTGGCAGGCAGCATTTCTCCGTGAGTATAAACATCCACCCCCTGGCCTTCTGTCTGCTGCAGCAGTTCCTCCATATCCTTGAGATCATGTCCGGAAATCAGAATGGCGGGATTTTTATCGACACCGATATTGACCTCAGTAAGTTCAGGATTTCCATATGCTGTAGTATTTGCCTTGTCCAGCAGTGCCATGGCCTCTACGCCGAACTTTCCGCATTCCAGAGTGAGTGCTGTGAGGTCTTCAACAGTAAGTGAATCATCCAAAGCAGCTGCCAGGGCTTTATATATATATTTAGGAATTTCCCGATTTGTATATCCTAGGTGTTCAGCATGGTCATAATAGGCAGCCATTCCCTTAACCCCGTAAGTAATCAGTTCGCGGAGACTGCGTATATCTTCATCCTTGGTAGAGAGAACTCCGACTGATGCGGCCTTAATATCATATTCAGCGGGGCTTTTCGGTGTCCAGATAACTGCATCGGGAGCCTGAGAAAGATCCTCCCCTGAAGCGGCTAATTTCTGCTTCAGTTTATCCCGAATTTCCAGTCCCCGGGTGACTCGGTTTTCTAAATCTTTTTTATCGAAATTTGCATTGGTTATGGTAGCGAAAAGGCTCTGCACCGTAAAAGCATCGAGGTCCTCTTCAGCCATACCGGGGTCTTTCATTTCACGATCCAACCAGGATATACCCTTAAGCACAAAAATAAGTAAATCCTGCATACGCGCAGTATCATCGGTCTTTCCGCATACACCACGTACCGTGCATCCTGTATTTTTTGCGGCTTCCTGACATTGAAAACAAAACATTGACATGTAAATACCCTCCATAATTAATAATTTAATGATAGCAGAGAGGTTTAAGTGGATATGTCACATATGTTACAAAAAAAGATATTTTTTAATTTCATTTTTTTTTCTGGTAAGAAAATTCTGGTGTAAATCTTCTGTAGAAAAAGCTCAGGTGATAAAAAGCTGAATTGAAAAAAGGTGCAGGGAAACGAGTTGCGGCGGCTCAGTCCAGGCACTTCTCCGCAACTCGTTTTCCTATAAGATATTCTCGCTGAAAGTCCTGGTATCCCTTTCTAGAGATTTTCGAAGCAGCTAGGGAGAAGTGATTGTAGAATGTTCGCACATCCACCCTTTCCAGATGGATGAATAGATAACCGGAATGATGTCTCCTGCCTTCAAATTACATTTCAGAGCATCTTTACCACTTATGTTCTGGGTAAAAGCAGCAATCCCTGTAAGCAGCGACTTCTCATGGCCGATAATAAGAAAAGGAGGGATATCCTTTTTTTCAGATTCCTCCAGCCGTCTCATAAAAGAAATAATTCGTTCAACCCCTGAACTGATGCGTTCTCCTCCGGGAAAACTGACACGTTCATCCCGTTCAAGAAACCATTTTCGCATAATTCGATTCGTTTCATCTTTATAAGATGAAATGAGTTTTCCTTCATAATTTCCAAATGGAATTTCACGTAATTCTTCAGCGGTGGCGAAGGGCTGGTCGAAGACCGAAGCAATAATCTCAGCACTCTCTACTGCCCGTTTCAAAGGGCTGCTGTAAATTGCACTGACCGTTCCATACTCTTCCTTCATGGCATATGCCATCTGCCGAATTTGTTCCCGTCCTTTTTCCGTAAGGCCATCATGATACCCGGAAGCGGAGAAGCTGCCCCTGAGGTCAGCTTCACTTTCACCGTGCTGTATCAGCAACGCTTTCATGTGTAAACCTCCAATGTTCCCGAAATTTTCCCCAAATTTTCCCCGAAATGTAGTATACCTTTTTATTCTTGATTTTTCCAGTGCTTATAGTATTTTTATACCAGTCCGTATAGTATGAGTGCCAGAATTCAATCTAATTAGATTAATCGTGTTTTTCTCTCCTGAAATCGGTCGAAAAATGAATCAAAATCGATTAATCTTGTGTTATAGTATATAGAGACCGGAGTTATTTTCATCAACAGAACGCAGAAAATCCGGAACCTCTTCCCGAAGGGTATTGAATAATTGAAAAAAGATGACCAGGAAACTCGAGCTGTAAAGAATACAAGCAGTATAGACACGGAGAGTATAGATCAGTTCCTCAGTACATTTATTCCTGATGCAGGGAAAGCAGGTAATTTTCATGCTGATGCTGACGATGAGGGAAATGTCCTCTCAGCTGCGAAGAGCGCCTATGCCCAGCTGCCGAAACCCTCTTTATATACTGCTCCGGAACTGACGGACGCTGACCGGGAAAAAATCGAACGCTTTAAAAGCATAAGTTCTGAAATCGCATCCTCCATGGATTCCATACCGATTCCTGATCTCTCCAAACATGTCGTTGATTATGCCGAACAGCTGAACTCAGCCCAGCTGCAGGCCGTTCTTCACAAAGAGGGCCCCTTAATGATCATAGCAGGGGCGGGAAGCGGAAAAACCAGGACGATCTGCTATCGGACTGCATATATGATAGAACGGGGGACGCCTCCTAAGCGAATTCTGCTGCTTACTTTCACCCGTAAGGCATCAAAAGAGATGCTGGACAGAACTGCGGCACTTCTTCAGGATACGGAGCTGGGACATAAAGTGAACGGAGGCACCTTTCACGCCTTCGCCAATCAAATGCTGAGAACCTATAGTGATCTCATTGGCGTTAAACGGAATTTTACCATCCTTGATACCGTAGACTCCAGGGACGTGATAAGTCTCATAAAGAATCAGATCAAATTAAAAAAGGGCAGGCGAAGTCATGCGGTGCCGAAGACACAGCAGATTCACAAAATCATTGCCAAGGCCAGCTCCTGCAGGATGAGCATAGATGACATAATTGAAAAGGAGTTTGATTATCTCATTGAGTATACCAAGGACATCAAGCAGATTGAAGAGCTCTACAAGATGTACAACAGGGCGCATAATCAATACGATTATGATGACCTCCTGGAACTGCTGTACCATCATCTTGAAAAAAATGCCCTGTTCCAGCAGAAACTGCAGCAGCGCTTTACTCATATCATAGTTGATGAATATCAGGACACGAATGCTGTACAGGCTAAAATTGTAGAACTTCTGGCGGGGAAAAGTAAAAATGTAATGGTGGTGGGGGATGACGCCCAGTCAATTTATGCCTTCAGAGGGGCGCGTTACGAGAATATTCTCTCCTTTCCCACAACCTTTGCTCCCTGCCGGGTAGTTAAGGTGGAGGAGAATTATCGAAGTCGACAAAAACTTCTTGATTTCTCGAATGGAATAATTGATGCTATGCAGCTGGGGTATAAAAAGCGGCTCTTTTCCTGTGATCAGCGGGAAGGGCTGCCCGAACTTCACCGATTTTTTTATCAGACCGACGAGGCTGACTGGATTTGTAACAGAATTGAAGCACTGAATAAAAACGGAACCGCTTATAAGAATACAGCGGTACTGTTCAGGGCGGGCTACCTCTCAAATTATGTACAGGCGGAGATGCTGAAAAGGGGAATCCCCTTTGTTGTATATGGGGGACTGAAGTTCATTGAACGACGTCAGGTAAAGGATATGCTGGCCTACCTCCGAATTCTTGTAAATCCTCTGGATGGGGTTTCCTGGAACCGGATACTGAAGATACTGCCGGATATCGGGCCGGCCAGAACGAATCTGATAATTCAGACGGTTCAGCAGAATGGCGGAGTTTTTTCAGCAGCTCCTTTTGGGGGCTACTCTTTTTTTACGGAACTGAAACGCCTTGAAGAGATGTTCGAGAAACTTAAAGATGATGGAAAAGCGCTCTATGATAAAATTATGATTCTGAAAGAGTACTATATGCCCATTCTGAAATCACTGGAGGCGGATTATCGTGAAAGAATTGATGATCTCGATGTACTGGCGGTACTGGCCCGCGAATATACGGAGATCGACAAGTTTCTCTCAGATCTGGCCTTGGATCCTCCGAGCAATGCCTATCAGTCCAATGAATATATGGACGAAAAAAAGGAGGAAGACAGGGATTATGTCATCCTCTCTACCATTCACTCAGCCAAGGGGCTGGAGTGGAGCCATGTTTTTGTAATCAGCATGCTGGATGGAGTACTGCCTGGATCACGGTCCATAAAGTTTTTTGAAGAGCTTGAAGAGGAGCGTCGTCTCTTCTATGTAGCCTGTACCCGGGCAAAGGAGGGACTCTACTTGAGTTTCCCTTCCTATATCCAATCCTACACCAGATATTTTTCTCTGCCGTCACGCTTTCTGAGTGAAGTGCCGTTGACAGCATTTGACTATTATGTCGGAGAAAACCAAAGGGAGACGCTTACTCATGGGGGTTAAAAGTCCTTCACAGCTGCCTGCAGGACTCCGTACAAAGCTGCCTGCAAAGCTGCATATTACTGCGAATTTACTGATACTGCTGCTTCTGACGGCAGTGATCTTTACCGGCTGCTCTGTTTCTCCGCTTATGCAGCTTGAATATGATAGTTCCGAAGCTGTGGAAAAACTGCCCTATGTCTTTGACAATCCCGAGGGGGAATATCTCAGTCAGCTTCGGGAGGAGTATAAACTAGAGGAGCGCGTTGAAGCTGCGGAGACTGACCTGGAAAAAGCAGCCTTGATAACTGCATGGGTCAGCGGATTATGGCGGCATCACAGCAGTAATCAGCCGAGCAGACAGGATCCCTTGACAATACTTCGGGAGGTAGAAGCGGGAGAACGTTTCCGCTGTGTAGAGTATGCAATTGTTATTCGGGGAGCCCTTTTTTCTCTAGGAATGCCCGCCAGGTATGTGAATCTGCATAAGAAAAACCTTGAGGAGACAAATGATGCTCACGTGGTTTGTGAAGTATATCTGCGGGATCTTGAAAAATGGGTGATGATTGACGGGCAGAAAAATAGAATCCCCATGCTCGCTGGAATTCCCCTGAGTACGACGGAACTGCAGCAGGCTCTGATAAATAATCCCGGAGAAATTTCCTACTACCAGAAAGACCGGGACAGATCATATACGAAATGGATCAAACAGTATATGTACTACATGCATACAAATCAGGATGGGCGAAATCTTAAGTCTGATCTGCTCTACAAAAATATGATGCTTGTACCGAAGAATTTACCGGTCCCGAAATACTACAGCAAAAGTCTGAAGGAGCGTGGCTTCTCCCTGGAAAAAAGTACAGTGATTATTCATGATAAGGATTTCTTTAATGCAGCACCGAAAATCATGTATACCAAACCTGTCCAGTAAGCCTGATAGGGATGTTTACGGCTGACGGCCGCGCTGTCGGCAGCCGCAGAACAAATCAAAACAGCACCAGCTTCAGCGAGCATAGCAGTACAGACAGCCGTGGCTGCAGCTTCTGTACCATCCAATATCCGTACTCGCCGCGCATCTGCAGTGTTTCCTTTGATTTCTGTCCCGCTTGTAAGAGAATTCAGAGGGGCTTTTTAATTTCCTAATAAGTTCTCCATCTATGCAGGCTCCAGGGGGAAGTCCGAAGGGACGCAAGTCCTTCGCTTCACAGCAGGACTGAATCCGGATGTCCTTCTGATCAGCAATTTCGGCAAGGATAGGAGCCAGAGCTTTCGCCTCAGCATCCTTCTCTTCCGCCTGATGCATAAAGAAGCCCTGTTTTTCCATTCTGCGCCGGGTGCTGCGGTAGAGATCTATAAAACTGATTATACTCCTTTTCGTGTACCCCTGCAGGCTGGATGCAATAAATGAATAGTTATCTTCATGGTAGGCTGGAGTCATGGTGTCTGTGAAAATAATCGGATCATAGCGCCAAATTACCCTTTCGGGGCCCCAGATATCGGCGAAGCGTTTGAAAATGTCAATTTGTGCCGACAAAGCGGGTACACGAGGTTCAAGTTGATCCCCGTATCCGTTAACTGTCATCATAAGATAGGTCATATAGGGGTCAAGGGCATCAATACTGTCCAAGAGGGGTGCCGGGTTTTTTGACCAGAACACAAAGCAGTCAACTTCCGATGGAAGCAGGGAAACAGTTTTTTTCTGACGGGCGTTGAAAGGATTCTGAACAGTAACTGATCCCAGTTTCAGACTTCGGAAAAACCAGTCACTGTAGAAGGCCGGAATGTCTGTCCGTCTGCTTACGCTGACAATCAAGAACTCTTTTCTCCTTCGCTGCTGCCCTTGTTCTTGTTTTTTTCTGTTTTCCCCATCTTGCTTGAGCCTTCATGCTTTTTTCTGAATGGACTGCCGTGATCCTTCCTCTTGAATTTTCCTGAAAGGTATGAAAACACCTGCTTTGAATTCTCCTTCATTTTTTCAATGGTCTCGGGCGGAAAGAATGAGTCCTCCTGAAGCTGGTTCTTTCTGCTCTCCCTTTCCGGTTCCAGATCGGAGAATAAGGCCTTTACCCGCATCCGGGCCTCCTCCTTTCTTTCAAGTAAGTCATCCCCAATCTCCTCTTCAACCGTATAGGGGGTATGGGTGGAAGAAATAAGCATATCAAAAGTAGCGTCTTCAGAACCGGTAATCTCTAAAGCTTCCTCTGCCGTCTCCTTTTCAGCATCATCAATTTCATCACTGAGTCCGGCGGAAGAGTAGGCTTGCTTTACCGCTTCCCGTTCTATCTTCTTTTTCAGGTCTTCAATCATGCGCAGACGCTTTTCTCGGAGCCTTGCAGAGCGATGCTTGGCTTTTCTTCGGCGGCGCTGCTCTTTGTCAGGAGGTCTCTTCAGGTCCTGAACCGATTTCGTAAGAATTTCTCCCAATTCGTTTTCGAGAAAAGTTCCCTGTTTTACATGATAAGCTAAAATGAAGGACGTAGCCATCAGAATAGCAAATCCCTCAAAAGCCTTATCCACGGTATTCTGGTACATTTCCCAGCCTGCGTTGAAGAGAAACACCTCCTTAATTTTGTGGAGCACCATGCGCAGCAGCCCGAAAATGCTTACAAAGAGAAGACTTAATTTAGGCAGAGAGACAGTTGCGTTGATATATGTGGCAAGCTGGGCAACCCCCAGCACAATGAGCAGGGTGATACCGATTTCTGTGATAAGAATTACTGTACGAGCGGTTTCAAAACCTCTAGGAGATGTACGGGTACGGTTGATGCGGTCCGTAAGCAGTCTCTGGATAGAGCGGAACTTAAAATCTATGGATCCCCGCACTTTGCGATTTTTGTAGCGGCGGGAGTAAGATTCAATTTTTTTATGCAGTTTTTCGGAGTATACCTCAGTGAGGAGTCGCTGCAGCTGATCATTTGCATGTCGGAAGGCCCAATTCAGATTATATCGCTCCCGATGCTCATTGATCTGCGAGAGCTCTTCGTAGGTCGAGTCCACCTGTTTGATGAGTTTTGAAAAGGGCGCTGTGACTTGCTTCAGGGGAAGATTATCGTCTAAACTGAGGATTTCCTGGACTATCAGCTCTGAAATGTCAAAGGCCTTCATATCTTCTCTTATCACAAAGAACCTCTGTTTTCAAGGCATCTGTCGGCTTAATATACCCTGGCACAAAGCTTTGTACCGCATAATTGAGGGAATTTATTGAAATTATAGAGAAATTGACATTTTCACTTACAATTTATCTAATTAGTGTTTGACCTTATCCTGCCTGTCCTGCTTGTACAATATGCGGGGGCGTTATAAAATACATAGAAACCCTTTCCTGTACTCGTGAGAAGAAAAAAATGTTATGAGGAGGCGGATATGCAGCGAATCATCACCGTTGAGACGAATGAACGGGAGGAACTGGTGGATATAAGCTCTCGGATTACCAGTGTTTTTAACGAAAATGCAGTCAGTCAGGGTATTCTGACGGTTTATGTGCAGGGCGCAACAGCGGGGATCATGATACAGGAGAATTGGGACGACAGCGTGCAGATGGATGTAATAGCCCTGCTGAGAAAAATGATCCCCCAGGGGGTCTGGATCCACGACTATCAGGACAACAATGGCGACGCGCATTTAAAAGCTGGACTTGTCGGTCCGGATGTGACTATCCCTGTGATTGATGGAGAACTCGGCCTGTCCACTTGGCAGAATATTTTTCTCTGCGAATTTGACGGCCCCCGTCGGGAAAGACGCGTGGTGCTGACCCTGCTGAAGGACGAATGATTCGTTCAAAATAAAAAATGAAATGAGGATCCCCTTTGAAAAGACTAAGAAGACTAAGAAGAGTATGTACCCTGTTATTTGTGACAGCGACAGTTTTTTTTGTTCCTGCTGATGCTTACGCTGGCGATGCTGCTGATCAGAGCTTGCGGGAAGAAGAAGCAGATCAGGCAGTGTGGACCAGGAACGAGCCTGTAATTTACGGCGAAGAGAATTTTATCCATCGCCTTCAGCAGCGGAGCGGACCGAATCGGGAGCCCGTCGGATTGGTTCTTTCCGGTGGATCAGCCCGGGCGTTTGCCCACATCGGCGTACTCATGTATTTGGAAGAGCAGAACATTGTACCGGATTTTATTGTCTCCAACTCCATGGGATCCATTGTCGGCCTGCTCTATGCCGCCGGGCTCTCGCCGCAGCAGATCCTCACCATTTTTCAGAACACCGAAGCATCGGAGCTTTTTTCCCTGAAAGCACCCGTACACGGCGGACTTATTGATACCCGAAAGATGATGAATCTGCTGTTCAGATATATTGGGGACCGCTCTCTGGAAGAACTGCCCATCCCTATCATGGTCATCTGCGAAGATCTGATCAGCAAAAGAGAAATCCGGATCAGCGAGGGAGACCTTTACCAGGTGATGCAGGCCGCATATGCCCTGCCGGTCTATTTTGATCCTGTTCCTTACCGGGATCATCTGCTCATAGACGGAGGAATCAGTAATCTTGTTCCCGTTGCTGCTGCATCTAATTACACTGGTTCGGTGATCGCATCCACAACCTTCTATCAGAACCCTGATATCGATCTTACAAACCCCTTATCCATACTGAATATTGCTCTGGATATCACAAAAAGCCGGAAAGGGATTGAAGAGATAGAAGCCTACCTGCCCTATGTCATACGATGCAGGGTGGAGGAGTTTTCGTTTATGGAATTTGACCGCGTGGATGAAATCGTCCAGGCCGGCTATGATTCAGCGGCTGAGGCCTTCAGCAAGGAGCCTTTTCAAGGGGCAGAGGGGATCAAAAAAGAAGCGGAAACGCATGAAATACAGGAAGGGCAGGAGAAGGAGAAATTTGAAGCGCTGGGAATCATACGGAAAGAACATCAGGAAAAGGTGGAAAAAACGGTGAAGGAATTCAAGGCCTTCTCATTTGTTCCTGCGGAATTCCCTTCCGCCAGATATTTTCCCGGCCTGCAGAATTTTGTCTACCCCGGGGACCGCTTCCTGCTTAACGATGATATCATCCTCGGGGTGAAGGGCATTGCTGAGACGGGAATTTTCAGCGGTGATACTGTTTTTGGTACTGTTTTGGCCCCCTTCTCCAACGGCTTGCGGGCTGCATATCCAGGAATCTCCGTCGGTTTCGGGCTCTATCCCCTGCCGAGGCTGGAATTGAGGGCAGACAGCTTGCTGCATGCCCGAGGAGCGTTCAGGGAATTTTTCTCAGAAGACCTGATGGAGACAGATGTGGACGTATATGCCTCTTTCCGCATCACCGCAGTTCCCCTTATGACTGAATCTCTCCGTATGGAGGTGTTTTCAGGGATTGAGTATCGCGGAATACTTCCCGGCTTGGAGGAGTTAGCCGATTTCTCTTCCGGGGAGACGGTATGGACTTCCGATGCGATCTTTATGCTTGAAATACCGCAGCTTTCATGGCTCTCTGCAGATACAGCTTTAGGATATCAGCTTATAGATTTCTCCAGATCCGGGCTTTACGGTGTACTTGAAACACAGCTGCAGCCGTTTCCCTCTTGGACAATCAGCAGCAGGAATGGAGCTAAACTGAGTCCGACTGAAGACGGAGTTCCCCCGTTCATGAGCAGAACTCTGCATATTGATGCAGGAGAAGAAGATATCACCAGCATGTTCTGGAATACCGGCACTGCGTCTTATACCTTCAGGGAGTTCCGCCCATCCTTCGGAGAGATACTTATCCTGCGGGATGTATCCCTGGGGGTGTACGGGGAAGCAGTCTATGGGAATGGGACACAATCTTGGGGTCTTGGACTTGAAGCGGGCTGCAATGTTTCGTTCATCGGTTTGAGTTCTGCGGAAATTGATCTATTCGCAGGTTATGATCACGGCGGTCGACCCGGAGCTGAAGAAAAATTGACCTACAGCATTTTCTTCACCCTGTAAAATGCATGCGTTTCAGCCATTCTGTACAGTGTCCTGACCATTCTGATGCTTCCAGCAGGCGAAAGCGACGCTTCTTAGCCAAGCCCATTCCATGGGGTCCGTTTTTAAAGATATGGAGTTCATGCTCAATCCCGGCTTCTTTTAGGGCATCTGCGTAGGTGATGCTATGGGCACAGGGAACAAAAATGTCTTTCTCCGTATGCCATATAAAGGCGGGAGGTGTGCGCTCCTCTTCGCTGCTGCCCCTTCGGATATGCTTGTAGGCAGCGGTCTTTTCTCGATCCTGCTCAGATGGATGCGGTCCCAGCAGTCCCTGACTGACCTGTTTCATGACATAGGTCTCGTGGGAGGTATAGTTTACCGCATAAGCAAGTATCTGAATATCCGGACGGGAACTGACTTGCTCTATAGGGCTGTCATTAGCGCTGGTTCTTCGCAGCCCTTCGGGATTGAAATATACCGATGAGAGGGCTGCCAAATGACCTCCAGCAGAAAAGCCTAAAATCCCTATCCTCGATGGATCTATCCCGTAGGCATCAGCATGAAAACGGATGATGCGTATCGCCTGCTGGGCATCCTCCAGGGGGGCGGGAAAATAGTTGGGGGTCAGACGATAATGGAGTATAAAAACGTGCAGTCCCAAACTGAGGAGCCATTGAATCACCGGCTTAACTGTTTTTTCAAAACGAGTCAGATAGGCCCCGCCGGGTGCAATGATCATGCACCCGTGAATCCTTCCATCATTGATGAGATAGGGAGTCATGGAGGCTTCTTCGCCCCAGTTCCTCTTGGCAAAGCGCCGGGGAATACGATCTAGTTCCGAAATATCAGGCATATCCCCAATGTTTTGCGGTTCAGTATACAGGGGGATTCGTTTTTCGTGCTTCACGGTACCTCCCTTATAGGTTCCTCACAGCAAGAAGACCATCACGTAGCTTTGTGCCACACTCTGAAGGATATACTATCTGGTTCATTAATTCAAAGACATAGTTAAAAACTTTCTCAGCCTGTGTTATAATAAAGTGAAAAACAGGTAACAAAAGGAAGCTGGAATGGATGATACGGCTGAAAACCAGAATAAAGAACTGAGGGAACATCAGGAAAAAGCTGATTCATATTATGCCAATGATGCGGTGCTTGCAGATTTTTTCAAGAAGCTCCAGGCATTTCACGCAAACGCTGATGTTTCGGAACAGGAAGTGAGGGAAATGCATATCTCCCATGCGGAGGTGATGGATTGTATTGAGTGTTCATCAGTCTACCTATTCGATTTTTCCCATATGCAGTACTGCTATACATCCAAGGAGTTTGGTAAACTGATCGGCTGCGGAAACAGAAAGGAAAACAGCACTGTAAACAGGAAGAACACAGCTGCAGCTTCGGATCGCCCCTATTCTTCCGGAATTCAGGAAATGGTTCCCCTCTGCGATAAGAATTTCTTCCGGAGGGTGCATCCGGATGATATGCAGGCCATCTGCAGCACCATCCTTTCAAGTATGGAATATATCCATACCTTGCCGGAGGATCAGCGGGGGGACTACAAACTCTGTTATGATTTTCGCATTTTAGATGCAAAGGGGAAATATGTCCGTATTCTTCAGCAGTTTGTACCTCTTGAAATAGATAATCAGGGGGAACTGCGGCTTGTCTTGATGGTAAATGATCTCTCTCCGCTGATAGACCCCATGAAGCCCCTGAGGAGATATCTTGAAAATACCCAGACCGGTGAGATGGTTCTTTTTCCCAGAACCGACGCCAGTTTGCGACCGCCTCTGACTAACGCTGAATTGGAAGTTCTCAGTTTGATTGCCCAAGGCTATTCAGGCAGCGCTATTGCTGATATCCTTCATATCGGCGTATGCACAGTAAACAAACGAAGACAGAAAAAACTTCTGCTGATGCATACGCATGACGGTTTGAGTACTGCCCGTTACGGTGCCCAGTACAACCTTACCTAAGCAAGCTTTCCCCGCCGGCAGCTCTTCTGAGACTGAGAATGATACGGCAGAAAAAGGAAAAGACAATGAATCGTGCAGAAAACGCAAAAAACTACCCCCACAGAATAATGAAGTTCTGCCCTCGCTGCGGAAGCAGCGGATTTCGTCCTCGGGAAGATGAAGAAGCTGTGGATGAATTCATTCCCTCAAAGAGTCTTGTCTGTCAGAACTGCGGCTTCCAGTTTTTTATAAATCAGGGTGCCAGCACAGCTGCAGTTATCGTTAATGACCAAAGAGAGATGCTTTTGATACGAAGGAAGCGTAATCCCCATAAGGGAATGCTGGATCTGCCCGGAGGCTTTGTCGATCCCGGCGAAACTGCCGAAGATGCTGTAAGAAGAGAAATATACGAAGAGTGTAATCTGCAGGTATCTCAAATACGACCCTATAAAAAGACCTACTGCAATGAATATTTATATGGCGGCATAATTTATTTTACCCTGGATATTCTCTATCTCTGTGAAGCAGAGGGTTGGGATAAGCTTAAGGCTAATGATTGGGAAGAGGGCGAACCCCTCTGCATTCCCCTGGAGGAGATTCGCATCGAGGATATCGGCTTAGCTTCCATTAAGAGAATGGTGCAGGATATTCTAGCGGATCAGGATGTTCTAGCAGATATGGGAATCCAAGAAAGCTGATAAATAAAAAAACCCTGACGCTTCAGCATCAGCAGAAACTGAATAAAAAAATTGAGTAAAAAAACGTATCTCTCCCTTGCGTAGATTTCAGCAAGTTTAAATTCTGCTGACTAGCGTCTGGAGCTGAAGCTCTGCGATTTTCTGTGTGCAGTGCGGCCCTGCAGCTCTTAAGATCTGCGGCGTTCCCGTGCTTCATTGACCCTCAGGGGGCGATTCATAAACTCTTTTCCGTTCAAAGAGAAGATTGCTGCCTGGGCGGCATCATCATCCGGCATATCCACAAATCCAAAACCCTTTGATCGCTGAGTTTCCCGGTCAGTGATAACCCTGGCGGATGCGACTTCGCCGTACTGGCTGAAGAGTTCCTCCAAGTCTTTCTGCTGGGTTTCATAATTCAGATTGCCTACATAGATATTCATAAAAAAATTCTCCAAAAAAATAAATTCCAGAGAAGCGGCGATCGTGAGTCATAGTGATTTTCGAGAAAACCGATTGGACTGAGACCCCTCCTCCCTGATACGTATAAATTTAATATACTTTACCCTATAGTGCAAGCTTTAAAATATCTAAAAGGGCTATATTGCAGAAACACAGCCCCTTTAGCCTATTTGAAATGCTGCTCCCGGCAAAATCGCTGAAAACAGGCGATGCCGTTAAGCCCCTAAGACCCGCATGCAGGTGAATTGCCGGGGCGCAGAAATCCGGATAAGGTGGATAAGGTAACTGTTAGAAAATGAGAGCCGACTTGCCCCATTCGTAATACTCTTTCCGCAGCGTCTCCTTCGACGGCATCGGGTATGCACAGACCCCGCTGCTGTTGGCTGCATAAATACCGGATTCAATAATCTGATAACTGAAGGTATTTTCGAAGGACCGATCAACGGTTTTCGTCTTTTTTCCTCTTCCTGCCTGAAGGTCTGCTATGCACTGCTTGAGATGTTCAGTGTTCCGGTCGTACATGTGTCCCACGTTACCGGTATTCTCAATATCTTCAAGGTTGATGACTTTAACATCAGCAAAAACCAGTGCCGGAACGGTTACTTTGTCCGTTGAGTCCACCATATACGAGCCGAAATAGTTCGGTTTCAGACTGCTTACAACGAGCGGAGTTACTGGACAGAGTTCCTTGTAGAGGGCATAACCTCGCCAGTCAGCCTGATCCGTGTATTCCGTCTTGTCGATTTTAAGACTTCTTCCATCTTTTGTGACGAGATAGAGAGATTTCATGTTCTCCAGTGGAGTGTGCTCCAGTACTCGGTAAATAGAGAGATAGAGTGAGTGCTTAGGGCGTCCGTCGGAGTGAGTCCTGCACTGTTTTTCTGCAAAGGACCAGTCAAAATAGTCGCCGAAGCCTCCTGCAACTTCTACAAACATGAGCTGTTCCGCATTTCCTTTTTCTGAGCCCGTGGCCATGTATATGCCGAATTCTTCCGGTGAAAGTTGAGAAGCCACCAAAGCTTCAACCGGTGAAATTGTTAAATAGTAATAGATCATAGAACCTCCCTGATATTTCAGAGGGGATAGAGGTCCTTCCTCGTATCCCCATGTTCAGTATATATGTTCTTTTCCGTCGCTTGTAGTTTTTTTTACAAAATTTTACATAAACAATGAAAAAATATTGTATTTGCTGAATATTGAAACGGAAACAAGAGAAATTATTGACATAATTTTAATAAGAATATCCAGGGAAGGTCCTACCGTATCTTTCAGCGGATCTCCCACGGTATCTCCGACAACTGCTGCCTTATGAGCATCAGAACCCTTTCCTCCGTAATGGCCGTTCTCAATATACTTTTTCCCGTTGTCCCAGGCGCCGCCGGCATTTGCAGTAAAAAGCGCCAGCATAATGGAAGAGAGGGTAGTGCCGATGAGCAGTCCGCCGACAAATTCCGGTCCGAAAATAAAGCCGGTTACCAGAGGGGTCGCAACTGATATGAGTGCCGGAACTTTCATTTCCGAGAGTGCTCCGGCAGAGGAGATGGCAATACAGGTCTTGTAATCGGGTTTGCTCTCTCCGCGAATGATCAGGGGATCGGCTTTGAACTGCCGTCTCACTTCCTGAACCATCTTTCTTGCCGCCTTAGCCACGGCTTCGATGAGGATTCCGGAGAAGAGGTAGGGAAGAGCCGCTCCTACTAGGGCACCTACAAGAGTCATGGTATTCACCATGTTCAGAATAAGGTCCAGTCCCAATGCTGCACTTTCTCCAGCTTGGGCGTAGAGGTAGGAGGCGAAAAGGGAGAGGGCTGCCAGGGCTGCTGAACCGATGGCGAAACCCTTACCGATTGCTGCAGTGGTGTTTCCTACCGCATCAAGTTCATCGGTGATATCCCTGACATAGGGATCCAGAGCAGTCATTTCGCTGATTCCTCCGGCATTATCCGCTATGGGGCCGTATGTGTCTACTGAGACGGTGACGCTGACAAAAGAGAGCATACCGATGGCAGCCATGGCTACGCCGTACAGACCGGCAAAAATATTTGCCAGAATGATGGTTATGCCCAGGGTAAGCACCGGTGCAATTACCGAATTCATTCCCGCAGCCATTCCCTGGGTGATAGTCAGTGCAGCGCCTTCGCGGCTTGCGGCGGATATATTCTGTGTGGGTTTGAAGTCATAGCTGGTGAATCGTTCAGCCAGCTGCCCGATAAGGATTCCGCTGAAAATTCCCAGAACTGCACAGAGCCAGGGGGAGAGCGCTCCGATGGAGAAGCCGATGTTTGATACATCTTCTGTACTGAAGAGGAACCAGGTGATAATTCCCGTGGAGATCAGCGTAACCGCTGCCCCTGCAAAGGTGGCTGTGTTCAGCTCCCGGTGCGGATTCTTTGACGGCTTTTTTACGATGAGAAAAAAGATTCCCAGGATGGATGAGACCAGTCCGGCGGCAGCAAAATAGAGGGGGTATGATACCATTTTCCCCACCAGTTCAGCGCTCATGGTCAAATTATTTCCCTGAGCGGAGAAGAAGGTATAGGCTGCCAGAACGATGGCGGAGATCATTGCGCCGACATAACTTTCCAGCAGGTCGCTTCCGAGTCCGGCGACATCACCTACGTTATCACCCACATTGTCAGCGATTGTAGCAGGGTTTCTCGGGTCATCCTCCGGTATTCCGGCTTCAGTTTTTCCCACCAGGTCAGCGCCCATATCAGCAGCTTTTGTATAGATGCCTCCGCCGACACGGTTGAACATCGCTATGATGGAACATCCCAGGGCGTAGCTGGAAACTGACATGGTAAAAGGTATATCGCTGATTCCTAGCCAGTTGGTGTGGAAGCTGAGGTTTGCAGGATTAAGCTGGCCGAAATACTTGCCGAAGACCAGATAGATGAGAAAAAGGCCGAGCAGAGCAAATCCTCCCACAGAGAGTCCCATGACGCTTCCTCCCTGAAATGCGACTTTCAGAGTTTTCCCAATATCCTTTGTGGTCTTTGCTGTATTGGAAACTCTGACATTTGAAATGGTCGCTATCCTCATACCGATAAATCCTGCGGAAGCACTCATTACTGCTCCCAGGACAAATGCCGCAGCTGCGTACCAGGAAACTACGACGAAAAGCAGCACTGCGACAGCGGCGACCACAATTGCGATCATCTTGTATTCCAATCGGAGGAAAGCATTTGCACCTTCCTGTATGGCCTCCGCTATCTCGACCATATCCGATGTTCCGGGGTCCTTCCGTTTTACGCCGTAATAATTGATTACGGCAAAGCTCAAGGCTGCTAAAGCAGCAATGACAACAAAACCTATCATGTGTACCTTCCTTACCTTTGAGAGTCGTTGTTTGGGGTTTTTGTTTTTGTACGTACTGGTTTCAGGCAGATATTTGCCTAAAACCCCTCCGATTTTAGTGTATCGGTTTTTCAAAAGTCTTTCTACGGTACTAGTGATCGTTTATCACAATTTTGCTGGCTTACAGCTTAGTCTTACTCTGGAAATCTTTCTTTAGATGATTATCTGCAGAATTTTCGACTGTTAAGCAGCATTATACCGTCTGAAACCAAGGGCCGCTTGCTTGCTGTATGCTATTTACTGCTCTATCTATTTTCTCACTAAGCTTTTTGCCAGCTCTCATTAATTAGGAGGTCTTTGTAACAACTTGTGTACTGAGTTGTTTACGTTACTAGGACGTCGGGGGACTGATTGAGGAAATTTTGATTGAGGGGGAAAGTATGAAGATAAGAAGTGTTATAGGGATAATATGTCTTGCAGGGTTATTACTGTGTACGATGCCGTTGTTTTCTGCAGAAACTGTCGATGGTTCAGCGCATAGAAGCGGTCAGCTTCGGTTCGGAGCAGATGCCACTGTTCCAGTGCCTCTGATCATGCTGCACAAAGATTTATGGGAAGTGCTTGCCGGTCCGACCATGCATTACAGTCTGACTGATCGCTTTGATGTAAAGGCAACGATTGCACCGGCTGTGCATCTTTCCTATTTTTTAATGAACAATATTAATGATTTAGGTAGTCAGGATGGACTTGCTGCCGTGGGTTTGGTAGAGGGGGGAGTCCGATACTATTTCAGCAGTCGTGCTGACTCCTTTTTTATTGATGCGGATGCGGCCGCAGGCTTTTTGTATCTCCATGGAGATATCGCCAGGGAACTATTTGAGGAAGACAGGGTGTTCGAAACAGGGTTTTCCATACCCGCCGTATCCCTGGGTTACGAGTTTACCACGGGAAGAAGAGTTCCCTTCTCTCTTGAGGCCGGACTGTTTGCACTCATTCCCATTAGCGATATTGAAGAATTTGACTGGGACATTACACCGATTTGGCCGAAGGTGGGCATGACGTTCTACTTTTAGGAAGCTGCAAACTCACGTGAAAAATTCTAGTGAAAACTCTAGTGTAAAATTCTTGTGAAAACTCTAGTGAAAGGCTGAAACAGAGTAAATAGCTGTTTTTGTGGAAAATTTCTCATTTCAAATTACGCATTCTTCACCCATATAACTCACCTCCGGGCTGTTTGGAATTCAATTTTATTATCCAATGTAACATTGACTTTATTGGAGAGCTTTGTTATTTTATAGTTCGAAATCGAACAATACGTTTTTGAACTATTTCTACGGTAAATTGATCTGCAGTAAATTAATGAAATAGAGAATTGATGAAATGATGAGGGCTGAACCATGGCAGAAAATGATTCCGGCGAGGTGCATGTTGATTTATTCGCGTTCTTTGCGGATATTATTCCGAGATTTATCCATGAAACTTTGAAAAACTACATCGTTCCCACCGCTGTGGAGAATAATCTCAATAAAAGTCAGCTGAGAACCCTGTTAGGAATTTATAAACGGGGGAAGGCGACCATGTCCTGCCTTGGCCACTGGGTAAATGTTGAAAAAGGAACGATGACAGCCATTGCTGATACACTTCATGAACGAGGACTGATTCAGCGTCAGAGGGACAGCGATGATCGTAGAAAAGTGGTCCTTACACTTACTGGGGCGGGTGAAAAAATCGCCGGGGAGTGCAGGGAGGAGTTGTCCTCAGCATTTCTGGAACGGTTTAACAGCCTTTCTGATGCGGACCGGCGGGAATTGTGGAAGGCTGTTGATTCTATGAATTCGATTATAAGCAAATTCGGGGAGTATAATAAGGGCAATGAGTGATTCAAAGAATAGAAGAGATTCCGGGAAGACTAAGAAGTCAAAAGATACAGCGGCAGCAGGCGGGAAAACAAAAAGAAGCTTAGTATGTAAAGAATCGAAAAAATCTGATAAGGATCACCCTGGAACTGAAGAAACACAGGGTACACGTGAAATGTCCGGTGATTCCGGTACCAGCACTGAAGCAGTTCAGGACAGCAGGAGCTTTATGGGTACGGATCCTATCGGCCCCCTGCTGGCAAAGCTTTCTATCCCCGCCATGGTGGGAATGATCGTTGGTGCTCTGTATAATTTTGTGGATACCATTTTTGTCGGTCAGGGAGTCGGCGCGCTGGCAATTGCCGGTTTGAGCATAGCTTTCCCTCTGCAGATGCTGATCGGTGCCTTTGCTCAAACCTTCGGAGTGGGGTCTGCTTCAATTATTTCGAGAAGACTGGGAGAGGGGAATGAAGATGCCGCAGCACGGGCGGCCGGGAACGCCATTACCGGCAGTCTGGCAGCCTCAATTATCTTCATGATCGTAGGTTTGATTTTTCTTGATGACATTCTCCTGCTTTTCGGTGCTACCACGGATGTCCTCCCCTATGCACGGGATTATGTGCAGATAATCCTTTTGGGAGCTCCATTCCTTTCTTTAGCCATGGCCTCAAACGGAATTATTCGTGCGGAGGGGCAGGCAAAAGTTGCCATGAAGGTTATGATACTGGCAACAGGGCTGAATATTATCCTGGATCCGATTGGGATTTTTGTCTTTAAGCTTGGGATTCAGGGAGTTGCCATAGCTACCGTGCTGAGTCAGTTTGTCGCATTTCTCTATGTGGTACGGTTTTTCCGCTGCAGTCGGAGCACTCTTCCTTTTTATCCGGCAGCATTCAGGCCGAATTGGAAAGTTATGGAGGAGATCCTTACGCTCGGTGTACCTGCTTTTGTCAGGCAGGCGGGAACAAGCCTGATGGTGCTTACGGTGAACAATATGCTTAAAGTCTACGGCGGAGATTTGGCAATTGCCGCGTACGGCATGATTAACAGGCTGCTGATGTTCGTGATGATGCCGATGTTCGGTTTGGTACAGGGCTTCCAGCCGATTGCGGGTTATAATTACGGAGCTCGAAAAATCAGCAGGGTTAAAGAGGTGATGTGGAAAGCTATGGCCGTTTCAACACTTATGGGGCTTTTTGCCTGGGCTGTGCTTCAGCTTTTTCCGCGGCAGCTGCTTTCTGTATTCTCCAGGAACCAGGAGCTTCTGGATATTGCCGTCCCGGCTTTACGGATAACTCTATTTCTTATCCCGCTGATAGGGGTGCAGGCCATCGGGGCAACCCTGTTTCAGGCTTTGGGTAAGCGGATTCCATCCCTTTTTCTGAGCCTTTCCCGGCAGTTCCTCTTTTTAATCCCTCTGATTCTGCTCCTGCCCCGCAGTTTCGGCATAAATGGAATTTGGGGAGCCTTCCCCGCAGCTGACCTGCTCTCTACGCTGGTTACCGGTGTCTGGGTGCTGATTGAAATAAAGCAAATCAATAAAGCTCCCCTGCTGAAACCTGTAATGGCCTCCGAGGCGTCTGAGTAAATCGAAGACTTATAAAGCTTCCTGGATGGTGAAATCTCTGTGGAGGTGCCCGCTTTGAACAATGCTGCCTGCCTCATTGATTGCGACGATGAGACATGAAAGGTGATAAATTCCCGGTTCCAGCCCTGGTCCCACTTCTATTTGCTGGGAGGAGTTATTGAGGATGCTGCTGCCGTTGATATACCAGTAATAGGAGAGGCTGCAGTCCGAGTCAATGATGGAATCTGTCTCCAAGCTGAGATTCATGCTGGAATCTTGGACGAGACTTTCTGAGAAGCCGTTCAGAGTGACATTCAAGGGTGGATAGAGAAGCTCCTCAAGACTTATTGCAGCGGTACCGGAGGCATTGAAGTCCTGTTCAGTCAGGTTGATCTCCTGAGCGGTGTTTTCTCCAGCTAATATCCTGAGGGAGCTGCTTTGTCCCCAGACGACATGGTCACTTTCAAGCAGCTGCAGATTCAGAATATAGTAGCCCTCTTCGATATCGCCGGAACTGCAGGCAGCGCTGTTCTCGTTGATTACGCTCTCCATAGCAATCATCTGTTCCTGGTAGCTGTTAAGGCTGGCGCTTACCACTGGATTTTCCAGGTAGGTTTCCGGCCAGGTAATAGTGATATCTGCTGAGCCCTGCCCTTCCAGGGGAAGCAGGGTGATAAGAGCTTCCGTGGTCTCATCAATATTAATACGCAGTTCCGCCGTACCCGATGCTATCGGGATACTATCTGCATTACTGCCGGTTACCGTGATGCTCCAGGTTCCTACCATTAGATCCTCTTTCTGAAATTCGGATGACCCAATGACAACTTCCGTAAATTGTTCTCCCGAAGGTCCATATCCTTCTATCTCATAGGATGAGATTGACATGGAAATTTCCGGTGTGATACTGTCCCGCTGTACTCTTTCTGTACCGTCAATGAACAGATGCAGGCTTCCGGAAGGAGAATTTACTGCATCGTACTGGCTGCAGGACACGGCCGTCAGCAGACATACGAGCAGGGCGATCGAAACAGCTGCAGTCAGTTTCCGCTTCTTTGCGGGATGAGCGGTCCTGCTGAACCTTTTTGATGACTCCATAGAATAATTCATAGCTTACTCCTTTTGTGTAAAGTTTTATGACCTTTCACGGTGAGCGGGTGTACCGAAGTTCCCTCTAGATTCGTTTACACCTTTTTTCGCCTGAAGGGGTCATAGGACAATTTTATGGGAAGGGAAAGGAGGACAACACACTGTCACAGAGGGGTAAGTTTTACTGACTCTAGGTTTTAGAGGGAGAGTAAGGAGTATTGAGTTTCACATTGGCTGAATGCTGGGAACTGATTCTGGATCTGCAGAAATTCAGGATCAGGTCCAGAGATACTCCGCATTTATTCGGGAGGTGAAAACAAAGGCTCCCAGAACCATGGAGACTGCCCCGATAATGAGACGTTCTGCGGAGGGATCAAAAAAGAAAAGTTCGTTTCCTACAAGAAACAGTGTCAGGCCGAAGGCGGCGGTGTAGAGGCGAATACTGTTTCTTTTCAGACCGGCAATGACAAAGTTGAGAATACTGAAGAATTCAACCATCCTTACAAGGATTACGAGAAAAGATCTGGAGCTGAGGGTGAAAGGGAACTGAGTTCGTACAAGGGAGGCATCGATTGGCATGAGCAGTACAATCGAAATGGTAATAAGGGCTGTTAGAAGAAGAAATTCCTGCTGCTTGAGATTGGGTATTCCATTGGGGAAGAGCCCGTTTATGAAGAAAATACCGGTTCCCAGCAGCCAGAAAGCAAAAAAGACTCGCATATTCAGAGCGATGTAGGGGCGTGAGATGCCGTTAGTCTGCAGCAGAAAGACGAGCCTGTAGATATCAAGGTTAGCGAACAGGGCTGCTCCAAGGATGAAAAGAACAATCTCCGGGTAGTTTGATTTACGGTAGAGAATAGTCAAGGTGATGGTGAGAAGGAGCAGGGTTCCGGTGTGCACCATAGTGTTTCTGCTTTGACTGTATAGATTATTTCTGGAAATATCGGTAAAGAAGTGGTCGAATGATGGATCCATGGTTTTTGAGGGAATGTAGACAAAAGTTCCATAGACTGCTGTGATGAGGATGAAAAGTGCTGTCAGAGTGAGCAGGATGATAGTGAAATATCTCAGCGCTTTGTTCATATGGTCTTTTTCCAGCCTATTGCAGCCATGGAGGCATCTCTTTTTGCTGAACATCCGGTACCCATGACGGAGATCATGATATCCACGGCAGTACCAATGCTGCGAAGCAGGGGGATGACCGGAATCAGGATAGCCATATACGGAATTGCATCAAGTCCGATAAAATATCCGGCAATTGTGAGGGTGAATAGGATTTCCGCCCCCGGCACCAGGATGCTCAGGAAAGAAGCTGCCAGGCATACGGCAGCGAGGAGCATGAGGGGAACACTGACGGCCTGCCCCGCCGGGCTCTGCAGGATAAGTGGATAGAGAAGTATCATGGCCATGGCGGCTGTTCCTCCCCGGCCGAAAATGGAGATTATCGGAATGGTGGTGGAGGTTATTCGTTTCGCAGCTCCCATATTGTGTCGTGAACTGGTGTAGAGGGGGAGCAGGGCGGTCTGATAGCTGCCTGAGAAGAAGCCGGAGAGAAGCGGTGCGAGGGAGAGCAGGATCCAGCGGAAGGGCTGGTTTTCCTTACTGTATATCCAGACGAGAACAGGCAGCAGGATAAAGATTGAGAACAGACCGATGGCTGAGGCTGTCAGGAAGAGTACATACTGAGCGGAAAAAATACTGATCGGTGAAATGACACTGAACCAGGCTCCGGCTAGAAACAGTACAGCAATTGAGAGGAGTTCTGTGAAGCACCAAGCTGTTTTATACAGGACTTCAGCCAGAGAGTTGATTACAGCATAGGCTGGTTTCAGCTGCAGCGTATTTGGGTTCAGGTTCCCTCCCAGAAAGAATGCTCCGACAATGACGCCGAAAAAGAGAAGCATGCGGCCTGGAGCGAATTCTGTTACCGCTGCGGATGCAGGAAAACGTCCTGCTGGAAGAAGCAGCCGCAGGGACTGGGAAAGTTCGGGAATTTCAGGAAGCACCGTAACAGGCATGAGCATAAGGATCACTGCCGCAGAAATTGCGACAACGGCGCTCACGCTTATCCCCCAGAGTATCGAAAAACTGATGTTCCCCCATAGTTTCTCCAGCTTCAGCAGGGCACCGAGACCAGCTGAAAGCGTTATGAACATGATCGGATAAAGAAAAAACGGGACGATGTTCATGATCATCCGCGAACTTTGCAGAAGCCACTCGATATCATTTTTAAAATACGGTATAAATTGTACATAGAGGAAACCGATTCCGGCGGCAAAAAGATATTTTATCCATGCTTTCATAAGAATAGAGTATCTTATGGCCTCTTATAAGTCAATATAAACTGATTTTCAGGGAAGCTTTCAGGGAAGCTTTAAGAGAAGTTTTGAGGGACTTTTCAGGCTGTTTGCGTAACATGAGAATCCATTGTTTCAAAGCTCGAGGAGGAGATATGAAAATTGCTATAGGACAGATTAATGCAAAGATAGCTGATTTTGACGGGAATAAGAAGAAAATCCTTGATTTTGCGCAGCGGGCAGAAAAGCAGAAGGCGGATATCATCATCTTTCCCGAGCTTTCGGTCTGCGGATACCCTCCGCTGGATCTGCTGACATATCACTATTTTGTTGATAGGAACCTGCAGGCAGTTGACGAGCTCTGTCGGGAGCTTCCTCGAGATATCGCCGTTTCCCTGGGCTATGTGGATAAAAATACCAGCGGTATCGGCAAGCCCCTGTATAATATGACGGCTCTGATAAAGAATGGAGCAATGGTCTATAAACAGGCGAAGAGTCTTCTTCCCACCTACGATGTTTTTGACGAGGATCGTTACTTCGAGCCTGCTGACCGGCGCGAACCCTTTCCGTTTCAGGGCAGCAGCCTCGGCTTTGTGATCTGCGAGGATATCTGGGTGGAAAATGCCGGTGATCTCTCCATGACCTATCCCATTAACCCGGCTGATGAGATGGTGAATAAAGGTGCGGATCTGCTCATTTCGGTTTCTGCATCCCCCTTTCATATTGGAAGGGTTGAGGAAAGAAAGGCGCTGCTTCGCGATCTGAGCCGGCAGTATCATATTCCTGCGATCTATGTGAATGCCGTGGGGGCTAACGATTCCCTCATTTTTGATGGGAACTCTATGGCGGTTGATGCCGACGGGGATGTGGTTCTGAAGTGCGCTTCTTTTTCGGAGGATTTATGTTTTGCAGAACTGTCTCCTGTGGGTATGTCCGCTGCGGAACA
Organism: Spirochaetales bacterium; assembly: GCA_021736605.1. Lineage (GTDB taxonomy): Bacteria > Spirochaetota > Spirochaetia > PWKH01 > PWKH01 > JAIPFS01. The sequence goes on along the minus strand of JAIPFQ010000010.1, from coordinate 3,045 downwards.
GGATACGGCCGACGCGGAAGAAATTGACGCGGAAGAGGGCGGGAGTGAGCTTGCTGGTGCTGGGAGCATACCTGAAGCCTTGGACAGAACGGCCAAAATCGAGGACGGAGGCATCAGAAATACAGATGATTCCGCGGATTCCAGCGAACAGGATCTGATCTATGAGAACTTGGAGAAGGCGCTGATTCTCGGGGTGGGGGATTACTTGCGGAAGTCCGGTTTTTCCCGGGTGAATCTCGGCTTGTCCGGCGGGATTGATTCGGCTCTGACGGCGGTGATCGCTGCAAAGACGGTGGGACCGGAGAATGTCCATGCCTATGCCATGCCGTCGCGGTATTCGTCGGAGCATAGTCTGACTGACGCGCGGCAGCTGGCTGAGAATCTTGGTATCGGCTATGAGGAGATCCCGATTGAGTCCTGTTTTTCAGCGGCCCTTGAGAGTCTCTCGGGGAGTTTCGCCGGTACGGAGCCGGATGTAACTGAAGAGAATATTCAGGCGAGGATCCGGGGGATGCTGCTGATGGCGTGGTCCAACAAGAGGGGCTCGCTGCTGCTGACTACGGGGAATAAGTCTGAGATGGCCGTGGGTTACTGCACCCTCTACGGTGATATGTCCGGAAGTCTGGCGGTGATCGGTGATCTGTTCAAGTCTGAGGTCTTTGCCCTGTGCAGAAGTATCAACAAACGGGCGGGCTGCGATCTCATCCCTCAGAATGTGCTGGACAAGCCGCCTTCCGCGGAGCTCAGGCCGGGGCAGAAAGATGAAGACAGTCTGCCGCCCTACGAAGTGCTTGATGCCATCCTGCATATGCATTTGGTGGAACGCGCTTCTCCTGCTGATATTACAGCGGCGGGATTTGATTATGAAACGGTGAAGCATGTACTGACGCTGGTGGAGCGGAATGAATACAAGCGCCGGCAGGCTGCTGTGGTGCTGAAGGTGTCACGCAAGGCCTTCGGTTTCGGACGGCAGATCCCCATGGCCAGGAGCCTCTACGAGTTCTCCTAGAGGCTTCCTGAGTGGGTTTTTCAGGCTTCTTCCATTTTTTTGCGGGACTTCCTTAGCTGGACTTCCTTTGTCGGGCTTCAGGAACTTAGTCTGGGAGCTGCTTCAGCAGGCCGTCCACACGGTAGTGGGCCCAGGGCTCCACTCGATACCAGCTGTGAAGCACCGTAAAGGTCTCCTCAAGTATGCGTTCCCGCAGCTCTTTCCTCGCCATTTCTGTCTGTTTCTGTGTCTTCTGGGTTTCCGACAAAGCTTCTGCTGCTCCGGAAGCGGCCGCAGACGTGCTCGCAGAAGTACTCGAAGAAGCTGCGATGGAGGTTTCAGAATCCCCCTCATTCAGATGCTCATCCAGCGAAAAGAGCTGTGCGAAGGCTAGCCAGACCAGACTTTCCTGGAAAGACTCCTTGTGATACCACTCAACCCCTTCGCTCCAGTTTGTTTTCGTGAAGCTGCGGAACAGAGGATCGGTAAAAAGCATGCGCAGCATGGCGCCGGAACTGAGGCCGTTTTCCCTGGCATGGATAAACCAGTCAGTAAAGTGATATATGAACTGGGCTCCCTTAAGGGTTCTCTCTGCCTCTTCAGGGGAGACCCCGTTCTGTTTGAGAATCTCATCAAAAAAGTCCTCCAAGAGGAGTTCATGAACCAGATCTATCTGCTGGTCCCTGCCATCTCTTCTGATAGACTGTGCCGCAGGGGTAATGATAAGGGAAGCGAAGAGGACAATGGGATACTCGCTCATAACAGTGAAGGATTCGCCGATAAAACGCTGAAGCGGAGTTCCCCCATCCGATACGGTCAGGCTGAATATTTCATTGGTGGTTTCGGCAAAATGATCCAGAAGGTTGAGGAACTTTCTCAGGCAGTTCTTTGATATTGACGATGGAAGCAGGGTCCCTTCAGGTTTGAGTTCGTTATTCCAGGCTGAAATGAAGGAGCGGTAGTACGGCAGCCAGCGCTGTTTGCAGGTATCGGATACCGATGGGTTGCCGGAAAAGAGCTGCTTTGCCAGAAGGATTTGATCCGGTTCAATAAAAGGGGTGAGTGCTTTATGGAGAGGCTGCAGACGAATAAGAGCCAATTCACGCTCCCAGTCGGGAGTTCCCTTTCCTTTGAGATTTTTTGCCAGCTCATGGAAAAGCCCGTATGAATCGTAAACTTCCCGAAAATTGAGGAAGATTTGGGTCTGATACCCCTTCAGCTCGGCGTACATTCCCTGACTGTAAAGTTCCCAGGAGGGGCGAATATAGGTGAGACCATCATGAAAACCGTCGAACAGGCAGTAGTACTGCCCCGTCTGTTTCAGTTCCAGAGCTTCTCCCAGATTTTGTCTGCGATGGTTTCTGTTTTCACTCCATTTATCCAGATACGGGGCGGATGAGAGAATCCATCCTGCCGTCTCCTGGTATGAGTTATTAAAAAGTATCAGGGAGCGGAGATGCTTCTTTCCGTTGGAATAGGCATAGACATTTTCGTTTATCCCGTTGTGGGTGCTGAAGTCGTAGAGGCGGAAATGAATAACATCTGCAAAGAGAGACCGCAGCTTCATGATAGGAAAAATGCGGCGATAGTGTTCCTGTACCAGATGCTGGTCAGGTTTTTCGTCCCAGTAGGCTTTGGTATACTCCATCCCGTACTTTTCGCGATACCCCTCAATCTGTCCGTGGCCGACCATGGGCAGGCCGGGCATGGTAATCAGCAGGGTGAAAACGCCGAAATATTTATCACCGTCACCGAACTGGGCAACGGCGGTATCTTCATCCGGGTTATTCATGAAATTCACGAAGCGTTTCAGGATTTCCGGATCAAAACTCAGGGTGTTCTTGATGGTATTCCGATATTTCTGATTATCCTCATTCTTGAGCATGTTCATGAAGGCGCTGTTGTAGACTCTGTGCATTCCCAAAGTACGTACGAAATACCCTTCCATCATCCAGAAAGCCTCGGCCAGCAGCAGCGTGTCAGGGGCCTCTTCAGCTATCCGGTCCACAACCTCCCTCCAGAATTCGCTGGGCATGGCTCGATGAAACTCCTTGTCG
>JAIPFQ010000009.1:0-28742 GCA_021736605.1 Spirochaetales bacterium | reverse complement strand
GCCTCAGGGCAATGGCTAATTCAGCTGCCATGAATATGGAAATTGAGCTGAAGGAAGGAGTCTATGCCCATATGGCTGGTCCCAGTTTCGAAACTCCCGCTGAGATCCGCATGCTCAGAACGCTGGGTGCCGATGCTGTAGGCATGTCCACGGTCCCTGAAGTTATTGCCGCTTCCCACGGCGGAATGGAGATTCTGGGAATCTCCTGCATCACCAATATGGCTGCAGGAATACTTGACCAGCCGCTGAATCATGAAGAGGTGATGGAGACAGGACGTATGGTGGAGAAAAAGTTTTCTCGTCTGGTACGTGGTGTCGTGAAAAACTGGGATTAAGTGCTGATAACCAAGGACAACACATACTTATGATCACTTTGGGGTTATAATGGGAATAGGACAGCTGTAAATGGCAATAGAAATACCGGATCTTGAGCAGGTGAAAAAAATACTCGGATTGGAGCCCTTGGAAGGTGAAGGCGGCTATTTCCACAGGATTTATACCGGGGAAGCCTCTCCTGTCGGAGAGGAATTGCCGAGTACGTCCATATACTATGTGATTACTCCGGATTCATTTTCTACACTCCATAAGCTGAAGCATGATGAAATCTGGTATTTCTGCATGGGAGATCCTTCCGAACAGCTGCTGCTCCATCCTGACGGCAGATCTGCTGTTCTCACAATGGGAACAGACCTTCTTCAGGGTCAGCAGCTCTCTTCAATAGTACCCGCTGGAGTCTGGCAGGGGACGCGGCTTCTCCCCGGGGGCAATTATGCAGTATTCGGTGTGACTATGCCCAATGGCTATTCAGCGGAAATCTATGAACAGGGTGACCAGGCGGTTCTAGCTGAGCAGTATCCGGCGATGAAAGAGATTATTGAAGCGTTCCAAGGCTGAAGCTGAATCTGGGGAGGTAAAATGGGGAAAAGGGAGCATCCGGAAAGACCGAAGGGTATTCAGATCGATCTTTCCGGGCTTACGGCGATTGTTACCGGCGGTGCTGTGCATATCGGCGCTTCAATAAGCAGAACTCTGGTTCAGGCCGGGGCAGATGTTGTTGCGGTGTATCACTCCAGTGCCGAAGAGGCGGAGGCGCTGGCTGCAGAGATGAATGAAGCAGGTCCGGAAGGCGATTCGGCAACCGGTCCGGGGAGGATCTACCCTTTTCAAGCTGATGTGGGAGATGAATCCTCGGTGGCGAAACTTTTTTCCTCAGTTGAGCAGCAGTTTGGAGGAGCGGAACTTCTGATAAATAATGCCGGTATCCTGCATATCTCTTCCCAGGAAGAGTTATCCCTTGAGGATTGGGATCGGATCTTCAGAGTTAATGTTCGGGGCATGTTTCTCTGTTCCCGGGCTGCCGTGAAGCAGATGCATAGTTTTTCACAAGCTGGTATCATCAATATTGCCAGTATCAATGCGTTCAGACCGGGATTTGGGAATACTGCTCACTATGATGCCGGAAAGGGTGCAGTTGTCACCTATACCAGGTCCTTAGCGGCAGAACTTGCCGGGAAGGGTATTCGGGTTAATGCCGTTGCCCCTGGACTGGTGGAGACGCCCCAACTCCTTCAGCGAGCGCCGGAACTGGTCAGGACCGTACAGAACAGATCTCCCACGCATCGACTGGTGCAGAGTGAAGAAATAGCACAGGCGGTTCTGTACCTTGCATCCCCTCTCGCTTCCGGGATAACAGGTCAAGTGATAACTGTTGATGCAGGATATACCTTAGCATGATATAATACTCCATCATGGCAAAGAAGAAAGCAGAAAAAAACGGTGATAAGCAGAAAAAAAACACAAAAATTCTTTGTGTATCCGATGAAATTGATCCTCTTGTCTATTCAAAGAATGTGAAAGAGCGATATGGAGATGTAGATCTGATCCTCAGTGCCGGCGACCTGCCGATGAGATACTTGGGCTTTATTGTCTCTATGCTGAATAAGTCTCTCTACTTTGTTTTCGGTAACCATAACCTGAAACATTACCATCGTTTCAAGCATCCCAAGCAGTCAGCCGATGGACACCCTCTGTATCCGGGGGTAGAAATGAATTTGGGAACGGAATATTTCGGTTCAGTGTATATTGACCGGAAAGTGAAATATATCAGGAGAAGCGACTTGATCATTGTCGGCCTCGGCGGCAGTATGCGCTACAATAATGGAGAAAACCAGTATACTGAATTTCAAATGTACTGGAAAATCTTCAGTATATTTCCGAAACTCCTGATGCATAGAGTTTTTCACGGCCGCTGGTGTGATATCCTTTTGACACATGCGGCGCCATTTGGTATCCATGACAAGAGTGATCGATGCCATGTAGGTTTCAAGGCTTTTCTCTTCTTCATGAGGGTCTTTAAGCCGCAGTATCTTCTCCATGGGCACGTGCATCTCCTTGACCTTAATGAACTCAGAGAGGCAAGGTATCGTGAAACTGAAATTATTAATGTGTTCGGTCATTATGTACTGGAGGTAAAATCTTAGATGGACAATTTTTCGAACCGCGCAAGGGACGATTTTTCAAAGGCCAGAAACCGCGCCCTTTTTCAATCTATAATACAGCTTCTGGGGAAGGAGAGAAAAGAGCTGCTCCCCTTTGATGAGGTGAAGGGGCTTGTGAAACCGCAGAGTGAGAACTACCTTGGTGTTAAGACAATTTCTGTTGATAAGATTGTAGGCAGTGAAGGGCGATATTATGATTTTACCCATACGTATTTGCCGAAAAAGGAGATGCTCCGCTCCCGCTGGGTGAGTGTAGACAAAGCTCACCTGCAGAATATTGTTCTTCCTCCCATCCGCGTTTTCAAGCTCGGAGGCGGATATTTCGTACGGGACGGCAACCACCGGGTTTCCGTGGCCCGGATGCAGGGAGTGGAATTTATTGACGCCGAGGTAATTGAGCTGGATTCTGTTATTTCCATCACCCCTGATATGACCCAGGAAGATTTAAAGCGGGAGATTACCGACTACGAACGAAAGGAGTTCATAGAAAATTCAGGCTTAGGTGATGTTCTGGACATGGAAGAGATACGATTTACTGCACCGGGCAGATACAGGGAACTGCTTAATCATATTTATGGGCATAAGTATTATATCAATCTCGATAAAAAGGAAGAGATCCCGCTGAAGGAGGCCGCCGAATCCTGGTATAAGCATGTTTATCTTCCTGTAGTAGAATTAATGAAAAAGGAGAAGGTCCTTTCACGTTTCCCCCGCAGGACGCAGGCTGACCTCTACATCTGGATTGTAAAACACTGGGATGATCTCAAAAGAAAATACGGGGAACATTTTCCTCTCGAAGATGCCGCTAAGGATTATTCAAGCAAATACGGTTCTGGTTTTTTAAAACGGCTGAAAAGTTTCTTTACAGGCAGTAAAAAATCAGACAGCTAAGTACTAATGGGGATAAGAGCAGTTAAAACGCAGTTATAATAGAAGTGGTATCAATACCGATATCTATTACCCATGCCGATACCGATACCGATACCAATACTATGCCTGCATCTAGGCTGAAAAATTTCTTTCTGGAAATTTCTTTCTGGAAAATTATTTCCTAGATGCAGTATTTCAGGTGCAGTATCTTTGTCTCGATATAAACAGCTGGACTTGTCCTGACATGTCTTGGGTCTTGAAAGCCTTTATTTCACCGTATCAGCAAGCAGCTTTGCATAAAATCGGATAGCTTTCTCCAGCCGATCTGAGGGACGCACCTGGCTTTCCGGTCCGGAGTGGTGCATTATTCCGCAGACGGGCTGCTGCGGGTCAATATGGTTGACCTGTCTGCCCACCGGAATGTGAACCATTCCCATATGCTGAGCATAATGCAGCATAGCCTGAAGTGTTAGTGAGCCTCCGCCTTCAGAATAGGAGCAGCTGGTAAAACAGGCAAAGTATTTTCCGCTCAGGTTGCCTTCATTAAAATATATTGATGAATTATCCATAAAGCTTTTCATCTCCGCAGACACATTGCCGAAATAAGTGGGGCTTCCGAGAATAACGAGGTCACTTTTTAGAAGTGTTTCTGCGTTCGCTATCGGTAAGTCAGAGATTTCTTCATAGTAGTCGTTTGCCGATTCAAGTTTGTTAGCCCATATATGCAGGTCGTCATCTTCTACATGATATAATCGTGCATCGATTTCCTCTTCCTTTAATGCATCCTGGAGTGCTGCAGCAATGAGATAGTTATTTCCGCAAACACTGTGAAAGATTATTGAACAACGTTTCATGATCATGTCCCTCCGTTATGGCAGTATATCATGTTAAACAATTTAGACTAGAGAAAATTTCAAATTAGATTGCTTTTTTACTCTGTATTTGTTATTTTTTTACACATATAAAAAAGTATTGTATATATATGGTTAGGCTTGCTTGGTTCTGCTGATATGTTTTACTTGATAATTTATTCTTTCTGATTATTCTGCTTTCCCCTGTACAGCCTGCCCTCCCTGGAGGAAGCATGAAATTTAAAACCCTATTATTTCCTTTGCTTACAGTATCACTGCTGATGTTCTCCCTGTCCGGCTGCAGTCTTTGGATCACAGATGAAATTCCTGATTATTTCCAAATCACGGATATGGATGAACTTGAAGTTGATGAATCCTTTGACTACCGTACTACGCGGCTAGTGTCCGTATCCCTTGATTATGGATCAGAGTACGCTTCAGTGCCTGTACTTCTTTTCGGAACCACGGATGACGATCCTGATAATCGTTCTCCTGAAGATGAGGCAAGAAGCCTGCTTGGTAAGATTGTTCTTGATAGTTCCGGAACGTTTACCGGCGATGTTTCAGTCCCATTCGTGTTTAAGCATATTGAATCAGTTCCCCTTTACCTGGGCCTTCCGTCTAAACTTATTCCCATAAATACCATGGAAGCCGCTTCGGTGGAATATACTGCAAGAGCAGGAAAGGAGCTTAATGCTTCTCTTTTAAGCAGATCAGCAGGAAGCAGCACTGCAGCATCAGATGAGACGGCATCCCGAAGTATCGATTCCCGAAGTTATGAGGAGAACGGCTTCAGATATGTGCTTCCGTTTTCCAGTAATTCCGATTGGGCCGCCTATGGGCTGCCGGAGGGAATGGAGAGCGTTGATGTTTCTTCAGACCTGCTGGAAAATATCAATGCTTCCCTGCCGGAATATCAATCAGTTCCTGAAGCGCATCCTGAATTTCTGGAAGATGAAGATAATGTTACGAATCTTTCCCTTACCGAAGAGGCGAATGTAGCGGTGACCTTTATCCATGAAGGAGCTTCATATACCAATGCCCTCGCTTTTCTTGCATACCCGGAAGAGGTCGTTCCAGACAGTGACAGCGCGCCGGGGATGCAGGATGACCTTGATGGGGATGATGTGAATGATATGAGTATTATCTTTCCAAATGCCTCCTTCGCCTACAGCGGGGGAATGCTGGAGACCGGTGATACCGTAGACTTGGGAAACTTTCCTGCCGGGACGGTGCTCTACTGGGCTTTGATCGCCAACAGCTGGTCAAATTCCAGGGGGGAAAATGACGAGAAGGGGATTTACTTTTCCAATCCGGAGTGGAATCCTGAGTCTGATCCTAGTAAAAAACAGCATACCGTGCTGTTAAAAGATCTCAGCGGCGATGATGAAGTCACCTTTGTCGTAGGCTTCGAAGACCTGAATCGCAGTTACGGCGGTGATAATGACTTCAACGATCTGGTTTTTCTGGTCACTGTGGATCCAGTTTCTGCCATTAAAGGAATTGACAGCATTAAAGAGACCCTGGGGAGCAGCGATACCGATGGCGACGGTGTTCCAGATGCTCAGGACGAATTTCCAAATAATCCTGAATTGACGGCTGAAACCGTGCACGAAGGCTTTATTGCCTTTGAAGATCAGTGGCCGGCGAAGGGAGACTACGATTTTAATGACCTTGCAGCACGCTGCCGCTATACCCTTCGAACGGATGCGAACAACTATGTACGCTCGTTTATCTACGACATTGAGGTTCAGGCGCTGGGAGCAGGCAATAAAAATGGGCTCTATCTCAAGCTGCCGGTTCAGCGCAGTGATCTTCTTGATGCTGGAGGCAGTCTTAAGCAGAGTGATGAGTATGATTATGATGATCCGGAAATTGTTTCAGATGGAAGTTTATCTGCAGTGTCTGACGGTACGGTGGTCAAGCTTTTTGAGAATGCTAATGATGCTGTTTTTGATATTGGAGAAACAATCATTAATACAGACCCCGGAGAGGCCTTCATTGACCCATCTCCTGTTACAGGCAGTCTCTATCTAGATGCAGATGCTTCCGTAACGTTGAGCGATCTGGGCGACCACCCCTATGATCTGTTTCTGCTTCAGAATGGTAATGAGACTCATGAGATTCATCTGCCCAATATGCCGCCTTCAGGTATTGAAGACCAGCCGCTCCTCGGTACCGCAGCGGATGATTCAAACGGGATTGACCGTTTCTACTTGACAAAAAACAATCTGCCATGGGTTCTCTATCTTCCCGGCGACTGGGATTATCCGGTTGAGGTTGCCGATATTACTGAAACCTATAATCACTTTGCTGAATGGGCTATGACCGGCGGCAGAGAACGCAGCGATTGGTATCTGGATAAAGAGGGGTATAGAAACGAAGAAAATATCTACAGCAAAGACTAGAGCTGCTGCAGCAAATAAGCGGATGATGATTGCTTTTTTGCTGCGGGAATAGCCTTCTTTAATTATGTGTGAAAAGGGTATGAAAAATTTGTGAAAAAAAATCCTTTGAAAATCCTGAATATCGTGTATAATTATAAATGTAAGTTGATAAATGACTTATGCATATTATCCACTTCACCTAAAATTACATAACATACGCGGATACCGGAACCGCGATGTATTTGCGCCTGTTGATTTTTTATCACAGGAAGCAAAAGGGGGTTACCGCTTCTCCATTTGGAGGGCGGTTTTTTTTATGCGCTCGGGATGATGTGATGTGATGTGGAAATCGTCTCGGAGAAAAAATCCACATTTCCTAGACAAAAGTTCTTTGCTGTGATAAAGTTACTTACAAGAAGTAAGTAAAGGACGCGTAAAACTGTAATTGGCTGCAGGAAAGCGCGTCATTTTCATAATATACAGAAGCTTACAGATGATGGCATATACCCAAAATAAGATATACCTAAAATAAGAAAGATGAAGAATGAAGGAGATTGAAAAATGGAAGACCAGGGAAACAGTGAGATGATTGCAGAACTGATGCAGAAGGCGCGAGCGGCTCAGAAAATTGTGTCAGCCTATTCACAGGAGGAGATAGACCGTTTGTGCGTAGCTGCCGGCTGGGAAGTGTATAAGGATGAAAATATTGAAAAGCTCGCGGAAGCAGCCGTAGCAGAGACAGGAATGGGCAATGAGGCGGATAAAATAAAAAAACACAAAGGAAAAATTCTCGGCGTACTGAAGGATATCAAAGGTGCCGAATCCGTAGGCCTTATTGAGAGTGACGACGAAAAGCGAATATATAAGTATGCAAAACCCGTTGGAGTCGTTGGAGCCCTGACTCCGGTAACAAATCCTACGGCGACTCCCGGGAGTAATGCAGTTTCCATTTTGAAAGGAGCCAATGCCGTCATATTTGCTCCGCATCCACGGTCCAAGAGATCGTCCAAGATGGCGGTGGATTATATGAGGGCGGGCTTGAAAAAAGTAGGAGCTCCGGAGGATCTTGTCCAGATAATCGAGGATCCGTCGATACCCGCCACCGCGGAACTGATGAAGCAGGCGGATCTGGTGCTTGCCACCGGAGGAGGGGCGATGGTGAAGGCGGCCTACTCCAGCGGAACCCCGGCGTATGGGGTCGGCCCGGGGAATTCAGTACAGCTGGTGGCAGAGGATGCTGATCCTGCGGATGCAGCCGCCAAAATCACGCTGAGCAAATGTTTTGATTATGCAACATCCTGTTCATCCGAGAACTCAATTATTGTCCATGAATCACTATACGGGAAGATGGTTGAGGAGCTTGAGGGACAGGGTGCCTATTTCTGCAGTCCTGAAGAGCGGGATACCCTGGAAGCCTGGATGTGGCGGCCGGGAAAAAAGGGCGGAATCGCCCTGAATCCGAAAATTGTTGCCCAGTCCGCCCAGAAAATAGCAAAGGATGCGGGACTTTCCATTCCGGAAGATATTCGGATGCTGGTGGTCGAGGGGCGTGAGCCAGTGACGGAGGATCGTTTCACGGAGGAAAAACTGTCGCCGGTGCTGACCATGTGGAAGTATACGGATTTTGAGGATGGTTTCAGGCTGCTTGAAGCGATAACGAATCACTGCGGTACAGGACACTCATGCGGAATACATACATACAAGAAGGATTACATTCATCAGCTCGGTATGCGCATGCATACCAGCAGAATCATGGTACGGCAGCCGCAGGCGCCGGCTAACGGAGGAAATTTCTTTAACGGTATGCCCAGCACTGTGACCCTGGGATGCGGGACTTGGGGAGGCAACATCACCACGGAGAATATCTACTACAAACACTTTATCAATGTGACCTGGCTTTCAGAGCCCTTTGAGCCGGTAAAACCTACGGATGAGGAGATTTTCGGTGAGTTGTGGAGCAGCGTAGGGAAGTAATACAGGCTTGTTTGCTGTCGCTGTCTGTTGTCACTGTTTTTTCAGCCGGTGAGACGCATAAAAGAAAACGGAGCATGTGGTCTTGAAATTATATGTCAGGAAAAGACGGAGTTATATATGAAATTATTTGAATACCAGGCGAAAGAGATCTTTCAGGAAGCGGGAATTCCCGTTCCAAAGGCAGTATTGATAGAAAAAATAGGACAGCTTGATGATGCCGCAGCGGAAGTCGGTTTTCCCTGTGTGCTGAAGTCGCAGGTCCTTCAGGGCGGTCGAGGGAAAGCCGGCTTGATACAGGTGGTGAATACTGCTGATGAAGCAAAGGAGAAAGCACAGGAGCTTTTTGCCTCCCCTGCTGGGGTGAGGAAAATTCTCCTCGAGGAAGTAGTAGATATCAGTCAGGAGATCTACCTCTCCGTCACCGTAGATCCGCTGCGGGCGAAAGCCTTAGTTATTGCCAGCGCTGAAGGCGGGGTGGAGATTGAGACCCTGGCCCAGGAGGCGCCGGAAAAAATCCACCGCGAGTACGTAGACATCACCACAGGAATGCTCGGATTTCAAAGCAAGGACCTCGCTTTTCGTCTGGGTATCGGCGTTCCAGAGGCAAAAAAGACAGCCCGGGTTGTAGAAAAGCTGTTTTCCGTTTTTACCAAGTTTGATGCTGAACTTGCGGAGATCAATCCGCTCTTTATCAGCCGAAGCGGAGATGTGATAGCTGGAGACGGAAAGCTGGTGATTGATGATAACTCTCTGGAGCGGCAGACTCGGTTTGAGCGTAACTACGACTATTTTGACAGTCCCACCGCATACGAAGCTGCCATGGAGGGGATCCCCTACCTGCAGTTTGACGGTGATATCAGTTTGATGTGCGCCGGTGCGGGTCTGACCACCACGGTCTATGATCTGATCAATTATGAAGGCGGGAGCGTGGCCAATTACCTGGAATTCGGCGGGCCGAACTATCGGAAGGCGGTTCGGGCTATGGAGCTGTGTCTGCAGAACGAGTCGAAGGTAATTCTTGTAGTGACCTTCGGCACCATTGCCAGGGCTGATGTCATGGCAGAGGGGATTGTTGATGCCATTGAGCGGCTGAAGCCGGATCGGCCGATTGTTACCTGTATTCGCGGCACAAATGAGGAGGAGGCTGTGGAGATACTGAAGCGCGCCGGTTTGGAGCCCCTTTTTGATACGGAAGAAGCAGTACGAAAGGCTGTAGATATTGCAAAAAAGGCAGCTGGAAAGAGTGATTCGTCTCAGCAGTCAGATCAGCAGCCAAAAGGGGAGGTGCAGCATGAGCATTGTCATTGATGGAAAAAGCCGAGTTCTTGTTCAGGGAATAACCGGAAAGGAAGGAAGCTTCTGGACGAAGCATATGATAGAGATGGGAACAAACGTTGTTGCCGGAGTGACCCCGGGAAAGGAGGGGCAGCAGGTGGAAGGCCGTCCGGTGTATCATACCGTACGACGGGCGGCAGCTCAGCACGACATTGACGCCGCCATGCTGTTTGTCCCCCCTCGATTTACCAAGGATGCCGTCTTTGAAGCCCTGGACAGCGGTATCAAGACCATCGTTACCATTGCTGACGGGATTCCCCTGCATGAAATGCTGCAGATCAGGGACGCAGCAGTATCAGAAGGAGCCATGGTTATCGGAGGAAATACTTCCGGTGTCATATCCCCCGGAAAGGCCATGATGGGAATGTTCCCCTACTGGATTGAACGGGTCTACAAACCCGGAAAGATCGGCGTGATGACGCGCAGCGGTTCTCTCACCAATGAGGTTACTGCCATGGTTGTGCGCGCCGGCTTTGGAGTGAGTTCCCTCATCGGTATCGGCGGAGACCCGGTTCCCGGAACGCGTTTTGCAGAGATGCTCCCCCTCTATGAGCAGGATCCGGAGACTGATGCAGTAGTGATTATCGGAGAGCTCGGTGGAACTATGGAGGAGGAGGTTGCCGATGCGGTCTCCGAAGGCATCTTCAGTAAACCTATTGCGGCTTTTCTTGGAGGACGGACTGCCCCGAAGGGGAAGCGCATGGGGCACGCCGGGGCAATTGTTACCGGCGGGAAGGGTTCCGTGGATGGAAAAATCGCTGCCCTCACGGCTGTCGGCGCAAAAATCGCTGAACGCCCCCGTTTAGTCGGGGATCTGCTGAAGGAGTTTCTGCATGAGTAAAAAAAGCCGAAATTTCGGAAAAGCTGACTCGGGGAAAGGTAACTCCGTGAAAGCTGATTCCGGGGAACTGAAGAAACTGATCTTTTTTCTCGTCGCCCTGGGGGCTATGTTCCTGATTATGGGGCTTAAGCTGCCGGAAAGTGTTACTCATGCCGGAGAAGCGGTGCTGACAAAACAGGGGCAGGCGGCGATGGGTGTCTTGGCTTTTGCCCTGATACTCTGGATGACCGAAGCTATCCCCTTCCATATTGCCGGTCTCATGGGCGTTGTCTTTCTTGCTTTGCTGCAGATTGATACCTATAAGAATATTGTGATGCAGGGTTTCGGGAACCATACCATCACCTTTTTTATCGGGGTGCTGGTGCTGTCAGCCTTCATTACATCATCCGGACTTGGCAAGCGCATCGGGGTGATGATCCTTTCGCATACGGGAAATAATACCAAGAGCATCATCTTCGGCTTTCTGGTAACCGGTATGGTGCTCTCCATGTGGGTGACCAATATGGCAGTGGCAGCCATGCTGATGCCCCTGGCTGTGGCGATTCTGGAAGAAGAGGGGGTGAAACCCCTGAAAAGCAACTTCGGCCGGGCTCTATTGATTGCCTGCGCCTGGGGATCCATCATCGGGGGAATAGCGACACCCTCCGGAGCGGGGCCGAACCCCCTGGCCATCGGCTTTCTTAAAAGCATGGCGGATATTGATATCTCCTTTGCGCAGTGGATGATGTACGGTGTGCCCGCCGCCATACTTCTGGTGCCCGTTTCATGGGTGGTGCTGGTCCTTTTCTTCAAGCCGGAAATGACCCATCTCTCAAAGTCGAAAAAGGAGCTGCAGAAGGAGTATGAGGATCTGCCGGCCATGGGGCGGGAAGAGAAAATCACCCTGGTTATTTTTCTCCTTACGGTATTCTTCTGGCTCACTTCACCGCTGTTTGAGAACTGGCTGGGAATCTCCATCCCCATATCCATGCCGGTTCTGCTGACATCGACCCTCTTTTTTCTTCCCTTTGTCAGTAAGGTTACTTGGAAGGAGATAGAGCCGCAGATCTCCTGGAGCGGTATTATCCTTATAGTATCCGGGATTTCCATAGGCATGATGCTCTACGAGACGGGAGCGGCCAGGTGGCTGTCGGTGGTCCTGCTTTCGGGAATCGGGAGTCTGAATACATTTCCGATGATTCTGGTGATCGTTTTTCTGGTCTCCTTTCTGAAGCTGGCGTTTTCCAGTAATACCGTTACGGCCACGATTATCATTCCCATTATTATTGAACTGGCAAAGTCACTCGGACTTCCTGTGCTGTCAGTCACCTTCCCGGCGGCAATAGTAGCCTCTTTGGCATTTATCCTGGTCACCTCATCACCCACAAATGTAATTCCCTATTCCGCCGGATATTTTTCTATCCTGGATATGGCGAAGTCAGGGGTCGTGCTGACGCTGATAGCTACGCTTATCGTTTCAGTAGTGCTTTTTACGGTGGGGTCCCTCACAGGACTGTACGGATAGGGCGGCTGAAACCGGGTGCGGAGGCATCAGCATAAAAAAAACAGCGGCTTTACAGCTTTTAGGACACTGGCGGTACGATTCTATTTGCCTTAGTGCGAAAAAATGAGTATTTTGTATCAGAACAATCCAAATTACAAAACGATAACAACATACTGGTAAAGGAGAACGTATCGCTATGTCTCAGAAAAAATTTAAAACTGAAGTTTCGCAACTACTGAATCTCATTATTCACTCCCTCTATTCACATAAGGAGATTTTCCTGCGGGAGCTGATTTCCAATGCTTCGGATGCCATCGACAAGCTGAAGTATCTGACGCTGACTGATGAACAGTTCAAAAACCTGAATCTGGATCCGAGGATTGACATTAGCTTTGACGATGAGAACAAGAAGACCCTCACCGTAAAAGATAATGGAATCGGTATGAATGATAAGGAGCTGGAGCAGCAGCTCGGCACAATTGCACGTTCGGGGACCAAGAAATTCCTGGAAAACATGCAGGGTGATGCTAAGAAGGATTCTAATTTAATCGGGCAGTTCGGTGTCGGATTTTACTCCTGTTTTATGGTGGCTGATCACGTGGAAGTTGTGTCCCGGATGGCGGGGGAGGACAAGGCCTGGAAGTGGTCCAGCAACGGCAAGAATGCCTACACCATCGAAGAGGCCGAGCGTGAGGAGTATGGTACGACCATTACCCTGCATCTTAACGATGAGGGGCAGGAGTACGCCAACAACTATGAAATTGAACAGCTGGTAAAGAAATACTCCGACCATATAGCTTTTCCGATTTATCTCTCCTACAACAAGAAGACTTGGGAAGGTGAGGGAGATGACCGCAAGGAGAAAAAAGAGTTTGTAGAGGAGCAGATCAATACCGCCGCTGCGCTGTGGAAACGGTCAAAGTCAGATATTACTGAAGAGGACTACAATGAATTCTACAAATCCTTGAGTTTTGATTCAGAAGACCCTCTGCTCTACCTGCATACCCAGGCAGAGGGGACCATGCAGTATACGACGCTCTTTTTTATTCCGAAAAAGGCACCTTTCGATATGTATCAGGCTGATTATAAGCCGGGTGTCAAACTCTATGTAAAGCGCGTCTTTATTACGGATGATGAGAAAGAGCTGCTTCCCACGTACCTGCGTTTTGTCCGCGGTATCATTGATTCAGAGGACCTCCCCCTTAATGTCAGCAGGGAAATACTCCAGAAAAACCGAATCATGTCCAATATCAAGAATGCCTCTGTGAAGAAGCTGCTGAGCGAGTTCCAGAAAATGGCTGATAATAATCCTGAAAAGTACAAGGAGTTTATCTCCCAGTACAATCGTCCGCTGAAAGAGGGGCTCTACTCAGATTATGCCAACCGAGAGGCGCTTCAGGAGCTTATCCGTTTTAAATCAACGGAAGTGGAGGGCTTTACCAGCCTTAATTCCTACGTTGAGCGTATGAAAGAGGACCAGAAGGCTATTTACTATATTGCCGGCGGCAACGAAGCGACCCTGCGGAATTCCCCGCTTCTCGAGGCATACCGGAAGAAGGGTATTGAGGTGCTGGTTATGGATGACGAAATTGATGATATTGTCATTCCTTCCATTCCTAAGTACAAGGATCATGACCTGAAAGCCATCAACAAGTCCAGCGCTTCTGATGATTTGAAGAGCGACGAGGACAAGGAGAAGGAGAAAGAGGTCAAACCGGTGGTGGAGAAGATCAAGAAAGCCCTGGGTGAAAAGGTCAAGGAAGTGAAGGCTTCTTCCCGCCTCAGTGAGTCCCCTTCCTGTATCGTGGTGGATGAGAATGATCCGACGGTGCAGATGCAGCAGCTGCTGAAATCCATGGGGCAGACGGAGATGCCGGAAATTGTTCCGATTCTTGAAGTGAATCCTGACCATGGTATTGTAAAGAAGATTGGCAGTACGGAAGATGAAGATATGATTGCAGCGCTCAGCCAAATTCTGCTGGACCAGGCTTTTCTGGTGGAGGGAGTTATGCTGAAGGAGCCTGCAGGTTTTGTGAAGAGGCTTAACGAGGTCCTTTCAAAAACCTTATAGAGGGCAGTCGCTTGTTTGTGCTGCATTGCTGATACTGCCGAGGTAATCTCGCGCAAATTTCAGTTTGCATATAGATGAACAAAGATTGTTGATAGATGATTGTTGATAGTTAAACGAAGATTAATGTTTGTTGATTGTTGACCAACGACGCCCTGTTTTCCAAACGGACTGCAGGGCTTATTTTTATGACGTAAGTTTTTTTTTCTCCCTTTAAAGCAATCTTTATGTGTAAGGAGTAACGCGGATGATTCAGTCTTTAGTTTCCTGGAATGTAAATGGAGTTCGTGCCGCCCATAAAAAGGGGCTGCTTGATTATATGAAGGAAGAGCAGGCGGATGTATTCTGTCTGCAGGAGACAAAGTCAAAGCCGGAACAGCTGCCGGAGGAATTAATTTCTCCCATGGGCTACACGTCCTATTTCAGTTCTGCTGAAAAGGCGGGCTACTCTGGAACTGCGGTGTACAGCCGGGAAAAGCCGCTTTCTGTCTCAGAGCTCGGCGTGAAAGAATTTGATCGTGAGGGCCGAACGCTGGTTCTGGAATTTCCTGATTTTGTTCTGGTAAATGGCTATTTTCCTAATAGTCAGGATAAGGGTAAACGACTGGATTACAAGCTGGGCTACTGCAGTGCTATTCAGGACTTGTCCAATTCTCTCCGCAGTGAGGGAAAGCATGTACTTGTCTGCGGTGACTACAACATAGCCCATAAGCCTATTGATCTTGCTCGTCCGGAGCAGAATGAAGGGAGTGCGGGATATCTTCCGGAAGAGCGGGAATGGATGACTGCTTATGTAGGCAGCGGCTTTGTTGATACATTTCGCATGTTCAATACTGAGGGTGAAAACTATACGTGGTGGTCATATCGAACCAGAGGCCGGGAGCGAAATGTCGGATGGAGGCTGGACTATTTCTGCGTGGATCAGGAGTTCGCCCCACGAGTGCAGGCGGCAGAAATCCGTTCCGACGTGATGGGCTCTGACCACTGTCCCGTGTTCCTGCAAATTTCCTGACAGCCTGATAGCTTGAATAGCTGACTGGCTGATTAGCTGACTGGCTGATTAGCTGACTGGCTGATTAGCTGACTGGCTGATTAGCTGACTGGCTGATTAGCTGACTGGCTGGCAGCCCGTTTTTCAAGCTCATGATTCTCCTTCTCTGCAGCAAAACCAAAACGCTGAGTTCGCAGAATGTTCATCTGGAATAACCTGCAGAGGCCTTTTAAAGTGCTTCCAGAGGTCACTGCAGCTGCTGTAATGCGGAAAGGGTATATGATGCTATAATGTGACTAAACAGTCATTCATATAAAAACCTGATCGTTAAATTTTTCTGCAGTCTCCATGGACTCCCCATGCCCCTCATGAGATTTTATGGGTGACCGGTCAGTAATGCCTGGACATGGGGCGGATTTTTTACAATATCTTCAATCGCCTCTACCGCTGCGGCCGCGGCACTGGTTGTCGTAGTATACGGCACTTTCATGCGCATAGCTTCGGTTCTGATCTCATCATCCCCCCGCTGGGCAAACTGACCCATGGGCGTATTGATCACCATGGCGATTTTCCTGCTTCGGATATTGTCCGCCACATTAGGATGCCCTTCATGTACTTTGAGGATTACTTCGCTCATGATACCGTGGGCGAACAGGCTGCGGGCGGTACCGCGGGTGGCTGCAATATCGAAGCCCAGGGAGATCAATTTCCGGATCAGGGGGATCACCGTCTCTCTGTCTTTTTTGTTTACCGAGACAAAAACTTTCCCCGTATTCGGAAGTGTATTACCCGCGCTGAACTGAGCTTTTGCAAAGGCTTCTCCGAAGGTATCACCAAGTCCAATGACTTCACCAGTGGAACGCATCTCAGGGCCAAGGAGGGGGTCGATGTTGGTAAATCGGTCAAAAGAGAAAACAGCTTCCTTGATCGCTCTCCCATATAGGCAGGTTCCCACGCCGACTTTTCTTTCTCCACTGCTTTTCATGCTTACAAGCCCCTGATCCATCAGGTTTTCTCCTTCCCAGATGCGTACGGCGGTATCAATCAAGTCGACGCCGGAAGTTTTCGAAAGAAAGGGAACGGTCCGTGAAGCCCGCGGATTGACTTCAATAATATAGAGCTGATTGTCTTTAACAGCAAATTGTATATTCAGAAGGCCGCGGACGCCGATTTTTCGAGCTATTGCCGCAGCAGCCCAGGTCATCTCCTCCAGCACCTTCTCCGAGGACTTGTAGGGGGGGAAGACGCAGGCAGAATCTCCGGAATGAATGCCCGCCGCCTCAATATGCTGCATAATACCGCCGATATAGACGTACTCGCCGTCGCTTACCGCATCAATATCGTATTCGAAGGCATCTTCCAGAAACTGGTCCACCAGGACCGGCCGTTCCTCCGTAGCCTTAATACCTCGATCGAAGAAATCTTTCAGTTCGTCTTCATTGTAGGCGATGAACATACTTCTGCCTCCGAGGACGAAGGACGGCCGAAGAAGGACCGGATAGCCGATTTCCTGAGCAAAGAGTTTTACCTCCTCCTTGCTGCAGGCCATACGGTTCATAGGCTGACGAAGGCCGAGTTCTTTCATGAGGGCGGAGAATTTACCGCGATCCTCGGCATCATCAATTCCGGAGGCTTTGGTTCCCACTATTGAAGCCCCTGCCTCTTCAAGTTCGCCGGCTAAGTTCAGAGGGGTCTGCCCGCCCAGCTGTATTACTACATCGGAACACTGCTCCTTGCGGATTATGGATGTAACCTGTTCGCTGGAGAGGGGCTCCAAATAGAGACGATCGGAAGTGTTGAAGTCCGTTGAAACTGTTTCCGGGTTGGAGTTGATGAGAATTGCCTTTCTCCCCAGACGTCTATACGCCATGGCGGCCATGGTGCAGCAGGTATCGAACTCAAGACCCTGACCTATTCTGTTTGGTCCGCTGGCAAGAATGATCACCGCATCCTTGCCCAGGGCGCTGCCTTCATCTATTTCTCCCCAGGTGGAGTAGAAATAGGGGGTCTCTGCGGAAAACTCTCCGGCGCAGGTGTCGACCATGTGGTATGATGGATGCATGTCCGCTGTCAGGCGGAGTCTCTCAACTTCCTTCCGGGAGATTTCCAGGAGGTCTGCGATTCTCTGGTCGGAAATTCCCATACGCTTCGCTTCAAGCAGAAGATCCGTGAAAGCGGGGCTGTTCCGTTCAAGTTCAGGAGGCTGCAGAAAAGCCTGCTCAAGCTCTATCTGCCGCAGCATCTGGAAAAGAAACCAGCGGTCAAAGCCGGACTGCTCCATAACTGTCTCCATATAGGAGGGACCGAATTTCTTCAGCAGGGAGTAGATGGCGAAAATACGAAGAGGGTGTGCGGATGAGAGCAGCTTGTGAAGCTCCTCCTCGTCAGTATCAAGTTCCTGCAGACCCTCCCAGCCCTGCTCTATGGAACGGATAGCCTTGTTCAAGGCCTCCATAGCAGTTCGTCCAATAGCCAGGGATTCGCCGACACTCTTCATCTGGGTGCCCAGGGTGCTGTAGCTCATGGGGAATTTCTCCAGCTCAAACCGCGGAACTTTAACTGCGCAATAGTCCAGAGCGGGTTCAAAACTTGAAACAGTCTTTCCTGTGATCTCATTTAAGACCTCATCCAGAGAGTAGCCTACCGCAAGTTTGGCGGAACATCGGGCAATGGGGAAGCCCGTAGCCTTGCTTGCCAGGGCTGAGGACCGAGAAACCCGGGGGTTCATCTCGATAACCACCAGGCGTCCGGTCTCCGGATCCATGGCAAACTGCACATTGCTGCCGCCGCAGTCGACACCCACCGCTCGAAGGATATTGATAGCCGCATCCCGCATAATCTGGTACTCCCGGTCAGAAAGGGTCTGAACCGGAGCAATGGTGATGCTGTCACCGGTATGTACTCCCATGGGGTCAATATTTTCTATAGAACAGACGATTATCGCATTATCGTGCTGATCCCGCATGACTTCCAGCTCAAACTCCTTCCATCCGATAAGGGACTCTTCGATCAAGGCCTCTCCCACAGGACTCTCCTGCAGGGCCTTCTCCACAAGGTCCTCAAACTCCTCATGGCTCTGGGCAATGCTGCCGCCCATACCCCCGAGGGTGAAACTCGGACGAATAATCAGAGGCAAACCGTTTCTCTCTTTAAAGGCCTCAGCTTCCTTGAAGGAGGTAGTGAGAATCGAATTTGGTGATTCAAGTCCCAGTGATTCCACAACCTTCTTAAAGGATCCGCGGTCTTCTGCCAGTTCTATTGAATCTATGCTGGCACCGATGATCTCCACATCGTATTTCTCCAGAATGCCTGCACGGAAAAGCTCTCGGGTGAGGTTCAGCCCAGTCTGGCCTCCCATGGTGGTGAGGATAGCATCGGGACGCTCTTTTTTGAGTATTTCTTCTACATAGTCAATTCTCAGCGGGTCCATGTAGATGGCGTCGGCGGTTCCGGGGGTGGTCATTACTGTAGCCGGATTGGGGTTTATCAGGATAACCCGATACCCCTCCTCTTTTAGAGCCTTCACGGCCTGGTTTCCCGAGTAGTCAAATTCACAGGCCTGGCCAATGACAATAGGGCCGCTGCCTATAATAAGAATTGATTCAATATCTTTCCGTGCGGGCATATAATCCTCCTGATTGCTCTGTTAACTCCTGTTTCTTTCAACTTGCTTGTGGTTAAACCGTTTGCTTTTTTCCGATCATGCTTGAATGCTGATTCTGTTGAGTTTTCTACTTTTTCGCCCTGGACTCCTTTGCCGACGAAATAAATGAATCAAAAATCCAAGCTCCGTCATGGGGTCCCGGAGCCGCTTCGGGATGAAACTGTACAGACATCACCGGCAGTTCCTTGTGTTTTATGCCCTCAATGGAGGTATCATTTGCATTTATAAACCACACTTTCAGTTCCTCTGGGAGTCCTTCCCGGGTAACCGCAAAGCCATGATTCTGGGATGTGACAAAGACATGCTCTGTCTCAAGATTACGAACCGGGTGATTGGCACCATGATGGCCGAACTGCATCTTGTATGTCTCAGCCCCCAATGCCAAGGAAATTATCTGATGCCCAAGACAGATGCCGTATACCGGCAGTTTCCCGATAGCTTGTCTAGTGAGTTCTATCTGCTTCTTCAGCACTCCGGGATCCCCAGGTCCGTTTGACAGAAACAGCGCGTCCGCACCAAGCTCCTCAATCTGTTTCAAATTCGTATCTGACGGGAGCAGACTTACCTGAACCCCGCGTTTCTCCAGTTCCCGTACAATATTTCCCTTAATGCCGCAGTCCAGGAGAGCAAAATGGAGATCCGCAGAATCCGGCTTTTTCACTTCACCAAGGTCTGCTTTTTCATAATGCCCATCTCTGCTGATGACTCCGCATCCGACGCTGTCCAGCAAGTTTCTGCCGGTCATGGGAGGAAATTTTTTCAGAAAACGCAGTATACTCTCCCGTTCCCCTGGCGAGAGCTTATCACCTTCTGCTCGTACGATGACCGCATTCCTCGTTCCGTGGTCCCGCAAATCCAGAGTCAGCCTCCGCGTGTCTATTCCGCTGATACCGGGAATGCCCTTTTCCTTCATAAAATCGTCAAGGCTTCTACGACCCTTAAGTATGGGACCTTCATAATAATCCCTGACAACTAATCCCGCTGCCGCAGCAGATACAGTTCCCCGACTATCCGGCAGAGATTCAGACCATGCGTCCATGGAGCCGTAGTTTCCGATATGGGGATAGGTCATCATGACGATCTGTCCGGTGTAGGAGAGGTCAGTGATGATTTCATGATACCCTGTCATGCTGGTGTTGAAGACAACTTCCCCGGCTGCAGTATTCATGCTCTCCGGATCATTTTTCTCCAGATCCCCTGGTAAAGGCGCCGGGGCTCCGAACGAATTACCGCTGTAGACGCTGGCATCTTCCAGAACCAGGTAGACTTTCTGCATGTGTTTCATTCGCAGTCCTCCCTCTTTTTTGTGCATTTTCGTATATATATGCAACAAAACGCGCGGAAAACGGTATAATGTTGCATAAATTTGCCCCATAGTAGCGAAATTGTAATATTTATGCAACACTTGTATCTCTTCTTCCGGTGAAATTGATGCATCTCTGCACAGCTGTTTGTTTCAGTTCAGCTTATCGAGTTCAGAGCTTGAAAGTATATTACTAGTTTCTTCATGCTTAGAGAGACTTCATTACAAAAAATAAAGCTGAGAAACAGCAAATGCAGATTTAAGCAGAGTTAAAGCCCAATATGTAAAATTTTGTTTTTTTTAAAAAAATTATTTGACAAGAGAAATAAGTATGCTAATATAATAGGTGAAGCGCTTCACCAGTCAAATAATATAATTCCGACTAAATTAGTGTTGTATTATAGTATTCTATGAAGGGTTTTAGCTATTTTTTTGTGCCTATGTTGAAGCGCTTAACCATCAGGTGCTAACAAAATTTAAATTATCAGAAGAAATGGAAATGAGGGGATATGGGAGTTACATTAAAGGATATTGCAAATTACTGCGGAGTTTCCTCAGCAACAGTTTCTATGATTATTAACGGGAAGCCGAATAGAATTTCTCAGGACACAATCAAAAAGGTGGAATACGCTATAAAGCATCTCGGATATACACCGAATATTGCAGCCAGAAGTATGGTTACAAGAAAGACGAAAACCATAGGATTAACTATACCTGATATCGGCGATTACTTCTTTAGTGAACTTGCTAAAGGGGTCGGTGATGAAGTTGATAAACACGGTTATGACCTGCTTCTGGGAAATACAAAAAAGCAGCTTGAAAAAGAGCAGGAGTATATTCACGTTTTTCAGGGGAGATCTGTTGATGGAATTATCTTTGCCCCCTTGAATTCCGGGGAAGCGGATGATTTGTTTCCGGTACTGCAGAATCGTAATTATCCCTTTGTCACAATAGAACGATATATTGAGGGTATTTCTGCTCCAGGGGTGTTCATGAATAATTTTCAAGCTGCTTATGATCTTACTATGCACCTTACAGAAAATGGGCATAAACGGATAGCTTTTATTACAGGGCCTTTGGATACGGCCAGTGCAGTACAGCGTTTTGACGGCTATAAAGCAGCTTTAAAAAGAATTAATATTTCCTTTGACCCGGCGCTGGTCTATTTTGGTGATTTCTCTTACGAAAGCGGAGAAGCAGCAGGGAGAGATCTCTTTAAAAAAGGTATAGATGATGTAACTGCCCTGCTCGCAAGCAACAACCGTATGGGCTTAGGCTTTTATCAAGTTGCAGAGAGTCATGGCCTTTCCGTTCCGAAGGATATTTCTATTGCAGGAATCGGGGGAACCCAGTTCCATAAAGTGATGAGACCAAAAATAACAACAATAGACATGCCGATTTATGAATTGGGGGTAAAGGCTGCTGAACTTCTCTTTCTGCTTTTAGAGGGAAAAAAAGTTGAAGAAAAACGAGTTGTTTTTGATCTGCCACTTTTAAAATACGGGTCGGTCAAAAATATCTGCTGTAAATAACGCGGTTCAGCGCATACAGCTTATGTATCCATTTTTTAATGTACCAAGTAATGCACTTGAAAAAAAGATTTGGAATCAAAGGAGAGATATATGACGAGCACCGCTTCAGGCGTGAGAACAAACTGGTGGGTGAGGAGATTAAATACATTAAGGTCTTCACAGGAATTTATTGTTTTTGTGGTATTGGCAGTTCTGTTTGTTTTAATGAGTTTTGCAAGTCCGTACTTCCTTAAAACTCAAAATATATTCAATCTATTGCGTAATATGTCAGCAATAGCCGTAGTTGGTATTGGTATTACCATGGTGCTCGTTACCGGAGGAGTAGACCTGTCTCTTGGTTCGGTTGTAGCGGCAGCAGGTATGTTTACAGCAAGACTTCTCTGGATGGGGGTTCCTGAACTGCTGGCTATTTTTCTCGGTTTTATGTTCGGATTTCTCCTGGGAGCCGTTAACGGGGTAATTATTGCCAAAATTGGGGTTCCTCCTTTTATAACTACTTTAGGAATGATGAGTATTGCCCGCGGCCTAACCTATTTTTTTGCAACCGGAGTTAAAGGAGCTGTAGCCTGTAATATTGGTGTAGAGTGCCCGTTTATACTAGGCTTAGGAGGAGGCTATCTTGGTCCAATCCCGCTTCCTGTTATTGAAATGATAGTTCTTGTAATTGCTTTTCAGTGGTTCCTCAATAATACAACATTAGGCAGACAGATTTATGCTTTGGGAAGCAATCGCGAAGCAGCGCGGCTCTCCGGAGTAAATATTGTTTTTGTAGAAATTTTTGTCTACACCTTGACCGGCGGATTGTGCGCCCTGGCTGGAATGATGTATGCAGGGCTGCTTTCTACAGCTGCCACAAATGCTGGTATCGGTATGGAAATGGATGTAATTGCAGCGGTAGTTATTGGAGGCGCCAGCCTTGCTGGAGGGAAAGGAACAATTGTTGGAGCAGTTATAGGCGCTGCAATAATGGCAATTATTAAGAATGCATTTGTCCTGCTTCATCTTCCGACCTTTATACAAACCATCACCTTAGGAGTAGTTGTTATCTTAGCTGTCGCTGCGGACAGTTTAAGAAAGAATTAGCTGTTTTTATTGCTGGTATGCGATAAAAAAGCATTATACGAAATAGAATTCCGCAGCAGAAACCAATAAGTAATGAAGGAACTTGAATCAGTTTTATTTATTAAAAGTGTTGCTTATTTCCACAATACTAAGTGGAAAAAAAATAAAGAAAGGAGTTTTTTATGAAAAAAAAGATTGGATTAGCAGTACTTGTCTGTTTGCTGGCAATTACCTTCTCTGTCTCTGCCCAGGGTGCTCAGGATGCTGCACAGCAGGAATTTCCGGAAGGACCTGAATTTTCAAGCAGAGTGCTTGTTCCGGAAGATGAGGGAGTTGTTGAACCCCTTGAGCAGCATGATAAAGAATCCATGAAAATTGCAGTATTGGGCCTTGAAAACAATCCCTTCTGGGTTGATGTGAAAGATGGTACCCTTGCTGCAGCAGAAAAATTGGCTGCCTACAACTGCTCGGTAGAATGGATTGTTCCACCGGGAGATGCCCACACATCTAACGTTTTCGGCAGCGCTATTGAGAACTGTATTATACAGGAATATGATGCAATTGCAACCATCGCAGGAGACAGCGGTATTGTGCCTTTCATTAATAAAGCAGTAGATGCGGGTATCCCTGTGGCTACTTTTAATTCCGAAACTGATGCTGAGAATAAACGGCTTTTCTTCGTTGGAGCTGACCTGTATGAACAGGGAGTTAATGCGGCAAAATACATGAAGGAAGTAACCGGTGGAGAGGGGAAAGTAGCTATAATAACCGGTTTCTTCTCGGTTGAATCTCATGAAGCAAGAAGGTTGGGTTTTCTTGATACAATAGCAGAAATTGCCCCGGATATTGAAATTGTTAATCAAGTAGAAAGTCTTGATAAAGGTGACATAGCATACAGTCAAGCTAATGATTTCATGTCTGCACATCCTGATCTGGCAGCTATATATGTCTGTGCCGGTGGTGCTTTCGGTGCTGGTAAAGCTATTGAGGATGCAGGAAAAGTCGGTGATATAAAACTTATTAATTATGATTTTATTGAAGAGACAATGAAGCAGGTAGCAAGCGGAGTCTGTACTGGAACAATTGGGCAAAATCCTTTTGCACAAGGTCATGATCCGGCAATTAGATTGTATAACTATATCGTATCCGGTGTTGTCCCTCCAGCTGGAAGATTACTGACAAGTAGTGACTTTGTAACGAAAGACAATATGGAAAGCTTCGGTTTCTAGTAATTCGTTATCCAATAAGTTGTTAACTTGGTGATTTGAGTAATTTAAGAAGAGAAATTGCGGCAAACAGCTCATGTTCGGGCTTTTGTCGCAAAATATCACAGCAGATTCACATGAGGATAGATGATGGATGATCAAAACAGCATGGATAAACAGAAATACATATTAAAAGCGGATAACGTGAGTAAACGGTTCGGAGGAGTCTTAGCCTTGGATGCTGTCCAGCTTAAGGTGAGAAAGGGGACTGTCCATGCCTTGGTGGGAGAGAACGGTGCCGGTAAATCAACAATGATGAATATAATCGGCGGCGTTATTTCAAGGGATCAGGGAATCATTGAATTTGATGGCGAAGCGGTGCAGTTTGCGAATCCCATGGAAGCAATTCAGGAGGGAATAGCTATTATACATCAGGAATTATCCATGATGCCCAACCTGAATATTATTGAAAATGTTTACATGGGAAGAATGGAGACTAAAGCTGGAAGAATCCTTTGGAATGTGATGGCACAAAAGACAAAGAAGGAGCTTGCAAAACTTGGACTTGTATTGGATCCCTATACTAAAATCTCAAAATTAACAACAAGCCATAAGCAGATGGTTGAAATTGCAAAAGCGATATCTACCCATGCAAAATTGATTGTTATGGATGAGCCGAATTCATCTCTTACGGAGACGGAGACAGAAAAACTCTTTACGGTAATAGATTCGCTGAAAAAAGAGGGTATTTCTATCATCTATGTATCCCACAAATTAGACGAGGTGCTGCGAATTTCTGATGATATTACAGCTTATCGTGATGGTAAATATATTGATACCCTAAATAAATCTGAAGCAACTGTAAAAAAAATCATCCATATGATGGTCGGCCGGGATGTAGAAGTTTCACAATTTTCACGGCGGGAAATCTCCGAGAAAATTCTGGAGGTAAAGAATCTCAGTTCAAAACAATTTACAGATATTTCTTTCAATTTGCACCGTGGTGAGATCCTTGGATTCTCTGGTCTTGTGGGAGCCGGACGAAGTGAAGTAATGAGAGCAATTTTCGGTGCTGATACATACGAGAGCGGCAGTGTCCTTCTTGAAGGTAAAAAGCTTAGTTTTTCAAGTCCCGCAAAGGCGATACGAGCAGGGATTGCCATGCTGGCGGAAGATAGAAAGACTCAGTCAATTTTTCCCAATCTTCCTATTTGGTTAAATATGACCTTAAGTAAGCTTCCGAGCATTTCTAAAAGGGGTCGTATACTATGGAATCAGTCAGCAAAAATCGTTGATGAATATACGAAAAAATTTTCCATACGCATGGGTAATGATCAGAATCCCATCAGCTCCTTATCAGGAGGAAATCAGCAGAAAGTGATATTGGCACGCTGGCTGGCGGTAAATCCGAAAGTGCTGATTCTGGATGAGGCTACGCATGGTGTCGATGTCGGTGCAAAAGCAGATATTTACAAGCTAATTCATCAACTAGCAAGTGAAGGCATCAGCATCATTTTCATATCCTCTGAAATGCCTGAAATTATGGCATTGTGTCATAGGGTTGCTGTTATGCATGAAGGACGAATTACAGGCATTTTGAACCATGATGACATAACTGAGGAAAGAATTATGACCTTAGCTGCCGGTTACAAAGAAGAAGCTATATAAAGCTTTTTGCCGCCATATAAACTATGAGTTCTTTTCAGCATGAAAAACGAATTGGAGAGCAGTAAAATGATAACAAAAGAAAAACAGAGAGTTCTTAATGCACTAAATCACAAAAGCTCTGATAAGCTTCCAGTTGATTTCGGAGGAACGGCTGTCAGCGGAATACATATTTCAAGTATAGAGCGTATGCGGGAATATTTCGGCCTGGAAAAGAAAAAAATTAAGCTTGTAGAACCATACCAATGCCTTGGTGAAATTGAAGATGACCTTGCAGATAGAATAGGTATTGATGTAAAACCAGCAGGAGCTTCCAAAAATTGGTTTGGTATCGAGAATAAAGATTGGAAAGATTGGAAAACTCCCTGGGGGCAGGATGTTCTCGTTCCAGGAGATTTCAATGTGACCTATGATGAGCATAATAATGTGTACGCTTATCCTCAGGGTGATATTGATGCCCCTCCCAGCGGAAAAATGCCCTATGATGGGTATTTTTTTGATGCCATTATACGGCAGGAACCGCTTCCTCAGGATGACAGTGAATTGAAGCTGGAGGATAATACTGATGAATTCCAGCTGTTTTCTGATGAGGAATTGGATGCCATTGCTGATAGTGTTTCTCTTGCTTACGAGAGCGGGAAAGGTGTCATAGCAGCCTTCGGCGGCAGCGGTTTGGGTGATATTGCCATTGTGCCGGCAATGCATGTTAAATATCCTAAAGGAATACGTGATATAACAGAATGGTACATGTCTACCGTTCTGCGTCCTGATCTGCTGAAATCAATTTTTTCTTATCAGATCGATATAAGCATAGAGAATTTGACGAGAATTAATAAAAAGGTCGGTGATAAGATTGATGCCCTTTTTACCTGCGGGACTGATTTTGGAACCCAGAACAGCACTTTCTGCTCAATAGAAACCTTCAGAGACCTTTATGCCCCCTATTATAAAAAACTGAATGGATGGATCCATGACAATACTAATTGGAAAATATTTAAACACAGCTGTGGATCCGTACCTGATTTCATCCCGGATTTTATTGACTGTGGATTCGATATTCTCAATCCTGTACAATGTTCAGCTGCTGGTATGGATCCGCATTGGCTGAAAACTGAGTTCGGAAAAGATATTGTTTTCTGGGGAGGCGGTGTGGACACTCAGAAAACATTACCCTTCGGTACACCGGAAGAGGTAAGAAGAGAAGTTCTGGAGCGCTGTGAAATATTCGGCAAAGACGGCGGTTATGTGTTCAATACAATCCATAATTTGCAGGCCCAAACGCCGATAGAGAATATTGCCGCAATGCTGGATGCTGTAAAGGAGTTTAACGGGACAAATAATTAGATATTCCTGCGGGTAAATCTGTGCGCCGTATAACCGCTTTTCAAGCTGCAGAGTTCAGCCGCTTCTGTTAGTTTAGGGTTTGAATGCGCAGCAGCCCTTTCTTGTTGAGAATCAATTTATAGTGGACAATCTGGTCGGGGATACGGTCTTTCTGGGTTTTCAAATCGATGATGAGGTGGAGGTGATAGACTTTTTCGCCCTTCACTTTAACCGGTTTACCGTCCTTGAGGCGGTATAGGATCTCCTCTGGATCATCCATCTCCTGCAGCCATTTATCGATACGGAATCTGATAATTTCTGTGATGGATGCCAGCCGGGAATGATTTTTTTTCAGCTCCTTCGAATTGATCTTTATGTAGCGGGAGTAGAGGAGAACATTCTCCTCGGGCATGATTTTTCGAAAGGGATTAGGCTTTTCATAGCGAAGCGATTGGATTCGGGTGGATATATCCCGTGGCGTAAGTATCTTGTAATGCTCCTTTGCGTTCCCGACGTTTTTTGATGTAGCCGGGTCGCGGAAGCGAGTAATATGGTCTGCAATAAGGCGAGGCAGCAATTTCCCAAGGATCTCCCGCAGAACTTCCTTGATTCTGTCCTTAAATACATATGCCAAAATGATAAGTACAGCCCAGGGCACGGTGTTTTCTAAAAAGAACCGTTGAGCAAATACAGCTGCCAAGGTGGCAAAGGTCATAGCCGTCGCCGCTGCGAAACCGGCCACGATATGTCCGATTCGACGAGGAGTTTTCGACTCTTCCGAATTCATGTAAAGAGCTGACTGAGACCATTTTTTCAGCATACCCCGCCGGTAGATAATAGTCTCCCCAATATTTTTTATATCCTGATTAAGATGGGAGGAGTAATCATGCTCCTTTTTATATGCTTCCTCCGAGTCGGAAAATTCTGTAATATCTTTCAGAATATCTTCATCAATTTTAATTTTTTCAGCTATCTTGAAAAATTTTACAAGCGTATCGGATGTAATGATTGAAAGTGTTTCATCTCCCCAGGCGAAAGCTGTCCTGAGCTCATCGCTTATTCGTGCATCAAGAAACGATGTATAGAGATTTCTGTACATTGAAAGGATGTTCTGCATGGCGGAGAGGGTTTCATTCAGCTTTTTTCGACAAATAGTTTTTGCAGAGTTTTTTTTCGCCTCTCGGGCGAGGATCACCGTGCTGTTGCGAAGATCTGTGCGATAGTTGTTCATAAGGGTCTGAATTTCATAGATTATTTTCCGCGCATCCTCCTGTTCGAGCATAGCTTCATTGGCGAGGATCTCTTTTATCCGGCGAAGCGGGCTGAGTCTGCATTCCGGATCTGTCAGGTTATCCAGAGATATGTTCGGTGATGAGAAACGGGTATGGACGGTGATATCGTCAAGATATGAGCTCTCCTGGACATATTTTTTTTTGTTGATGTTCAACTGGGCGGGAGAGAAAATATAGAGCTGAAGGTAGTATCTCTCCTTGCCCGGTTCTGTCACAGGAATATTTGTTTTGATTTCCAAGTGATTTCTGCTGTGTATCCGTATATCCGAACTGAATTTTTTCATCCTGTATGTGCTCATCTCCTGTAAAAGATTGTTAAAATTTGGTTAAATTCTAATTTTCTATAATACCACACAAGAGCAGGGAATGAAAGAGCAGGGGCTATGATTGAATATGCG
>JAIPFQ010000150.1:0-5015 GCA_021736605.1 Spirochaetales bacterium | reverse complement strand
GGAAAGTTCTGTCTTTGATTTTACCTTTACAGATTACTACGTGCCCGAAATGGGAGAGGATATAAAGCGCTATTTCCTCTCTTTTTCGAAACTTGTCGACCCTGAGACCCTCGCGGATATCAAGATATTTACAAACTCTGTAGAAGCGCAGTTCATGGAGGAGGGGAAGCGGAAGGTGAATCTGGATCCAGGCATCATCTCCGTGGATCGCTTTATTCTAGCCACGACGAAAAACCGCGGGCATAGGGTTCCGCTTCGTGAAGGAATCTATGCTGAAATCACCCTGATCTATATGAATAAAAACTTTCAGGAGCTGCCCTGGACCTATGCTGATTTTCGTTCCATGGAATATAGAAATCTGCTGAAGGAGCTTCGGCGGAAATATCTTCTGCAGCTTAAGGAGCGGCATCGATAGCCTGAGAATCAGTCTGAAGGAGCCCCTTCCTCTTAATGAGAGCTTTTATAAGGTGGCATAAAGCTTTGTGATGGGGTTCGAGGGGAAGCATCTGATGCAGTCGTCTGTCTTACTGTATAGATGCAGTTGATCGATCACAAATTTTTTTGCCAGTATAAACAGCAGAAACGGGAGAGCAAAATGGCAGAGCAGGAACATCATCATAATCAGAAACGAGTACTCATCATTGCATGCGGCGTGCTGGAACTTGATTTAAGCCGGCTCATGAAGGACAAAAACCGGCTGAAAGGGCTGGAATTGGAAGTTGAATACCTGGAAGGAGGACTCCATGATGTCCCTGATCAGCTCAGAACGAAGCTTCAGGAACGGATAGATGAAGTTTCCGCCTCAGGGGACTACGACCGGATAGTGCTGGGATACGGTCTGTGCGGACGGGGTACAGCCGGACTGTATGCTCGAAATATCCCTTTCGTTATTCCCCGGGTGCAGGACTGCATAGCCCTTTTTCTGGGGTCTGATGCGGCATATCGACGTGAATTCAGGAAAAACCCCGGAACTTACTATATTTCCGGCGGCTGGTATGAAGAGCAGGTTCAGCCGCAGGTCTTTCGGCCTAGAGTTAAGCGGGCGGAAGCTTCTCAGAATGAAGCCCTCAGAAAAGAGAGTCTGGAGTATTTTGAGGAGCGCTACGGCAGGAAAAATGCGGAGATGATCTATCAGTTCTACAACTCCTGGCAGAAGAACTACAGCAGGGCTGGCTTTATTGATACAGGTGCTGGAGATACGCAGGTCTACGATGCCTACGCCCGGGATATGGCCAAGGAGTTCGGATGGAAGTTCGAACGTCTTGAAGGGAGCCTCCATCTTCTTGAAGCGATGATTCTCAGTGAAAAAACCACGGATGAAGTGCTTTTTGTGTCGCCACACCATGTAACCCAGTATGAACCGAGACGCAAAGGTCTTATCGCTGTGCCCGTCTGGAAAAATTCTGAAACAAGTAATCCGGACAGGCCGCAGAGGAAGAACTCGGACAAAAGTGAAGCGAAAATCAAGGAGACCGCAGTCTCTGAAGCTGAAAATAAAACGTCTGAAAATGACTTCTCAGAAGCTTATGGAAGGGAAGAGTCTAAGACTTATAGGGCTGATGCTTCGGCACAGCGGAAGCATCAGCAGAAAAAGCAGATGAAAAAGCCGGCGGAAGCAGAGCAGAACGTACAGCCGGCGACGCATAAACTCGGGCTGGGGATTGATGCGGGGGGAACCTATACTGATGCAGTAATATACAATTTCTCAGATGGGAAAGTTCTCTCCAAAGGGAAGGGGTTGACCACAAAATGGGATTATACCATCGGCATTGAGGATGCTATTGCACAGCTCGATGCTGAACTCCTGAAAAAAGCGGATATTGTATCAGTTTCAACAACCCTGGCAACCAACGCCATTGTAGAAGGTTATGGTCAGAAGGTCGGGCTGCTGCTGATGCCCTCCGGAATCTATGACTCGGAAAAAATCGACAGCGAGCCTGTGCAGGTGATCGCCGGGGGGATGACCATTTCCGGAGCGGAGACGGAGCCCGTGGACCCTGAGGAGGTGCGAAAAGTCTCGCGCAGGATGGCGGAAAAGGACGGAGTGAAGGCTTTTGCCGTATCCGGTTACGCCGGGTCTGTCAACCCGAGGCATGAGCTTGCGGTGAAGGAGATCATTTTCAAGGAGACGGGACTGCATGTCTGCTGCGGCCACGAATTATCCGACCTCCTGAACTTTTACGTGCGGGCTAATACCGCGGTGCTGAACTCCCGGATCATTTCTCTGCTGGAAACCTTTCTTGAAAAGATAGAGGTCTCACTCTCCCGTTTTGAAATTTCTGTCCCCATCATGGTGGTGAAGGGCGATGGATCGCTGATGAGTGCGGAAATGGCAAAGTATCGGCCGATAGAGACCATTCTGTCCGGTCCGGCGGCCAGTATTGCCGGAGCCCGCTTTCTGACGGGAATCCCCGATGCCATTGTTGTTGATGTGGGAGGAACCACTTCGGATATCGGCTCGCTGAACGGCGGTTTTGTTGAAGTCTGCTCTGAAGGCGCCCGGGTCGGCGGATGGAGAACCCACGTTCGTGCTTTGGACATGAGCACCATCGGTCTCGGCGGGGACAGTGAAATAGTGCTCAAAGATCAGGATCTGCTGATCGGACCGCGACGCATTTCCCCGATTTCATGGCTGGGATCCAAGTACGATATCAGCGCTGCCCTGGAGTATGCTGAAAAAATGACCGATTATTTTGCAGCGAATACAGGTCCCCTGGAATTTTTTGTGCAGATAGGGGACGCTGAGGGTGTGGACCTGCAGCCCGGAGAGGCCGAAATTCTGGAAGCCCTGCAGCAGGGACCCTGCTCCTTAGCTGAGCTCTCCGAGAGGATGGGCAGCGGTCATTGGATGATGGTGAAGACAAAACGGCTGGAGGACGCCCATATCCTGCAGCGCTGCGGCCTGACCCCAACGGACCTCCTCCATGTACGCGGCGAGATGGATCTGTGGGATCGAGATAGCGCCCTGCGCTTTCTGAAAATTGTGCTCCGGGGACTCCAAGGTGACCAAGGTGACCAAGGTGACCAAGGGGTCCAAAAGGGCCAAAGGGGCCAAGATGACCAAGGGTCGTCTGAAAATCAGGAGAAAGGCTTTGCTGCTCAAGAATCCGAAATCTCACGACGAATTTTTCAGGAAATAACCAAGCGCCTCTTTGAGGAGCTGATGAAGAAA
This sequence comes from Spirochaetales bacterium, assembly GCA_021736605.1. Taxonomy (GTDB): domain Bacteria; phylum Spirochaetota; class Spirochaetia; order PWKH01; family PWKH01; genus JAIPFS01. The sequence goes on along the minus strand of JAIPFQ010000150.1, from coordinate 1,843 downwards.
CAGCTGAATATTGAGGGGAACTTCAGCCTTGGAGGAGCTCGAGGAACTCAAGGAGCTCGAGGAGCAGGAGCCGGCCGGAAAGATGCTTCGATTAAGACAAAGCTGGAGCGAAAGGATTTTGCAGCTGACCAAGATGACAAAACGGAACAAACCGGCGAAACGGGCCAAGACAGCAAAACGGATGAAACCAATAATGGCAGCAGCGATAATGCCAGTATCAGCAGCAGCAACAGCAATAGCAGCGGCAGCGGCAGCGGCAGCGGACCTGTAACAGAGCGTTCCCGAGCAAGAACAGCGGAAGCGGCATACGCACGGCTCATGGAAAATCTTCTGAATGAAGGGAACGACCGCATTCGACTGGGCGCTGATTTTCTCCACCCTATTATAGGACTTGGGGCGCCGGTGAAATTTTTCCTCGAATCATTCCCCGAGAAACTGAAAGCAGAAATTCGTATACCCGAACATGCAGACGTGGCCAATGCTGTTGGAGCCGTCACCTCATTTATCACCGTATCAAAGCGAATATCCATCGTACCCTCCGAGGATGGGGCTTTTTCAATCCTCGGAATCCAGGATAATCCGGAATTTGAGGATTTTGATGATGCTGATGCTTACGCTATGGGAATTATTAAGGAGATCATACAGGGAATGGCAAGACGGGCGGGAACCAGCGAAACCCGGACGGAAATTTTTAAGGATGACACCATAAGCACCACTGCGAAGGGCGATTCAGTCTTTCTGGAGCGGGTAGTAACTGCTAAAATTACCGGCCCGCCGGACCTGGGATTTCAGAACGGAAAATAGCTGAATACATTCACCGCAGAATGAATCAAATCATCACTTTTTCATGTATTTACTAGTGATGGCACCTGCAAATTATCACATTAGCCGGGAGATTAACTGCAGAACAGCACTGGAGCTGATACCTCTTCTTCTCATCCTGCGTATCGTCGTACTGATTGTCTTTGTACTGATCGTCGGTGTCCTGATTATAGGAATTGCCGGCTGCTCACTCAATCCTGAGATCAATCATCTTCGCATTGTGCTTCCGGAAACGTCTGCCCTTGAGGAGGCGCAGGGCAAAGCTCCCTGGTATGAACTGACCTGGCCGGAGGAAGGTGAGATACGACGAGTACATGTCTCAGCTTCCATGGGGAGCATCATCGTCCCCTATGCAAAGGGAGCAGAAGTACCCTTTGCTGCGTATCCCAACGGTACAGGACCGCCGGCGGGGGTTTGGTTCTCCCGAAAGGATTTTCTGCACAGCGGCCCTCTGAATCCCCAGAATCCCCTATCGCCTCTCAGTTTCTCCCCTGCGGAATACCGTCTGCAGCTTGAGTGGGGAAAAGGAGACTTCGCTGAGAGCATGGTAAATTATTACAGCTTGTATCCGAAACGGGGGGCTGTGCTCTGCCTCAGCTGGTGGTATGAAAAAATAGAGGAGATAATCAGCCTGGATGAGCCTCAGCATATAGACTGTCGACGATTTGACGGCCAGGAACTTCTGGTGGGGCTGACTGCAGGTATTCTGGATGAATCCATCATTCGTGCTGCAGACTATTGTGAAATTCGCTTGAATGAAGTGGCTGAAAAGATCAAATCCGCCCCAAGAAGCCCATACGGAATTTCATCGGAGAACAGTGATGGGGAAAACTATGAAGGGGCAGGCAGGTGGATAATGGAGCGTGATCCATCAGTCATTCTGGATAAAAAGAGCTTTCTGGTGGATACAATTCTTCTTTCATGTCCTGGAAGCTATCAATTTTATGAACTTGGTGGAAATCGCAGCTTCACTATCCTGATAAATTCCAGCGGCGGCTGGCAGCTGATTTGGGAATGAAAA
>JAIPFQ010000149.1:0-5057 GCA_021736605.1 Spirochaetales bacterium | reverse complement strand
CAAGCAAAAGCGCGATTTCACATCTTCAACATAAACCAGTTCTGCTACATACGTGTCATATGACAAAGCCTTCTGTCATATGACACGTATGCTGTGGATGCCCTGCTTTTCAGATAGAAAACGCAGCTGAAGCTTCTTTCCGGGAGTTTCTTCTCAGCAGAATCATCAACAGTGGTATTGTATTTCAATAAAATCGTATCGAAAAGCATTTTAAGCGCTTGAAAAAGGTTTGACATAAGCTATATATGGTATACAATAAATATGTGTACAGGATAAAGCTTTCTCAGAGCAGTTTCTGAAGTTGATCTACCCGAAGTGAAGGGAACCCGAAGTGAAGGGAACCCAAGGTGAAGGGAGCCCGAAGTGAAGGGAACCCAAGGTGAAGGGAGCCCGAAGTGAAGGGAACCCAAGGTGAAGGGAAATTTTACACAACTGGAGATGAATTGATGCTTGAAAATATTGATACCCAGCAGTTTATGCTGAAAAGGACCTATCTCAGTGAAGAAGTTGCGAATCTTATCAAAGAACAAATTTTTGCCCTGAAGTACACCTCCGGGAGTCGGCTGATTGTGGAAACCCTTGCCCAGGAGTTGCGTGTGAGCATGACTCCAATCCGTGAAGGGCTGAAAATCCTTGTTTCCCAGGGATTGGTTGTCTATGACGGGAAAAGCTACTCGGTGTTCAACCCTTCGGATCAGGATATTCAGAATCTCTTCTATATCCGCCGTTATCTGGAGAAACTCAGCGCCTTTCAAGCTGCAGAGAGAATCACGCAGGAACAAATCAAAGCGCTGAAGGAAAAATACGAAGACTATAAAAATAATGAAGACGCCATAGCGGGCTTTACGGATTTGCTGAATATGGATATGTGGTTTCACGAGAAACTTGCCGAGGCGACGGGTAATTGGCGTCTGAAGACGATGCTGAAACCGGTACAGGAGCAGTGCTGGCTGATACGAAGATGGGGCTTTGCGAACTTCTACAGTCGCGAGATAGCAGAAAGAACGGTAAAGGAGCATCTTTACGTGCTTGAAAGCATTATAGATAAGAAGCCGGAAGAAGCTGAACAGCGTATGCACGAGCATATCATCCAGGGCGAAAAACGGACCTTTGAAACGCTGAAAGAGTAGTGCGCTGAGGCTGCACTGAAAGCCTCTTTACAAGCAGCATACAAGCAGCTTGCATCAAGGGATTCCATGGCTTCCAAGGTCTCCATGCTCCAGTTTCTCCATGGTCTCCAGGGCTCCAGGTTCTGTAAAGTCTCCATAGCCTGTAAAGTCTCCATAGCCTGTAAAGTCTCCAGGGCTTCCAAAGACTTCAGGACAGTAAGTCCGCCGAAGCCTTTCATCTGGAACCTGTAAAAAAATACACGTCAAAAAAATAATCAAGACGCAGAAAAATGATCTCCGTGAAGGCGGAAAATTTTCATAATTAAAGAAAAAAAAGTTGACCCTATTTAATATATGGTATACCATATATAGTAGTTAAAAAAATAATTGTTTTACGATTGTTCTGCTTGAAAAAACTGGGCACCACAAAAAATACAATTTTTAGAAGCGGTCAACGCAGAAAACAATGAACATAAGCGGGAGAAAGCAATGAAAGAAATTGATGCAAATCAGATTGCAGCTGAAAAAGATCTGAACAAAAAGCTAGCTATGATAGCTTACAAAGCACAGGCTGCCCGACTTGACGTGCTGAGGGTCCTTCATGAGAAAGGAACCGGACACTGGGGAGGAGCGGCATCAGCAGCTGATGTCATGAATTACCTCTATTACAATCGATTGAACATCGATCCGAAGAAGCCGGCGGATGAAAATCGCGATAGATTTATCCTCAGCAAGGGGCATGCTTCAACTATGCTCTATGCGACCCTGGCCGGTCGAGGATACTTCGACAAGAAAAAGCTCATGACTTTCCGAGATATTGACAGCGACCTGCAGGGACATCCGTGCATGCACGCCACACCCGGCGTCGACATGTCCACCGGCGCACTGGGCCACGGCATCTCCGTGGGACTTGGTATGGCGCTGGCATCGCAGCACAGCAAAAGGAACTTCTGGACCTACGTTATGGTAGGCGAGGGCTGTCTGGATGAAGGCGAAAGCTGGGAAGGGATCATGGCGGCGGGGAAATTTGCTCCCAAACGGCTTGTGGTGCTGGTGGACTATAACAAGGTGCAGCTGGACGGCCCGGCGGACAAAATCATGCCTCTGGAGCCCCTGGCGGACAAATTTGCCGCTTTCAACTGGACCGTTGCTCCCAAGGCTTACGACGGCCACGACATGCAGAGCATACAGGAGTCCTTTGAGTGGCTCGACGAAGCTTCGAACAACGGCGAAGCTGCAGGCCCTTATGTCATCATTTTCAACAGCAGCAAGGGAAAAGGCGTCAAACATATGGAAAATGACCACAAGTGGCACGGCGCACCCGTCGATGACAAAAATTTTGCAAAAGCCGAACCGGAGCTGGAAGCCGGATTAGCGGAATTGGAGGCAAAAATATGAAATCAGCAGATCGGACACAGACAGCAAATACAGCGAATACAGGAATTACCGTAAATAAAGAACATGCCGCCGCTATGCGGGACGTCTTCGGCAAACATCTGGTGGAGATGGGCAAAACGCATCCTGAATTAATGGTTCTGGACGCGGATGTATCAGGAAGTACGCGAACAGGATGGTTTGGTGATGCATATCCGGAGCGATTTTATAATGTGGGCGTGGCGGAAGCCAATATGGTCGATGTCGCAGCAGGCCTGGCTACGGCGGGGTATCACCCGGTCATCAGTACGTTCAGTATCTTCCTTGCCCTGAAGGGGACGGACCAGATTCGGAATGTACTCTGCTACAACTGTCTGCCCGTGATCATCGCCGGCGGCTACGGAGGCATCTCTGACTCCTTCGACGGCGCCAGCCACCACGCGCTTACGGACCTGGCCATCATGCGCGCCTTCCCCAATATGACCGTGCTCTCCCCGGGAGACGGGCAGGAAGTGAAGGATGCCCTGGAAGAGGCCATGAAGATCAACGGCCCCGTCTACATCAGACTCTCCCGGAACGAAACGCCTCTGCTTTTTGAGGGCAGAGAGTCCCTGAAGGTGGGCAAGGCGCGGAAAATCGCAGAATACGATGAAGCAGATCTCAGTATTGCAGTTTCAGGAATTCCCACGTACATGGCCGTTGAGGCGCAGCAGCAGTTGAAGGCTGAGGGCATTACGGCGGAGCTGCTGGAGATCTCCAGTATCAAGCCTATCGATGCGGAAGCACTGCAGGCGTCGGCGAAAAAGAGCGGCAAACTGCTCACCGTGGAGGAGCACAATATTCGCGGCGGAGTCGGTTCGGCCTGCGCAGAGGCTGTAAGCCGAGAGGTCCCCTGTCTCATCGATATGATCGGCATTGAGGATACCTTCACCGAGTCAGGACCTTATGACAAACTGATGACAAAGTACGGCATTTCTGTTGATGCTATCGTCAAGCGTGCCAAAAAGCTGGCTGAGAAATAATACGAGGGTCGATGCGGGATCAGTATCCCGCGAAAGCATAATCCTGCGGGAGCATTTTCCCGTGGGAGATGCCGCAGCTCCGCATGTATCGAGTAGAGAAAAGCCGTCCGTCAGGCATCAGCAGAGAAAAAGCGTCCGTCAGGCATCAGCATAAAAAAAAGCGGGCAGCTGAAAAGCTGAAAAGCTGAAAAGCGGGCTGCGGGCAGCAAAGAAGAACCAAGGAACACATTTTCCAAGGAGGAAAAAACGATATGGATTTACGAGACAAAGCTAAACAATTACTGAAAGACTGGAAAGGCGACAGCTACACCTTCGGTCTAGGGGTATTGAATGAAATTGGAACAGTGGCAAAAGGATTCGGCAGCAAGGCGCTGGTAGTGTCGGAAGACATGTTCAAGGATATCAATGACCGTGTGCTTGCATCTCTCAAGGAAGCCGGAGTATCCGTTGTCCCTGATTACATTGTGAACGGAGCTAAACCGAACGCGCCGCGGGAAGATGTTTATCGCCTGGAGAGCTGCATTCTGCACTTCCAGCCGGACTCACTCATAGTGATCGGCGGCGGAAGCGGCATCGATGCTGTTAAGGCGGCAAACGTGCTCTACACCCTCGGAGCGGCGAACAGCCCGGAGATTGAGGAGTACTTCGGAACCGGTATGGTGACAGAGGCGCTGAAGAGAACCGGTAAGAAGCAGCTGCCAGTCATCGCCGTTCAGACATCAGCCAGCTCAGGCGCACACCTGACGAAATACTCCAATATCACCGATCCGGTGGAGGGTCAGAAGAAACTGATTGTAGATGAAGCGGTAGTCCCCCAAGCTCCCTTATTTGATTACGAAGTGACCACCACCATGCCCATGGGCTTGACCATCGACGGCGCTCTGGACGGTATCGCACACAGTTTGGAAGTATTTTTCGGCTGCAAGGATGACAAGTACGAGCAGGTGAAGGAGATCGCAGCTGCGGCAATCGAGCTCGTGGTCGAAAACACGAAAAAAGTTGTGGACAATCCCAAAGATGCGGAGGCTCGCGAGGCCCTCGGACTTGCCACGGATCTCGGCGGATATGCTATAATGGTAGGCGGAACCAACGGGGCGCACCTGACCAGCTTCAGCTTGGTTGATGTAACGAGCCACGGACGAGCCTGCGCCATCATGAACCCCTATTACGCGGTTTTCTTTGCCCCGGCGGTTGAGAAGAAGCTGAAAGTTGTGGGCGAGATCTTCAAGAAGCATGGTTTTATTGATGCTGATCTCTCCGCGCTGAGCGGTCGTGAGCTTGGTCTTGCAGTTGCAGAGGGCATGAAGGCGTTCAGTAAGAGCGTAGGAATGCCGGCGACGCTGAGCGAACTTCCCGGTTTTACGGATAAGCACATCGAGCGGGCGCTGAAGGCGGCAAAAAATCCGCAGCTCAAGATGAAGCTGCAGAATATGCCGGTTCCGCTGACGCCGGAGCTTGTGGATGAGTATATGGGGCCGATTCTTCAGGCAGCCAAAACTGGCGACTTGACCATCATCAAAAACCTGAAATAGGGCTTCCAGCTGAGAAAATT
>JAIPFQ010000148.1:0-5082 GCA_021736605.1 Spirochaetales bacterium | reverse complement strand
CGCTTTACGTGGGGAATCTTAAGGGGAGGATTACTCAAATGGATATAATTACAATTACGGGCTTCCTGGGATCTGGTAAGACTACCCTTCTGTTGACCTTAGCTCGCTTAATTAAAGCTGTTGGGATTTCAGCAGCGGTTATCGAAAATGATGCGGGTGCTTTCCCTGTGGATGCGGTACTGGTCAAACAGAACGGACTGCAGATAAAAGAAATATCCGGGGGCTGCATATGCTGCAGCCTTCAGCTGGATCTCAGTACAGCTGTTTCTGAAATCAGAGAAACCGTATCTCCAGAAATTCTTCTTATTGAACCATCAGGAGCAGCCGGCCTGCAGACAGTAAGTCAGACCCTGCATGCTGCTCTGAAAGCCGGGGAAACCCTCACCTCCCTGCACATCATCGATTACCAGAGAGCTTCAGCATTCAGTGATGTTCAAAGTTATCTTCAATGCCTGCCTTTCCTCCTGCGCAGCATCAGCGAAAGCGATATACTTGTTATCAATGTTATGAACACAGCGGCACGATCTGATTCAGGATTTTTGCAGGAACTAATCAATGAAGTAAAACTTGCTGCTGAAACGAAGCCCGTATATCCCATATCTGTAGTTGATGAAATCTCAGCAGCGCCCCTATTCTCCAAAATAATAGAGAATAAATATAAAAAACACCCGAAATATAAAAAACATCAAATACAGAGACAATTCCAGCAGGGGTCAGCAAGCTGGGGAGACTCATGGAAGAGGAGCGAGCCGCAGAAAGTATATCTAAAGCAGATATCAGGCAGCCGAGGACCAGCACCTTCCTTTATGAGTAGTTTCCTGGACACCGATAGTAATGCCGAAATACTTGCAGATGATAATACAGATAACTTTGAAGCTGCCCATAATTCCTTTACATTTGGAACAGTTTCAGTAAAAGGCGGCTGGTCTGGTTTTGTAATGAAAAAAGAGGAACAAGCAGGTAGGCATATAGACAGAATTAAAGACCTCATTCAAGATATTGGTAACCAGTTAAGCAGGAGGCAGCAATCAGAGCTCGACCATCCTGGATTGCTCATGGGACTTATCAAAGGAGTAATCAGCAGCGGAGAGGGTGATGGCGCTGTTTGGTTCAATACCATTTCTTTAAATGGAGAGAATCTAGTGCTGGGAGGGAAACTGGCCGCGCCCTGTTGGAATCTTGAAATTGTTATCCATGTTATAATCTTCGGTATACAGGGAACTGAGCTGAAACCGATGGTAAGTAAAGCTTGGGAACGCAGCATGGCTTCTGAATTTCAGCTGAAAGAGATTCGCCGATAGATTCCGGCAGTGTGTACAGTAGGAGATTACATCATAGCATTGCCGGTTCATGCACAGCACTAACATAATTTTCGCCTAAAATTATGTAGTAATTTCAGGGAGGGATTAATTTTTTCATGGGAAGATTTATAAAAGAAAGTGAACAACTTTTTGACCCGGAGAAAGCTGCCGCTGACTTTACATTAGCTGCAGGAATAGACTGTATATACGCTCCTCTGGAATCGCATACACAATCTTATGTAAATAAATCCTCCTCCAACTGCTGCAGTTGTTCTCTGTGCAGCCAGTTAGACCCGAGCGGGAAACTGCAGGGCAGAGCCCGCTGCTGTGAGACACATCGTTTTGCTGCTTACCAGGCAGAACGGTTCGGAGGAAAATATCTCTATTTCTGCCGATTCTCTCTGCTGCACTGGGCTTCGCCGATTATCCGAGGAGGAATGCTGGAAGGGGCTTTGATCAGCGGACCAGTCATGCTCTTTGCCCCTGATAGTCTCTACCTCGAAGAGTGCCAGAGAAAATTCAAACTCAATGAAGCGCAAGTCCAAAAACTGAAAAATTCATTAGTACATATTCCGAAAATATCGACAGCTAGAGCCAATAGTTCCGCCGACACGCTTTTTCTTATTGCTCTCAGTCTTTGTGAAAATGATGCGGTCAAACTGTTTGCCGACCGTGATGCCTTTGAACAGCAGTCCCGCATTGGAGAGTACCTTCATCATCTGAAAAGTATGGAGGGAGATAAACGGAGCGATATGGATTATCCCATGGAGAAGGAGAGACAACTGCTCAGGTATACCTCGGAGGGCAGAAAACAGGAGGCAGGAAAGCTCCTGAATGAAATCCTGGGGACAGTTCTCTATACTTCCGGGGTTCAGCTGGAAATGGTTAAATCGAGAATTCTTGAGCTGGCAGTACTGCTGTCCCGGGCAGCAGTGGAAGGAGGGGCGGATATAGAACAGATATTCGGCCTTAACTGCCATTACCTTATTCGCATACGAAGTCTTGATTCATTAGAAGACCTTTCTGCATGGACAAAGCGCATTATGGATAGATTTATTGATCTGGTTTTCAATCTTCGAACTGTTCAGCATACTCAAAAGATTATTATGGCTATCCGGTATGTACAGAATCATTACAGTGAGAAAATATCCTTGAATAGTACCGCTGAATCACTGCAGTTGAGCCCTTCATATTTCAGCAGGCTTTTTAAACAGGAGATGGGGATTGTTTTTTCTGAATACGTTAATGATGTCAGAATTGAAGAGGCTCGGAAACAACTCATTTCAACGAACCGGTCACTGGGCGAGATCGGTTTTATGTGCGGATTTGACGACCAGAGCTATTTTACCAGGGTATTTCGGAAAAAAACAGGTCTTCCTCCAAGCCGGTATCGGGAAACTGGGGGACGAGCTCTTCATCCTTCATAAGTAATAGAGGGTGGCACTAAGCTTTGTTATGGACTATACGGTATGGCATGTTTTGAGTAATTTCAGTTTTCCTGGAGGTGACCAGCTTTTTTGTATGCGTTTCAGGCTCTCAGTTGGACATGTCCTTCAAAACTGAAGTTGGAAAAGACTGAAACCTACAGATTATCAACCCATCCCAAATCTTTAGGCCAGCATTTTTTCAAAGTGGCTGTATTGACAGTTTTGCAGGAAAACTCTACTCTTTTTCACCATGCAGCAGGGATATGACAACAGACGACAATTTATTGAAGGGGCAAAAGCGGGTGTCTCCATTTTTATTGGATACTTTCCTGCGGCTATCGCCTTCGGCCTCATCTGCCGTAATACGGGCTTGCTTTTTGCGGATGCCTTCCTCTTTTCGGTGACAAATTTCGCCGGTGCGAGTCAGTTTTTTGCGGTAAATCTGATGGCTTCCGGGGCAATTGCCGCTGAAGTTGCGGTGGGCGTATTTCTGGTAAACCTGCGGTATCTGCTCATGAGCGCATCACTATCCCAACGCCTTGAGACTCAGCATCCCCTGACGAAGGCTCTAGTGGCCTTTGGGAATACCGATGAAGTCTTTTCCGTGGCATCCACCCGGGAGGGGAAGGTGAGCACTGCCTTTATGACGGGAATTGAAGTTTTTTCCTGGGCAGGTTGGGTATCTGGAACAGTTACGGGTTTTCTTGTCGGCTCAATCCTTCCGCCAGGCATTCAGCAGAGCGTAGGCATCACCCTATATGCTATGTTTGCGGCACTCCTTGTGGAGGAAATCAGGAAGGAGGTCCGCTACATCATCATTGCAGCGACGGCGGGGCTCCTGAACAGCTTCTTTGTGATATATACCGAGCTTTCCACTGGTTCTTCCTTTGTGATTTCCATGACCGCTGCAGCTTTTATCGGCACCGTGATCCTTCCTGACAGTATACGGGAACTGGAGACATCCGAATTGACCATGGAGGAAACTTATCATGATTAGCAAACTGCCCTTCATTCTTCTATCAGCCCTGGCGACGTACATACCCCGGGCGGTGCCCTTCTTCATGTCCTGGCTCAGCAGACTGCCGGCACCGATTAAGAAATTCCTGGCTGTCATGCCTGTGGCTGCCTTGGGATCTCTGCTCTTTCCTTCGGTACTGCTTGAATTTTCTCACGCTCCTGCAGCGGGGATCATCGGGGTCATCGCCGCGGCAGTCGTCGCCTGGTTCAGGGGCGGGCTGATCTTGTCAATTCTTGCCAGCATCGTCGTAACGTACTTTGTACTGATGGCTTACTGAGGGCTGCTGAACTGAAAAACCCTTTCATACACTCTTTTTTTTGATGCTGAACGTATCGGTTTTTGTCTTTTTTCTGACTACTAATGAAAACAACGGAGCTGCTATATGGGTGCAATGAATTCTGAATATCTCTCCTACGCCGAGACGACCAAAGCCTTTCTTACAGAGGAGGGGGCTCTTGGAAGGCTGCCGGAGCTCATCAAGAAGCTTGCGGTAAGTGAATTTGGAGGGAAGCGCCGTTTCGGCATCATCGCCGATACGCATACTCAGGAGGCTGCAGGAAAAGCGCTGTCGGAACTGCTGGAATCTCAAAACCTCTTTCCCCTGGAGTTGGCAGAACCGCTGATATATCCCGGCAGTCCCATTCTGCATGCTGATTACAAGTATATACCGGAGATAGTTGCATATATCAGGAAAAACGACTGTGTTCCCATCGCTGTGGGCAGCGGAACCATCAATGATCTGGTAAAACGGGCCGCCTATGAAGCAGGCACGCCCTATATCGTCGCGGCCACCGCTGCTTCTGTTGACGGCTACGCATCCGACGGCGCCGCCCTGCTGGAAAACGGCATGAAGCATACCAAGCCCTGTCCTGCACCGACGATCATCATCGCTGATACGGATATTTTGGAACAGGCACCCGAAGCCATGGGCGCCGCCGGCTATGCCGACCTGATCGCTAAAATCCCGGCGGGGGGCGACTGGATTTTGGCCGATGCCCTCCAGGAGGATCCCATCGAAGCGACGGCCTGGCACATCGTCCAGCATAACTTGCGGGAGTGGGTCTCCGTCCCCGGCGACATGGAGAAGGTCTTTTCCGGGCTCACCGCCAGCGGCATCGCCATGCAGTATCTCAAACGTTCACGCCCCGTATCCGGCGCAGAGCACCTCTTTTCCCACATCTGGGAGATGGAAGGGCTCACCTATCGCGGCGAAACCGTCTCACACGGCTTCAAAGTCGGCATTGGGAGCCTCCTCTCCACCGCCCTGATGGAAATCTTCCAAAAGCTCACCATCACCCCGCAAATAACCGAAGCAGCAGAACGCTGCTACCCTAGC
>JAIPFQ010000147.1:0-5099 GCA_021736605.1 Spirochaetales bacterium | reverse complement strand
ACCAAAAAAGTGCTGCAAGAAAAGTTGCTGAAGAGATGTCTCTTGTGTATGAGGAGGCTAGCTTTATTACGGCTCATATGGGAGGAGGTATTTCCGTAGCTGCCCATGTCAAGGGACGAGTTGTGGATGTAAATAATGCATTGGACGGGGAAGGACCTTTTTCACCGGAACGTTCCGGGGGCCTTCCATCAGGTCAGCTTGCCCGCCTTGCCGTTTCCGGTATATACACACCGGCGGAACTGCAGAAACGCATTTCCGGCAGAGGCGGAATGTTTGCCTATCTGGGAACAAAGAATATGGAAGCCGTAGGCAGGCGCATACAAGAAGGGGATACTGAAGCAGCCTTTTATGTTAAGGCTATGGCGTTTCAAATTGCTAAGGAGATCTGCAGTTTGCTGGCAGTTTGCCCGGCTCCGGTGGATGCCGTTGTCCTCACCGGCGGCCTCTCTCATTTTTCCGCACTGGTGGATGATGTGGTCGCTCGGGTCTCTCCCTATGCATCTGTCCGCATAGTTCCGGGTGAACGGGAAATGCTCGCACTGGCTGAAAACGGCTTCGCTGTTCTTGAGGGAAAACGTCAGCCCCTGCAGTATCACAGGAAGTAATTTCCCCCTTTTCTCCTTTCCTTTTTCCCTTTGCAGCTGCACATCCAAATCGCTGGCAATGTGCATCCCCCCTCCAAAAAAATTTTTTTCATATCCACAATACAAATCAATTACACTAGCGCGCGAATTACGCTAGCTCGATATCTTTTGCTGTATCATCAGGTGATTTTGTTGTATATTAAAGAAGAGAGCATAAACTGGCTATCTTAGTGAAAAACGACGAAGTACAATGCAGCTGCAGAAACTGCGGGCTGTCCTGAGTGAGAGGGAGAATGGTTTGTAATGCATCAGCAAATACAGGATAGAATTAAGCGGCTTTTCCAGGGACTTCCAGGAGATACTGGGGAATATACCGGAAAACATACTGAGAAACATACCGAAAACAAAACTGTAGCAGTTATCAGGGCAGAGCAGTATGAGACACTTGCAGCCGCTGCTCAGGCTATGAAGGAAAACCTTGCGGGTTTTAAACTTTTCGGGGATCGGGATGCAATTTTGAATATTGCTGATACGTACGCACTCGATATCAGCAAGGCCACTATTGTTGATTCACGGGATGACGAGCATGCCTGCAGCGGAGCGATGGCAGCTGTGAAAAGCGGGGAAGCCCAGGCTGTTATGAAAGGGATCATCCATACCTCTATATTTGCGAAAGCGCTTCTCGATAAGCGATTGGAGCTGTTACGACCCAAGCGTCTGCTAAGTCATGTATGTCTCATGGAGCTGCCCGCTTACCACAAACCTATTCTGCTGACAGATTCTGCGGTAAATATTTCACCGGATGTTGAAAAAAAGATACAGATCATCCTTAATGCAGTGGAGGCAGCATCAGGGATCGGCATAAATAGCCCTAAGATTGCCTGCATTACCCCTGTGGAGACGGTAAATCCAAAAATTGAAAGCACCCTGCATGCTGCAGAACTGGTAAAGATACAGAATGAAAAACACCTGTTCGGCAATTCAATCCTAGAGGGACCGATAGCCCTGGATGTGGCTCTCTCTTCGGAGGCTGCAGAGATGAAACGGATCAGAAGCCGCGCTGCGGGAGACTTCGATATTCTCCTTCTGCCGAATCTTGATGCGGCAAATGCTGTGTATAAGGCTTTAAGCCTATTTGGAGGGGGCGTCTACGGAGGAATCGTCATGGGGATGAGGGTTCCGGTAATTCTGACTTCGCGGTCGGATAAGCATGAATCACGATTAATATCAATTCGTTTTGCCCTGGCAGCGGAGGAAGTGCAGGTCAAATAATTCGGGATAATTCGGGATAATTCGGGATATCCGGAATAAAAAATAATGGGGATAGTACATACAGTGATGATTTTTTCATCATGCTCTATTCGTGTATGTAGTATTGAGGAGGGGATATGGCTAAATCTATAAGTTTAATTGGCAGATTATTTTTGATTATTATTTTTGGGGCTGCTTTGTTCGGAGTTATCTATTATGCCTTTCCTGAAACATCGGAAAAACTTTTCGGTATGAGCGGGTCGAGGCAGGAGGTGCAGACAGCGGTGAAAGAAGCTGGTGAAGCTGTAAGCGAATCTTTACAGGAACTGCAGCAGTCCCTTGAAAAGACAGGAGCTTCCGATGAAGAGGTCTCACGGGTAATGGAGCAGTTAGATCCTGATACTGTTGCGGATGCTGTAAATGATTTGAAGGATAATGAGGATCGAGATGCTGAAGCGCTCTTTGAGGAGTTGGAAAAACGTGTGGACTTTGGTATGATAAATACCGAAGAAGTAAAAAAGCGCTTCCTGGATGAGGTGGAAACAATAGATTTCAAAAAAGCGTTTTCGGATTTAGAAAATATGTTCGAAGGCAGTCTTGAATCATTGAGTGAAAGCTTGAAGGATAAGATCGGCAAGTGATATTAACATTTTTAGGTACCGGGACATCCCATGGAGTACCTGTGATTGGGTGTTCCTGCAGGGTCTGTACCTCCGCTGACAGAAGAAATGTACGATGGCGTTCATCGGTTCTTATACGTTCAGAGAAGGCTCAAATACTCTTTGATACTTCCCAGGAATTCAGACTGCAGGCGTTGCGGGCAGGTCTGGACTCTCTGAATGCGGTTTTCTATACCCACGGACATGCTGACCATGTCATGGGGATTGATGATCTGCGCATTTTCTCACGCAGTAGAAGCCTGGATGTGTACGGAGATCGTCATACTATTGAAGGTATCCGGCGTCGTTTTGATTATATTTTTACCGTTCAGGATTATGGAGGCGGAATTCCTCACCTGGAATTGCGCAGTAATGAGGAAGGTGCTGTGACCATAGAAGATATACGCGTACAGCGTATTCCCATTTTTCACGGCCGTAATACGATATCTGGATATCGTATTGGTTCTTTGGCCTATCTGACGGACTGCAGCGGTATACCGGAGAGCAGTATGCCACTGCTGCAGGGACTGGATACTATTATTATCGGTGCGCTCCGGTATCATCCCCATCCGACTCATTTTTCCGTCGATCAGGCTGTAGAAGTTCTCAAAAAACTAAATCCGCGAAGAGGATATCTTACCCATCTGTCTCATGCAATTGAACATAAAGAGGTGATGGAATATCTTCCGAATTGGATAGAGCCGGCATATGACGGACTGACCTTGGAATTTCCTGATGGCTAAGATTTTAATGGAAGAGTAATAGCGTGCAGAGCAATGATTACAGCCCAGTTCTCATATACAAATTATTGATAAATAACTGATGAGGAGCAGACAGCATCATGAAAGATGATTCAAGGGAAAAAAGAAAGAAACTGATGGTTATAGACGGGTATGGGCTCATATATCGCTCCTATTTTGTCTTCCTCAACAGGCCGCTGAAGGACCCCCAGGGAAACAACATATCAGCGGTTTACGGATTCTTCCGCTCACTCCTCTCCTTAATGCGGAATTATCAGCCCGAAGGCATTCTTGTTGCTCTGGACTCAATACAGCCTACTTTTCGTCATGAGGCATTCAAAGAGTATAAAGCTACCCGCGATAAAAGTCCTGACGACCTGAAATCGCAGATTCCTGTGGTTGAGAGAATTCTAGATGAAATGCATATTCCTACTCTAAGAAGGGAAGGATTTGAAGCTGATGACATCATAGCCACGGTGGCAAGGAAATGTGGTGAAGACAAGGGCGACTGTCTGATAGTTTCCAACGACAAGGACTTGCTTCAGCTTGTGGATGGACGAATAAAAACACTGCGGTATGAGCAGGGTAAGTATAAAACCTACGGCAGCAGTGAAGTTGAAGAGCATCTTGGGATAAAACCTGAGCAGATTGTGGATTACCTCTCCCTCCTTGGAGACTCTGCCGACAATATTCCGGGGGTAAAGGGTATAGGAAAAAAGGGTGCGGTGAAACTCCTGCAGCAATACGGCAGTCTGGACAATATTTTCGAGCATCTGGAAGATCTGACGAAGGGGAACAGAAAAAAACTGGAAGAGGGGAAAGAATCTGCTTATCTCAGTAAGGAGCTTATCGTTCTGAAGCAGATTTCTACGGTACATCTGGACTGGGAGAACTGGGATGTAAAGACGGTTGAACCTGAGAACGCTCTCAATTCATTTGCCGAAATCGGCGCAAAAAGTCTCATCAAAGAGGTCGGCGGAGATCCTGATGCAGTGAGCATCACGAAATTGCAGATGGATGAAGCCGGGAACGATAGTGAGTCCCCGGAATCAATAGTTGAAGCCCAGGGACTTCGCGGTGAGGGAAGGTATGAAATTGCGGATAGCCTGAAGCAGGTTGATAAAATACTTGCAGAGGTAAAAAAAAGCGGGACCGCCGCTTGTGATATAGAAACTGACAATCTGAATGTTATGCAGGCCAATATTGCGGGTATTTCATTTTCAATTTCCCCACGCAAGGCTTGGTATATCCCCCTTTACGCCGGAGGGAACAAGATTCTCCCTGAAGAAGAGGTTAAACAGAGGGTGAAAAAAGTTCTTGAAGATCCTGCTGTCCGTATCATAGGTCAGAATTTCTCCTATGATTATAAAGTCTTGAAACGCTGGGGGGTAGAACCTGCCAATTTGTATTTTGATACGATGATCGCCGCCTGGCTGCTGGATGCCACGAGCAATACCTTTAGTATGGATGCCCTAGCGGAGCACTATCTTGATTACAAAACTATCAAATACAAAGATACCGTGGAGAAGGGACAGCTCTTTCCGGATGTAGAGATTGGAAAAGCCGGTAAGTACGCCGCCGAGGATGCTGATATCACCTATCGTCTCTATGTCATTTTTGCAAGACTCATTAAGGATAGAGGCTTAGAAGAAGTCTTTTATTCCTTGGAAATGCCCCTGGCAATCCTGCTGGCTCGGATGGAGCTTCGTGGAATTCGCCTGCAGAAGGATGAGCTGGATCAGTACAAACGAGAACTTGATACAGATCTGAATGAGATAGAGCATAGAATTTATGCTTTATGCGGCAGAGAATTCAATATTAATTCAACGAAACAGCTTCAGGAGGTTCTCTTTAAGGAACGGGGG
>JAIPFQ010000146.1:0-5116 GCA_021736605.1 Spirochaetales bacterium | reverse complement strand
TTAGCCCCGTTAGCCTTTTCCAAATATCGTTCTAGTATGGTGATCAAAAACGCTGCTGTTTTTCCGGATCCTGTCTGTGATTGTACCAGTACATCCTGTCCTGACAGGCTGTATTTGAGCACTTCTTCTTGTACGGGCATGCAGTCCTCAAAGCCTGCAGCAGCGATGCCCTTTTGTACTCGTTCTTCTAATGTAAGTTCGCTAAATTTCATACCGACACTATAGCTTTTTTATAAAAAAAAGCCAACTGATCTTAAATCCATACATCTGCGGAAAAAGACTAAATTTAGAAAAAACAGGCAAATTTTATAAAAGGGCTCTCTTCTTCTGTATATACTCAGCTTCAAGTCGTCTCAGGACGGCATGAACGTGCTGGGTACCGGGAAAGCTTGTTCCCATGGAGACGTCATCTATCACAGCAGCGGGAATAGCTCCCATACTGGTACTGGTAATAAAAACTTCATCGTACATACCGTCTTTCATATCTTCCAGTGAGATGTCATCATACACAATAGTCATGCCTCGGCTCTCTGCTGATTCCAGAATATGCTTTCTGCTAACCCCGGAGAGTACTCCAGAACCGGCGGTCACCAGCCGATTCCCATCTATGGCAAAGACATTCGAACGGGTTCCCTCCACTGCCTTCCCATAGCGGTTTATCAGGAGAGCCTCCATAGCGCCCTTATCCTCAGCCTCCCGCAGGGCTACATAATTCAGAAGAAGGCAGTTCGACTTCACTTCCGGAATAATCCGTTCACCGGGATAGGATATCAGTTTTACTCCACGGCTGTAGTATGCCGCCGGATACTGAGGAAGAGGAGTGTGAAACATGAAAAACATGGGCTCCCTTCCGCCAATAAGCTGCACCCGCACAGTGCCCCGCCGGATGCTGTCCGCCGCTGTAAGCATCTCCATACTTTCCGTAAAGATCACCTCGGAAAAGTTATGCTTAATTCCCAGGCGCTGGGCAGAATCCAAAAGCCGTTCAATATGATCCTCCAGGAAGACAGCTGTCCCTCTGATCACTTTTACGGATTCATAGACACTGAAATTAAAAAAAACTTCCCGCACGGTTACCGGGACTTCAGCATCCCGTTCCGGGATGAGTTCACCGTTTTTCACCGCGTACTTTTCCACAGCGTAAGCATCAGCAGGAATGGTATTCATAGGGCTCGTTTCTTCCTTTTCTTGTTTTGTCATGAAGGGAAATGCAGATCTCGGCGAACTAGCGGAGACAGCGTTTTTTTCCGTTCTCAAGCACTTAGCAAATCATTCTGTATATTTAAGAACTTCCCGAGGTTTGCTCCCCTGTGCAGGGCCTACAATCCCCATCTCCTCCAGGGTCTCGATAATTCTGGCTGCGCGGTTGTATCCAATCTTCAGACGGCGCTGAAGCATGGAGGCTGAGGCACTGTCCTGTTCCTGAATAATTTTTATCGCCTGCGCCATCAGGGGGTCATCTTCAAAATCATCTCCGCTGTAATCACCATTCTCATCCTCTTCCTCATCTTCAAAAAGTGAATCATCCAAATAATCCGGCTCTCCCACGGATTTGACATAGGAGACCACCTTTTCAACCTCCTCTTCGGTAAGGAAGGCTCCCTGAACACGGCTGGGATAGGCTTCCCAGGAGGACATAAACAGCATATCTCCTTTACCCAGAAGCTTTTCAGCTCCCGGCATATCGATAATAATTCTGGAGTCCGTATTGCTTACCACCATAAAGGCTATGCGGGAGGGAATATTCGCTTTAATCAAGCCGGTTATCACATTGGTGGACGGCCGCTGAGTTGCCAGAACAAGATGGATTCCTACAGCGCGGGCCATAGCAGCCAGACGGGAGAGATAATGCTCCAGCTCCTTTCCCGTTGTGTTCATTAAATCGGCAAATTCATCGATAATGACGACAATGTAAGGAAGTTTTTCCGCGGCCATCTTTTTTTCAGCAATTTTCTTGTTGTAGGAACGAATGTCTCTGACCGCCATGGCATCCAGAAGGCTGTAGCGACGCTCCATTTCACTCAAACAGTACTGGAGCACCTTGATGGATTTTTTTGGATCCGTCACCACAGGAGTCAGCAGATGGGGGATGTCATTGTAGAGCTTCAGCTCAACAATTTTCGGGTCGATAAGCATCAGCCGGACATCCTTGGGAGATCGGCGGTAGAGGATTGAGGTGATCAGGGTGTTCACGCAGACCGATTTTCCCGAACCAGTTGCGCCGGCTATCAGGATATGAGGAGTTCTGACCAGGTCGATTACGTTGTAGTCACCGGTGATATCCTTGCCGAGCACCATGGGTATCTCGTATTTGGGATGTTCATCGACGGCTTTCAGCATCTCCTTGAAGGAGACTATTTTCCTTCTTCGATTGGGCACTTCTATACCCACGGCCTGTTTGCCTGGGATGGGGGCAACTATTCTTACCCGCGAAGCCGCCAGCTGCAGCGCTATATTATCCGCCAGGTTCGTGATGGAGGAGACGCGCACTCCCGGGGCTGGAAGAATCTCAAACATGGTAACCACGGGCCCTTTCTGTACTCCAATGAGTTCGGCTTCGATATTGAACTCTTCGAAGGTCTTCATGAGGGCATCCGCAGCCTCCCGGGTATACGCATCATCTTTATCGGAAATATCCGGATACTCCTCCAATAGGTGTTCGGGAGGAAAAAGATAGTTTCGACGCTTCTTTTCCCGGGTCAGTTCAGGGCTGAACTCTTCCTGCTGATCATTGTTCAGCTTATCATTGTTCAGCTGCTCATTGTTCACCGGCTTCCTGCTGTGCTCTTTATCTTCTTCTCTTTCAGCTAACTCAGTTAACTTATTCAGCTCTTCATGGGTACCGAAAAACTCCTCATCCGATATTTCGTCTTTATCGCCTTCAGAAAGATCTTCCTCCTCGGCAAACTCGTCTGGGAATTCATCTGTAAAGGCAGCTGTCTGAGAATACTCATCTTCTCGAGAATTCCCATCTTCCCGGGAATAGTCATCTTCCCCGCGAAGAGGATAATTCTGAAAATTCGGATCCTCGGAACGTATTTTTTTCAGGGATGACGGGCTTTCCTCTGCCCATCGCTCTTCATTCTGCTTGTCAGTTTTCTGCTTCCAGTTTTCCGTTTCCTGGTTTTCAGGATTTTCTGCATCATCCGATGAATTGCCTGCCTGCTCTTTCGGAGGAGTTTCTGCAGTCTGTCTGCGCTTTCGGGCTGAATCAGTCTCCACTGAATACTCCCATTCAATGCGTTCTACCTGCTCCAATGAAGCTCCCGAAGAGCTATTTTCAAGCTCTTTCTCTTCTGATTTCCTGCTTCCAGCACCTGCAGGCCGCATCGCCTTTTCCAGGAGTTCACGGTTTGAAAGCCAGTTTGCTACGCGCTTGTCAAAATCTTCCTTTTCCGTATCTTCTGCACTTTTACCGGCAGATTGACCGCTCTCAAGAGATTTGGGAGGCTCCCCTTCTGCGCAGCTTTGGTCGGCGAAATCCTGAAACTGCCCACTATCCCTTTCATTGGGCGACTTCTCGTCTTCTTCAAAATTTTCATCGCCTTGCAGGGTCTCATCGCTAGGTTTTCTTTTAAATGTATTCAGCCCCGGTACTTCAGGAACAGAAGGAAAGCGGAGGGTAAGATCTGCCTGGGAGAAGCTGCTGCGTTCATCCCCCTTAGCATTTTTTCCGGAAGCTGCGGTCCCTTTTCCTTCGTAGGGAGAAGCCTGTATGGGGCCTTGAACTGGGGAAGTATGCTTTGCATCTTGGCGGAGCCTCTTTTTGGAAGCGAAAACAGATGCATGATCGCCGACGCTTTTATCAGCACGGGTTACCAGAATGAAGGCAGAGAACATCAGGAGCATTTCCAGAATAAAAATCGCCAGAAGAATCATTGGAGCCTGCTCTGCTCCGAGAATCTCAAGGAAAGCACGGGATATAACATCTTCGCCGTTTCCACGGAGAACATGAAGCAGAAAAACCATGGTTATAAAAGGAATCAGGGAGAGCAGAAGAAAAACATATGCAATCCCGCTGCGCTTATCCGTATTCTGCCCTGTTCTATTCTGCCGGGTACCGCGGTACATGAAGATGGCCAGGATGAGGAAAAAAACGGGAATATAATAGACCGCTTCCATAAACAAGTAATTCAGTGTCCCATGAACAGCATTCACCGTTTCGACTGCAGTTTGCATGGATTCCGGAAGCAGTTCAGAAAAATTGCTGAGGGGAAGAATAATAAAGACAGCACCGGCGATGAAAAACAAAAAACTCAACGCCGCAGAAAGACGCTTGGGAACTGCACTTTTCACTCCTGCTTCCTCCTTTTCAAAAGATGTAAATTACCTGCTTACTTTTACTTGATTTAATGCACTTGATTATTTCTATGTACTTACTTTTTATTTGGTAAACAGTTCTGAACTCAATGGGTTACTAAACCGTAGATGCCCAAGGGAATTAAATAGAGGCTGAACAGATACAGCTTTCCCCCTTGAATCAATTTCAAAAGCAGTTTCAATGCCGCATATCCAACTATGAATGCTGTCAAAGAACCCCAAATGGCGGCATTCTGACTTATCTCTACTGTTTCAGCACTATGGCTGAATGATGAATAAACAAATGCCCCCACCACAGCCGGTATAGAGATAAGAAAAGAGTATTCCCCCGCCGCTTTTCTGTCAATTCCGCTGATGAGGGAAAAAGCTATGGTTGAACCTGAGCGGGAAATACCAGGAAGGGTGCCGAAACCCTGAGCTATTCCAATAATCAGACCCTGCTTGTATGAAATCTGCTGAAGAGGAGTTTTCCCATGGAAAAATTTAGCCGCTATGAGGAGTGCAGCGGTAACAAGGAAAAGCGCATATACCATCCGTATCAGAACTTCCTGATCCACCGGCTTAATACGTTCCAGCAGCAGGGCAGTCACCACAGTAAAAGCTGTAGAAACAATAACTACAGCGGTCAGGTGAAGATCACCCCGCTGCTCTTCCTCAACTGAAGACCTTGCCAAAGCCCAAAGGGATCTGATGATACGAAAAATGATTCCCCTGAAGACGATAATTATTGCCAGCAGCGTTGCCAGATGGAGGTAGATATCAAAAATTTGCGGAACCCCCTGAATACCAAGCAGAT
>JAIPFQ010000145.1:0-5121 GCA_021736605.1 Spirochaetales bacterium | reverse complement strand
ATTTAATTGTCTCCTCGAGCTTTACACTCTTCTAAGTTTTACTTGGTTTCACCATCATCCGCGGTGAGGTCTGCTTTCAGCTCCTGATATTCATCACGGCTGATGTCTCCGCGGGCCAAACGAAGTTTCAAAATTCGGATTGCTTCATCCTTGAGTTCCTTATCTCGCTGAAATCCGTCGGTTTCCTGCTCTTCTCCAGTTTTCCGGTCTCCTCCATGGGAGGAAGCATAGTGTTCAGGATCGTAGGGGTCGGTAAATCTGTCCCTGTGTTTTCCCTGCAATGAGTAGATAATGAAGCCCGCAGCTGCAGTTACTATGAGGATTAAAATGATTGGGAAAAGCCAATTCGAGCCGGAATTCCACGGTCCGTACCAGCCGCCGCCCATATGACCTGCCAATCTGCTGCCTGCAGTTTCAGCAGGAAAGGCATAGCCTTGGGTCTGCGTATTGCCTCCGTCTGATCTGTAACCCGGTCTGTAGCCAGATCTGTCTCCAGGTCTGTATCCAGGGCAATAATAGGCCGATGCATACTCCTCCGGAATCCTGTTTTCCAGCTTTTCTGCAGCGGTATATGCTCCGTTTTGGTTTACTGTTTCACTTCCTTTCTGCCCTATGCTGCCTGTGCTGCTGCTAATACTTCCGGTAACCGCAAATGCGGTAAATCCTGAAGCTGCAAGTATTATGATGAATACTAGAGTAGATATGTTTTTCATTTCTCATCCCCTGCCGTAACGGCACTACGTCTTGTCAGCTGTCCCAGCCTCAGCCAAGGCGTCTGAACTTGGAGAGAACGTCCATGATCTCTTCAATTTTCTCTTCCTGGTCTTCCTTGTTGTCGCTGCGCATGCTGCTGATAACACAGGTATTCAGGTGCTGATGCATGATCAAATCTTCAACTTTACGAATTGCGGCTACAACTGCCCGTGTTTGGGACAGAATATCGATGCAATAGCGATCGTTATCTATCATTTTCTGAATGCCCCGTATCTGTCCGTCAATTTTATTCAGGCGTTTTTTTGCATCATCCTTCTGTTTTTCATTCATCATGGTATTAGTTCTCCCTTCTGTTTATAATTATAATATACTATACCCTGGTAGGGTAGTCAAGGAATTAAAATAGTTACTTTTGTCTATTTTGGTATAGGACTGCAGAAAATAAAAAGCTTAGTACAGCTGCTTATCCTGACATGATAAGCAGCTGATATGGGTTTAAGTAGGTTTAACACATTTTTAACACATAAGAATGGAGAAAAAACAAGGGAATTATGGTGTTTTTTCTTGTGCGTTGAAGAAAGGTGGAATATTATATTGGTAGGTGTGATTGAAGTTTTGGAAAGATAGTTTTTCAGTGTACATGTATGTATCTGCCGGTTATGAGAAAAATCACTGATGAATATTAAACCGTTTCATGCATGCAGAAGCTCATGTTAGGGGATTGAGCTTTTTTATCAGGCTGGGGGAGTCCGTTAGACAGATAATGTAGTACGTATTGTTATTTTACAAAACCTGAAATTATTTCAGGACCTGCCTTTTATGGATGCTGCCGAAATGTGATGATTTTCTGACTCATTTGAAGAATGCAAAGCTTCAAGAGATTTGCTCGTAATGTGATATATGTGATATATGCGATATTGCCTGTTTTATGGGAGGGGTATATGTATTTCAATAAGATTTCAGAAAAGTCCAAGGACAATAAACATGCAGGAAAAGTCTCAGGCTCTAAGTTCAGAAAGAGATTTGTCGTGCTGCTGCTTATTTTATGTATGCTGCTTTCCATGGGCTCGGCTTTTGCGAAAGTCCGCAGTGTCAGATCCAGGGCAATAAGTACAAAAGATGATATTGTGTTCACTACAAAAAAATATGCACGAATGGATTCATCAATTTTTTTGAACAAACCATTTATCAGTGTTTCAATACAGAACGGTCCTGGCAATACAAAGGTTGAAATAGCGTTAAATATTATTATTGAATCTGATGATACCGCTTGGGATTCAGAAACTTCAGTGACTGTTTATCGTGAAATTGATAGCAATGAAAAAGTAGTTTTTAAAAATGATGATATAACAACAAATTTAGATTCATATTTAAACTCTTTCGAGATTGGTGAATTTGATTCGGACTTTTCTAGTGATAGTTTTGATTATAATGATTTGTTGTTACCAGGAGCAGAACTACCTGAAGGGAAATACACCATTTATTTTACTGTAAATGAAATAAACCCTGAGACAGGTGAAAATCTTGAAGGTGGAATTGAAGGCTGGAAATCAGTTGAGGAAAATTTTTTGGTTGTAAGTCTTAATAATTTAATCATTACAGAAACTCCTAATAAAGATACTTTAGATTCTCCTGAGCTTGTTTGGGAACTTCCTGAAATTCCTAAATATGATGATGACAGCAGTGATTATATAACTACTTCATTGGCAACAATTACTGGTGATAATGTTGATTTTACGAAAAGAATTCAACATGAGGAGGTAAAAAGAGAAGGTAGCAGCGAACTGAAAGGTTATCCCGATGACACCTATTTTTCAGATGGTGAAGTAGCCCTTGATCTCTCTTCTGAGAATCTGTCATTTAGAATGGGAGAAGAGTACGAGTTTATTGTGAGTTTTTTAGACTGGAATGATGAGCTGATAAAATATGCTGAATCAACATATACTTTTCCTGCATACTATCCCAAATACTATGCTCCTGATGGCGAAGAGGTGGAAACCTTGACCCCAACCTTTGAATGGAGTTTCGATGAATATCAAGAGTGGGTTGAATCATACGATTTGTATCTGAATGGACGGCTTTTTGAGGAGAATATTTCGGGAACCACCTTTACTCCGGATGAAGCTCTCAATTTTGGTGATGAATTTACCTGGTATGTAATTCCGAGCTACAGTTCAGACGGGAGTCCCTTTTTTACAACACCTCCCGAGACAGCTGCATTCTCTACCTTTGATCATGCTCCTCCGGAGTTAGTCATTTCAGTACCCGGCAGCGGAGATGAAATTTTTAATGGTGAAAGTTATACATTCACCGCAGATATAGAGACTTTTGATGATACCGATATTGAATCAGTTGAATGGACAGTCAATGGAGAAAGTTACAGCGGAGATAGTATAGATTTTGAACCTTCCGGGCTGCCAACAGGTACATTGCAGGTAAGCTGTACAGTTACTGACAGTCTGGGAAGTACAGATACTGAAGCAGCAGAAGTAGTTATTCTTAACCCTCGGGTTGCCATAGACGATGTTGCGGACAGGACCGTCTTTGCCCATGAAGAGGTAAATTTTACAATAGATCCAGGAAACAGCGGTGATGTGGATGAATATATCTGGTCTGTTATATCCCCTGATGGAAGCGAGGAGAGTTTCAGCGGGGATACACTTGCTTTTGAGTTTACCCAGCTCGGTGAGTATGAAATTACCGCAGCAGGACTGAAGGAAGACAGCTTCGGTAATGAGAAGGAAGTTTCAAGCGGGAAGAGCCTCATCACCGTAGAAAGTTCCGGACCGCCGCAGCTTGTGTTTCTGAAACCTGCTGCCATGGGACTTCTTGCAGCTGGACAGGAAGTGGGTTTTACCGCAGATATCTCCAGCACTAGTGAAGACATTCAGAATGAAATAACTGAAACCATTTGGGAGGTGAACGGGGAAGAGTTTACTTTCGATGGAATTCAGGAAAGTTTCAGCTACACTCCTGAAAAAGATTTGATCTCCGGGGACAGCAGCCCGCTGAGGGTGAAAGTTACAGCCCTGGATGAATATGGGGACAGCGGTTCAGATCAGCGTGAATTCATTCTGATAGATCCTGCTGTTTCAATCGCGAATATTGAAGCTGGTGATTCTTGGCCGTTGAATGAAGATCTGGAAGCGGATGTCAGTGCCGCCTATGCAGATACCTTCTCCTGGTTTGTTAATGGAGAAGAACAGAGTGGAGCATATGACTTTACAGATATTGGAAGCTACACCCTGAAGGCTGAGGCCGAGTGGCAGATTATAGGAAGTGATGGAGAGCCTGCCCTTTATGAGGATGCTGTGGAATTCAGCATAAATGTGACTGACAGTGAGCCTCCCGTAATAGAGATAAGCGGCCCGACAGTACCGGCGGGGATACCCCTTATCACCGGAGTCGAGTACGAATTCACCGGAAATATTGCTTCAGAAAGTGATATCGAACGTGTATGGTGGACTTTTGGAGGGGAAACTGTAGAAAGCGATGATTCGCTGGATGATGAAGAACATACGCTATCCTATGAATTTGAGTCGGGAGCCGGTACAGGTTCAGTACAAGTTGTGCTTTCAGCAGAAAACAGTTCCGGGGTAAAAGGCCAGGCTGTATGGACAATCCCGCTTATTGATCCAATAATTAATGTATCCTGGCCTTCTGATACAGTTTTTTCAGAGGGAAGTGCCGTTTCCGCAAATGCGGCAGTATCATCGGGAATCGTGTATTGGAATCTTCAAGGAGAAACTGTATTTGGAGAAATGGTGGATACTGATTTTTCCCAGTCATGGAATAAAGTTGTAAGTGCAGCCGGTCAGTATACATTAAAAGCTGGGTATAAGGTCGAGGCAGCTGACAGCAGCGGCGGAAGCAGCGAGTTTGCAAGACTTTCTGACGACGAATTCACATTTACAGTTTTCAGTGATACTCCTCCGACTATAACTGAAGCGCTTCCTAAGAGAACCGTCTTGAGACAGGAGACTGAACAGCCCATTTCCTTCACTTTTACAGCTGAATCAGACAATGGGGATGTCTCAAATCGATGGACTGTTTCCCCGAAAGGGAGCAGTATAGATGAGGGAACGGGAAATGCCTTCTCCTATACGTGGAGTGAAAAAGGAATTTACACCGTTACAGCTACCGCTGAAGATCCAATGGGAAAGACGATTTCAAAAACCTGGTCGGTATCGATTATAGATCCGAACGTAGTTATAACGTATCCCGAAGCGGGAAAAACTTACGGTAAAGAGAGTTTTGAACAGCCCGCAGCTGTATTGACGGATTCAGCGGAAGCAGAATTTTACTTGGACGGTTCTGATGATCCTGTGGGTGATACATTCAACTGGTCGGGATTGGGAATTGGAAGCCATACCATTCAGGCTGAGGCTGAGTATTATCCAGTTGTAG
>JAIPFQ010000144.1:0-5168 GCA_021736605.1 Spirochaetales bacterium | reverse complement strand
ACTATGAATGCTGTCAAAGAACCCCAAATGGCGGCATTCTGACTTATCTCTACTGTTTCAGCACTATGGCTGAATGATGAATAAACAAATGCCCCCACCACAGCCGGTATGGAGATAAGAAAAGAGTATTCCCCCGCCGCTTTTCTGTCAATTCCACTGATGAGGGAAAAAGCTATGGTTGAACCTGAGCGGGAAATCCCCGGAAGAGTGCCGAAACCTTGGGCTATTCCAATAATTAAACCCTGCTTGTATGAAATCTGCTGAAGAGGAGTTTTCCCATGGAAAAATTTAGCCGCTATGAGGAGTGCAGCGGTAACAAGGAAAAGCGCATATACCATCCGTATCAGGACTTCCTGATCCATCGGTTTGATACGTTCCAGCAGCAGGGCGGTCACCACAGTCAAAGCTGTGGAAACAATAACTACAGCGGTCAGGTGAAGATCACCCCGCTGCTCTTCCTCAACTGAAGACCTTGCCAGTGCCCAAAGAGATCTGATGATACGAAAAATGATTCCCCTGAAGACGATAATTATTGCCAGCAGCGTTGCCAGATGGAGGTAGATATCAAAAATTTGCGGAACCCCCTGAATACCAAGCAGATCCCGAGAAATCACTAAATGGCCGGAACTTGAGACAGGAAGGAATTCAGTAATTCCCTGCAGAAAACCTAGATACATTGATTCAGCAAAATTCATAAAAAACCATACCTTAAAATTATTTTAAAAAACAAGGGATATACAGTAATGACCTATGCTGATCATACCATATCATTTCAGTTTTAAAACTACTATGCACCGTTCATGGCCGGGGTTCTCCGGATTTTCCAGCATAATCAGTTCACTCTCTTCACCTGCCTGCATTCGTCCTGAAATTTTCAGCTCTTTCAGCTCAGCCTCGGCTCGTTCAGCCATTCCTTTATACAAGAATATGAAACTCTCTTTTCTTCTCAGCGGATCCACTAGTTGATACAGATCAGAAATCGACATGACCGCCCTGCAGGTTACAGCATCAAAGAGCCCTCCTGCATGGGATCGAAGGGATGCGGCATACTCCTTCACATCCCCTTCGTAGACAGCAACTCTGTCAGAAAGCCCCGCCATCACAACACAGTTTCGCAGGAATCCCGCTCTGCGGCCGGATCGCTCTATCAGCACCATTTTCAGCTGATCAAGCATGACAGCCAAGGGGATACCCGGGAGGCCTCCTCCTGAACCGATATCGACAATACTGCATCCCGGCGTTTCCAGCACCGGGAACCGTTGGCGCAACTCCTTCAAAGGAGTCAGTACATCCATGATGTGCCGGGTAATCAGCTCTGCCCCTTCCGCAGCCACCAGCTTGTGCGAAGGATTCCAGAAGCTGAGTTCATCATAATAGCTGTTCAGCTGCTCCAGCTGCTCATCAGTAAAGGGAAGCTGAAGTGCCTCCAAGCCTTTTCTCAGCAGATCTCTCCCACTCATGACTTCCTGCCCAGCAGTACCATCAGTACTGCGACATCTGAATTCCTCACCCCGGAAATTCTGGAAGCCTGCCCTGCGGATCTGGGGCGAATCTTCTCAAGCTTCTCCTTGGATTCATTAGAGATTCCCTCAACTGACTGGTAATCGAAATCATCGGGGATACGGATACGCTCCATGCGCTGGAATCGTTTCACCTGCTGCTCCTGCCGCTGTATATACCCATCGTATTTGATATCCAGCTCTGCATGGCGCAGCACGGTTTCATCAAAAGCTTCAAGTTCCGGGACTTCCAGGGGAAGCGTATGCAAATTCACTTCGGGTTTCTTCAAATGCTGAGATAAATCTTTCCCATGATGACGGCGGGAAGTGAGTATTTCCTTCACCTCATCTATTCGGGACATTTTGTACCGCAGTCTCTGGATGGCCTCTTCACTCTGTAAGCCAGCAGCGTAGCCCTTCTCCATCAGCCGCTGATCCGCTGAGTCGTGACGCAGGTTCAGCCGATACTCAGCCCGAGAGGTGAACATCCGGTAAGGCTCCTGGGTCCCCTTTGTAATGAGATCATCAATAAGCACCCCTGTATAGGCCTCTGCCCGGGACAGAACCAGCGGCTCCCGGCCGAGCATCTTCATTCCGGCATTTATTCCTGCCATCAAACCCTGACAGCCCGCCTCCTCGTATCCGGAGGTACCGTTGGTCTGCCCTGCTAAAAAGAGGTTTTTATACCGCTTTGTTTCCAGGGAAGCATACAGCTGCGTCGGATCGAGGAAATCATACTCAACAGCGTAGCCCGGCCGCATAATTTCAGCGTGCTCCAAACCGGGAATAGAGTGTATAAAGCGCTCCTGCACATCCTCGGGAAGGGATGAGGAGATACCGTTCAGATACATCTCCTCCGTGCCGAGCCCTTCGGGTTCAACAAATATCTGATGACGATCCCGATCTGGAAAGCGAACTACCTTGTCCTCGATTGAGGGACAGTAGCGGGGACCTAATCCGACAATTTTACCCCCGTAGAGGGGTGATCGGTGAATATTGTCCCCAATCACCGTATGAGTCTGTTTATTGGTATGGGTGATGTAACAGGGTACCGAAGTGCGGTCAACCGCATCGTTGGAAAAGGAGAAGGGCAGCATGAGTTCGTCGCCCGCCTGCTCCTCCATCTTATCAAAATCCAGTGAGCTCTTTCTTACCCTTGCTGGGGTTCCTGTCTTCAATCGCCCCACTGTAAATCCCAAACGCCTCAAGTTCGTACCGAGACCGACTGCGGCAGGTTCTCCCAATCGCCCGTTGGCGGCTTCAAATTCGCCGATGAAGATCTTCCCTTCCATAAAGGTCCCAGTGGTCAGCACCACCGCCCGAGCGGTGAAGCGCTTCCCCCTCTCAGTGATCACTCCCTCAACCGCCTGCCCTGAGGCATCAATAATGAGGTCAGTCACGGTATCCTGAAAGACATGAAGGTTTTTCTGCTGTTCCAGGGTCTCCTTAGCCAGTCGGTTGTAGCTGAACTTGTCAGCCTGGGCACGGGGTGCCTGCACCGCGGGTCCCCGCCGTCTATTGAGAATTCGAAACTGAATCATAGTACGGTCGATGAGTTTGCCCATTTCTCCGCCGAGAGCATCTATCTCCCGGACAATATTGCCCTTCGAGAGTCCTCCGATGGCGGGATTACAGGAGAGTCTCCCCACTGCATCAAGGCTCTGAGTGATAAAGAGAGTAGAGAACTGAAGTCTTGCCAGGGCTAATCCCGCTTCTATACCGGCATGTCCGCCGCCGACCACGATAGCATCAAAATCCATGCCGATTCCCTATATTTCGTATATACTTCATCTTGCTATGTTCCTTATACCTGCTGTCTTCTATTTATATTTTTCCCGCCTAGGCATCCGCCTGCCAGGCATCCTTTTTCTGCCTTCCGCTTGTCTGCCTATTGCTTATCAGCCTATTGCTTTTCTGTCTTCCGCTTGTCTGCCTTCTATTGACTGTTTTCTACTTGCCCACGCAGAAGCCGGCAAAAATATTGTTCAGTACATCATCACTGGTCACTTCTCCGGTAAGCTCCCCGAGGGTCTGCAGCGCATCCTGCAGTTCCGGCGCAATTATATCCACGGGCATTCCCTCCTCAGCAGCTTCGAGTCCTCTGTCCAAGGCCTCTACGGCGCTTTCCAGCAGATCCTTCTGGCGCTGGGAATCAATTATCACCCCATCATTGATGTCGCCGCCGGCAGAAGCGGCTTTAAGCACTGCCTCTTCAAGCAGGGGAAAACCTTCTCCTGTTCTGGCGCTCACAGCAAAGGCATCAAACTCCGAAGAATCCATCTTCGACTCCTCAAAAACATATTCATCATTTTTTGAAGCCTCTTTTTCCGAAATATCACTTCCCGCCGTCCCTTTCATGAGATCAGACTTACTGAAGACAAAAATCCATCGCGGGTCATCCTGATGCTCACGATATACGCGGCGGTCATCCTGAGAAACGCCCGCTTCACCATCAAAAAGATATATCACCAGATCTGCTGTTTCAGTAATTCGTTCACTTCTGCGGATTCCTTCAGATTCAACGCTATCCATCCGGGAAATTTCCGACCGTGCAGCGGAATTCAGCGCTTTTTCCGGCTGTTTCGCATTTCCCGGCTGTTTCACATTTCCCGGCTGTTTCGCATCCAAGCCCAAATCTGACGGCTCCGATTCCGACTCAGAACTGTCCTGCAGCTTCTCAGACTGGCCGCCGAATCGGAAACCTGCGGTATCATACAGCCGCACCGGAATCCCGCGAACCGTAATCCACGACTCAATATAATCCCTGGTTGTTCCATGAATATCAGAAACTATGGAGCGATCCTCTTTGAGAAACAAATTGAAAAGTGAAGATTTCCCCGCATTCGTCCTGCCCGCCAGCGCAATCCGCAGCCCCTGATGATACACCTTTCCGATGGAGTACGTATCCGCTAACTGTTTCAGCTCCCGCCGTATATCCCGAACAGTGCCATCAGGAAATGCGGTATCCTCGGCCACCTCATCCTCAGCATAATCCAGCTGCACCTCAAGCAGACTCTGAATATCCAAAAGCCGCTGTTTCTGACCGTCTATCCGCTTGAAAAGATCCCCCGAGAGCCGATGAAGAGCCAGCGCATGAGCCTCCTTCGACTTTGACGCAACAATCTCCTGAATCGCCTCAGCTTGAGTCAAATCCATTTTCCCATGGAGAAACGCCCGCATAGTGAACTCGCCCGGCGCCGCATCACGAAATCCAGCCTGCCGAAGAGCCTCTAGAATCAGCTGAATCCCGGGAAGGCTGCCGTGACAATAAATTTCCACACTGTCCTGCCCCGTATATCCTCCAGGAGCCCGGAACACCGCCGCCATAACTTCATCCAGAATGCGTCCCTGTTCCGATGATTTCCGCAAAGTCTTTTTCATACTGATGCCTGAGGGCTGCGTTTCGGCTGCTTCACTCTCAGTTTGGGCTGTTTCCCTCGTCGTTTCTTGCAGGGGCGCTGTGATATGACCGTAGACCATGCTGCCGTGGGCTGCCCGCTTCAAGCGCTCGGGCCGCGAAAAACAGCGTGCCGCAGCCTCGATACAGCCTATTCCAGACGTACGTATCACCGCCATGGCGCTCTCAGCCGCAGGAGTCGCCAAGGCTGCTATCAATTCATCCGTGTCGTATATTCCTGTTTCATGTTCCAATGATATATCTTCCATCAA
>JAIPFQ010000143.1:0-5175 GCA_021736605.1 Spirochaetales bacterium | reverse complement strand
CAACTTTATACTCCGTGTCCGACTCCGCTATCCACTTCGCATACAGCGTATCTCCTGAAGCCTGGTCCCAGTTCCGGGCACTGCTCATATCACTAGTGTAGTATCTGGTCCCGCCTCCATTCTCTTCAGTGTAGTAACCGCCGAAGGTATAGCCGGTATGCGTCGGAGCCGCTGCTGAGGGCATCTCTGCATCAAAGGTCGCCATTACGCTACCGTTTCCGCCGCTGCCTGCACCCCGGTCTAGCGTCACTGTGTAGGTATCAGGACTCCACTTCGCGGTCAGCTCTGAATCAGCTGAAGGCATTGTCGCAGGTACTGCAGGATCCCATCCAGTAAAGCTGTATCCTTCTCGCTCCGGATCTTCCGGCGCTGTCACCGTACTACCGTAGTCCTGTGTGATTGGGTCAACCTCGCTATCTCCGTTGCTAACAAAATCCAGGGTATAGCTGTTTCTCTCGTAGTAGAGCTTCAGCACCAGCGATCCGTCCGCTGCTATCGTGCCGCTCGCCTCGCTTGTTCCGGCATCATAGCTGAATCCAGCATAGTTTTCCGCATCAGCCGTTACTTCGGTATCCGTCTCTCCGCTCAGAGACTCCGTCTCCTCAAGACTGTATCCTCCGCCTCCAAGATCTTCCAGATAGTGCTCCACCGTGTAGGCAGTATCCGTTTCTGCGGTCCATCGGGCATAAAGCGTCTGATCATTTGTAATTGAAACAATTGTTTCTGCTGTAACCCGCTCTCCCCCTGAAGGCTCAGTCCACCAGCCATTAAAGACATACCCCGTACGGCTTGTATCTGCAAGTTTCCCGTATTCTTTATCAAAAGTTACCTGCTTATATTCTGGGTTTGGGCTGCTTCCTCCCTCCGCTTTAAACTCAACAATAAATTCAAGCTGATGCAAGATTATCTCAACATCAGTATTTTTTCCACCTTCAAGATCAATAGGTTCTGATTCTCCTCGATATACTACAGTACCTTCATCATCCAAAGCTTCGAGAACAAATACTCTGGAGGGACCCGCAGGAACACTGACAGTAATCGATTCAGAAGTAAAACTATGCTCAATAGCTTCCATCTTCTCACCAGTAATGGTAAGAAGAAATGAACTATGCTCAATAGCAGGAATACTTTTTCCATTCCGTATGCTTGCACGGATAGCTATATCACTGGTCTGCTCAAATTCATTAGGATTAAACAAATTACAACCGAAAACTACAAAAATACTTACAAGAGTAATACAGATTACAGTAAATTTGCGTTTCCAGTCTTTTTCACCCATGAATAAACTCCTTTCAAAAAAACAGAACAAGCATACTATTCATTCATTTTCTCAGACATCTGAACCTTTCCAGACATCTGAACCTTTCCAGACATTTGAACCTTTCCAGACATTTGAACCTTTCCAGACATCTGAACCAATTCGGCCCTCTCAAACCTTTCCAGTAACACTTTCCAAGCCTCTAAAGAACCTTAATCCAGCCCAGTTATGGTAATAGTAACAGAAGCATTCTGCGGCGGTGTTGGGGAAAAAATGTCCTCTTCAGAATCAGGCTGAAAATCAGAAGAGGAGGCCGCAGAAGTGTTAATACTGCTCCCGGATCCAAGCGATACAAACCCCGGTCCAGGCGGTTTAGTACTGGCAGAAACTTTTGCATCAGCAAGAATCATTGACAATGGTGATATCGAACCACCACCCGGAACTCCTGTAAGAACAGAATACACACCCCGAGAAGGACGTTGTGGAGGCCTTTTCACCTTCTTTTCATCAGATTCATCCGCTTTTGAATCCTCTTCAGATTCTTTTGAACCTTTATCATCAGCTGATGGAGTACCGACACTGGAAGTCCGTCCGGTTCTGCTTTCTCTTACTTCCGCCCTTCCATTCCAAGCAAAAACCATCATACTGCTTCCGTCTCCTAAAATCTCTGCATCAATTACCGTACCGCGAACCGATGCAGTACTATTAGCGCTGCGAATGGTAAAATCATTCTTCATACCCTTAGAAGTTTTAACTTCAGCCCGCACATTTCCGAGCTTCAGTGAAAGCTCAGTATTTGTATTGTCCTCCGAAGCGCTTAACTCCTCCAAGGTCATTCGTGTAAGTGATTCAGCAGCAATAACAACCCCATTATCAAGTTCCAGCACGGCACTGGAATTAAAATCTGTGCTGATACTGTCCCCCGGGTCAAGCTCATCCCCAATATGCAGAGCTTGCCAAGGATCATTACCGCTGCTTCGAGTTTCAACTTTTCCATCAATATCAGTCACTACAGCTCCCATGGGATCACTAAAAAGAGGAAAAACACTAAAAAGAAAAATTCCTGCCGCACTGATTATTTTTTTCCATACGATTGTCATCATGAATCACCCTTTAATTCCCTTTACATGCCTTTAGATACCTTTACATGCTTACTGAAAAACCAGCCTGTACTTTCCAGGTATATTTTTCATCAAGAAATACATGTGAAGGAATGAATACTCCTCCGCCGATTGAAGCGCCAACATCAGAAGTTATTCTTGCCGTTGTCGATGCAAAAAATTCAGATCCCAAAAAAAGTTCATCACAGCTGCTGTCTACGCCTGAAACGGATATGGCCCCGGTTGTGCTTCTAAAAAATAGTGCATAATCAACAGAAAGCATGATATTACGGAGAGCTTTACTACTGTAATCAATATACGGTCGGATAGAACCGGATCCGCGGAATGAGAACACATTACTCTGTTGGGGGCTAAAAATTTTACCGCTGGGAGTCGCTGTTATCGGGAGAAAAACCTCTGATGCTTCGCCATCTCCTCCACCCATCAATGACTCGATCTCAGGATCGCCGCTGCTGTATACTGCTTCCAAATTGATGGTGCCGGCATAGAATTCCGGGAAAACACGAATTACCTGAGCACCTGTTAAAAAACCTGATAAATCCTGTTCTCCATGACTGCCGCGAAAAAACCAGGCGTACATACTCAGTGAAGAAGTTTCACTACCATTCAGAGGACCAGATAGGCCTGTCCCATAATATTGACTATCAAGCAGAGCATCTCCTTCACGCACATTTTCGCCAGCTCGTAAATCCTGCTGAAACAGTGCAGCCAGAGTCAATGTTTTTCCATCGAAAATATCAGAAAGACTGAGCGAAGCTCCCTCAATAAATCGGGGTGATGCAAAAGAACTGAAATTACCTGAATCGGATGAAAAAGCTTCGGTATAATCCGCTTCATCGCTTTCAGTCATAAGAATATTCACTGCAGCTGTCTGCATAAACCCGGTATACAGCGTGAAAAACTTAAAACTGACATTCTGAGAAGTCCAGGAAGCTTTCATGCCGTCCCCGGTATGGGAAAAAACTTTACCTGAAAAATCAGCTGCAGCTGTTCGTCCAATGATATACTCAATTACTGACGGTTCTGCTGAAGAATTATAAAAGCTTTGATGATACTCACACTGATCAATATCAAATTGAGTACTTTGATCAGAACTGAAAAGAGAACTTGCTTGAAATTCGAAGCCAGAATTTTTCCCTAAGGCAGTATTTGCCCAATACTTAGCTTCCAAGGCATTGCTGTTCGACGGATCAGAATCAACTATTAATTCACTGCTGCTGGTAAAATCCCAGGTAACACCGAAATCTCCTGCTTCAAGAAAAGCACAGCCTGAAAAAATAATCACAAAATAGAGCAGTACACGCTTTTCCATTCTCATCATATACTAATCTCATTTACTTATGCTGCCATCAGCAGCTTACTGCAGCTGCATGACGCTTCTGAGAATTGAAACTGCTTCAATGCCGCTGAGACTGCGATAAGCCCCTGCATCATGTAAAATAATTCCCAGATACCCCAATTCACGAGATGCATACCGCGGGCTAGGAAACAAGGTATACATCACCCCCCCCTTAAGCTCAAAAAGCTGCATCAACGCATGAGCATATTCACCCAAGCGTATTTCATCCTTTGCCCTCTTTGAACAGCTGAACCATGAGAAATCGCATAATTCCTTCCAGGCTTCTGAGGAATCCGCTTCTTCTTCAATTTCCTCTGCTGCTGTCAATAGAAGCAGAGCCGCTGTACCACATTCGATTTGCTGCTGAGCAACGGCAGCATCTACAAGTTCACTTGTTCTGCTCCATAATACAATATTTACAGAGAGAATAAGAAATGTGGTCATCAGAATTATTTTTCTTTTCTTCATACACTAAATACAATTACTCTTTGAAAACAGCAGATTTGGCGGGCGTGTTGGCGAATTCAAAAAGCTGATCAAACTTATCCAATCTGAGAATGACTAAAGAAAGAATGTCCTTAAAATAGTACATATTTTCTTATATTAATACATTTTACCATTGTTTAATCTCAGTTGTCCATGTTTAATTCAGTGTTTCTTCTGTAGGAAATAAAGAAGTCATAGAATCTATCTATCTCTTTGTTATATTATAAATTAAATTTTTTTGCAGTAATTTATCATAACAACCATATTTTTTTGTAGGAATTTTGGTAATTTTATTACTGGCAAAAAGATCAGACATAGGGGTGGGTACCTTTAAGGGTGTCTTCATTGATGTTTTCAAGAGCATCAAAAAGACCGACTTCAAGAACATCAACAAGGATGTCTTCATCGGCGTCTTCAATGATGTTTTCAATGATGTCTTCACGGGCATTTCTAAAAAGGCTTATTAAAATTACTCATGCAGAATAAGATTATTTCTTTGCTCAAAAGCTAAATACACTCTTTGCAGCATAGGCTTTACACTCTCTATCAGTACATTTTTCTTATATCATTTATTGTCAACTCATATTTCCTGCTGTATAATTTTACAATGAAAAAATATTTCTTATCTTTTCCAGCCCTTCTCTCCCTTGGTCTACTGCTGCTCTTTTCTCTACTACATCTCTGGCCGGCTTATGAACGGGGTGATCTGTTCTTATATGACATATATCTGAATATGACCCCGGGACCGGAGGAAGATGATCGTCTTGTGCTGCTGAACATTGATGATCTGGGAATAGCTGAAGTAGGGATGTTTCCATGGAGTCGTTCAATTATGGCCGACGGACTCATTCTAATGAAAGAGATGGGTGTCAGCCATGCTGTTTTTGATATTGAATACACTGAAGATAGTCCGATGGCTTTAAATACTGACTTTCTAAATGAAGATATGCCGGAACTGCTCTCCCAGGAAT
>JAIPFQ010000142.1:0-5205 GCA_021736605.1 Spirochaetales bacterium | reverse complement strand
CAGGGTGGTCCAGGAAAAATTCAGCCTGATATAGAAAAACTGAATGAACATCCCGATAATCGGTACCGCAAAGAACAGCATCACAAAGTGCATAATCCGGGAATTTGCATTTTTCCTATTCCTATTAACTTTAATAAGAGCATTGAGGTATATCCACAAGATGATGATATGGTTGACCCACTGGTATGATCCTGCGGAATATTTCCCTGTGGTTCCATCTAGGGAAAAATAGATTGGAGTGAAAAAATTCACCGCCAGCAGCAGGAGAATTATCAGGGATGGGGCAAGATAAAACATGCGCCTTTTCAACCTGCGGCGATCCCGGAACAGTTTGTAATCCGCGTAGGAGGCGAATAAGCCTGCAATGACCGGTCCTAAAAGCACCAGGAGTATATTGGAAATCCAACTGACGGAATAGCCGAAGCATCCCGCATTCCCGTCGGCAATCCAGGATGCCGGCTCCATAATCAGTGCCAAAATATTGATGAGAATTGCGGCTTTGAGCAGCTTTTTCGAATAGAACTCAATTCTCGATTGGAACTCGATTATGAGCAGTATAACCAGAAGCATCAGTACTGCATAAATGTTTATCTGAAACTGCTCAATATAGTGAATCACGATTCCTCCGCAATCTGATGCTTAGTGTTTTTTTTATTATGCTCAGTGTTTTTTATTATGCTCAGTGTAGTACATGCAGATTAAGATGTCCACTTAAATTGCTGGTTGGATTCGGTAATTCAGCCCCGGGTAAAGATCTGCTTGAAAGACTTTACAAATGCCTTAGGCCGCAGGATAATGGGGTATGAATTATTTTATTGCTGTGTCAGCAGTTCTTCTGCTGGGTATACTGCTCTTCGGAGAAAAACGGGATGACGTTACGTGGAAGCTGGTTTCAAAACCGCTGCTTTCGGCACTTTTCATACTCACCGCACTGCTGAGCCAGTGGAATGTTCCCTCCTTAGCGGTGTGGGTTTTGGGAGGGCTGATTTTAAGCTGGCTGGGCGATTTTTTTCTCATCTTTCCCAGGGAGCGCACATTTTTGTTCGGGCTGATCGCATTTCTTCTGGGGCACGTCAGTTATGCCGTAGGATTCTATCTGCATGGGTCACTTGAGCTGTGGAGCATTATCGCATTGATTCTTCTGTTCGGCCTGGGTGCTGTGATTTTTCGCTGGCTGCGGCCGAATCTGGGGAGCATGACCCACTCGGTAATTGCCTATATTGTGGTGATCTCAGTGATGGTCAGCGGGGCGGCTGCACTGTTTGTCGATCCGCGCTGGTCCATTACCGGCCGAAGCACCATTCTGATCGGGGCAGTGCTGTTCTTTACCTCGGACATTTTTGTCGCCCGCAACAAGTTTGTCTCCGAAGACTTCATGAATCGGCTGATTGGTCTTCCGCTGTACTATGCAGGCCAATTTCTCATAGCCCTTTCTGTTGGACTGATATAGTGGACTGATATAGTGGACTGATATAGTGGACTGATATAATGGACTGATATAGCAGCAGCTTTTAGTGGAGAATTCAGCTGAATAATACGCGATAATTTGCTGCAGGGAAAATAGGCTGGAAAGAATTTTTAAAAAATTGTACTGTACCCAAATAGCATTTGTACCATTTCATTGCGGTTTGTATCATTTTACATCTTAAAATAAACACTATTCCTGTTTTGATACGTACAGACCTGTTTGGAGCACTGATGAAACATACTCGCTGGCTGCTGACATTTCTGCTTTTTCTCTTTGTTCTTGCTGCAGCCGGATACGCAGAAGAAGCACAAGTTGATAAAGCACAGCTTGATGAAGCTCAAGTTGATGAAGTAGAGCTTGAGGAAGCAAAGCTCGAAGAAGCACAAGTTGAGAAAGTAGAGCTGGAATACTTCGGAGAAATGGGCTGCGCCCACTGTGACCTCTTTCAAGAAAAAATCCTGCCGGCGGCTGAGGAAAAAGCCGACATATCGGCTGAAGCCGCTTACTACGATATCCTCTCGGAATCCGGATACAAGCTCTGTGAAGAAAAATTGGAAGAGATGGGCCTCAGCTTCTCCATCTTCCCGGTACTTTTTATCGGAAATAATGCGTACCAAGGCAACAGCGCCGTGGAGGATGGACTTTCTGCGGAACTGAACTACTTTGCAGAGCATGGTGAATATCGTCCCCGGAGGGCAGCCGCCGGTGAAAGCCGAGACGCTGGTGAAAGCCGAACTGCCGGTGAAAGCCGAGCCGCTGCAGAATCTCGGGAAGACATGCGCCTTGCCTTTATTCCGATTTTTCTCGCAGGCCTCACGGACGGCGTGAATCCCTGCGCCTTCGCCACTATGCTCTTCTTCCTCTCC
Organism: Spirochaetales bacterium; assembly: GCA_021736605.1. GTDB lineage: Bacteria > Spirochaetota > Spirochaetia > PWKH01 > PWKH01 > JAIPFS01. The sequence goes on along the minus strand of JAIPFQ010000142.1, from coordinate 2,871 downwards.
TGGATTGCCTTGAAAGACGGTTCCAGGCGGCGCATGCTCCTTGCCGGTTCAGGTTTTATCATCGGAGTGTTTCTGGCATACCTCGCTATTGGCTTCGGACTCTTTTCCTTTTTCCGCACAGCCGGCAGCTTAGGCATCATCCGTCAAATCATGCGCTATCTCTTCTCTTCGCTGGCTCTGCTCTTTGCCCTGCTCTCATTTCGCGACGCAGTAATTATCAGGAAAACTGGGGAAGCGAAATCAATGCTTCTGCAGCTGCCCTCGGGGCTTAAAAAACGTATCCATTCTGTTATCAGGAGGTCTGAAGGTGCGGGGAAGCATCACAGCATACTGATTTTGCCGATGCTGATGGTAACTGGCGGGCTTGTGGCTTTTCTGGAGCTGGCCTGCACTGGTCAGATTTATTTTCCCACCATTGCATTTATGGTGCAGAGCGGAGAGGGACACAGACCTATTTTCTGGCTGCTGCTCTACAATGGGGCTTTCATTCTTCCTTTGCTGATGCTGTACGGCTTAGTTTTGGCTGGCGTGTCTCAGCAGAAGATTAGCAGCTGGTTCAGGCGGAATCTGGCGGCGGGAAAATTCGCTGCAGCCCTTCTGTTTGCCCTTTTAGCAGCGGTTATCTGGATCAGCGGATAATTCAACCGATAATTCAACCGATAATTCAGCGGATAATACAGCGAATAATTCAACAGATAAGTCAGCGTCCCAAAGCTTTCATACGTTCACGATGCTCACTACCTAACTTTTTATTTAGCAACTTCTTAAATTGCTCGCTTTGTGTCTTTCTTATTACTTCGTCAAAGTTATCAACCGATTTTCGATCCTCAGATCAGAAAAACCCAGATGTTCTTGTATCCACTCAATGCTTTTTTTCTGATAAATGCAAACATGTGTCTGATCATCCTTATAATTCCACGAAGCGAAATCAATTTCCGGTGTGTAGAGATACGTCATGATATACAGCCGGCCCCCCTCTTTCAGCAGCTTTTTGAGCAGCATAAACTCCCTATAGGGCTGATAAAAGTGCTCTGCTACCTCGCAGCAAGCTATATAGTGATAACTTTTTTCCAGGAGCTCGGGAAAAATATGAAAAAAGGGATCATACTGCTTAATCTGATAGCCCGCATCTTTCAGCAGTTTAGATATTACCGGTCCGGTTCCGGCTCCGAAGTCCAATCCCAAATCTTCCTGCATCCAATCACGCAGGACAGCATGAACAATGGGAGATACAAATCGCTGATATCCCTTGTTATTTACATCGTTATTATGTTCTTCATAGCGTGATTTTTCCTCCTGAAGATTCGGCCGATTCTCCGGATCACGAAAAATCAGACCGCAGACGCTGCAGCGATAGAAATGATGCCTGATATTCTTGAACATCGTTTCACTTTCTGAGCCGCAGAGAGGGCAGTTAATCTTTTGTCTGTCTGATCTTATGGTTTCCATTGTACCCTGGCAAAAAACTTGTTGATGGGAAATCTAAGCATTTTCCGCCTGCTGCAGAAGAATTTTTTATCCGCCTATATTTAGCGAAAACGCTTTGTTTATTCAGTTACTTATACCCTAAACATACCCAAAACATGCCCAAAACACAAGAGATTGCCGCACGGCTGCCTGCCACTAAGCTTTTTGCCAGAGTATATATCACAATTCGTCCCACTCCAGACTGTTTCATCAACAATTTCAGCAGTGAAAAAAAATCCAAGACCAGTGCCCCTTCAACTAGCTCATCATGAGCAGCAGTCACCCAAAATACGCACAGCTTCGTACAGCAATTCAACTGCCGATCCTGCATCTCATCCCTCTCAACATTCAGATATACGGTAAAGGAAAGATTCCTTTTATTTGACTATCTGAATAATAATGAATAAAATAGAAAAGAGGTGATAATATGCCAAAGACAATAACTATTCGGGTAGAAGATGATACGTATGAAATGATAAAAACGGCTGCCGAGGGTGACAGGCGATCAATATCAAATTTTATTAAATATGCAGCAGTAAGCTATATAGGCGAAGAGAGCTTTGTTTCGGATAAAGAAATGGAAGAGATTTTACATGATAATGATCTATTAGAAAGGCTGAAAAAGGGTAAAAAAGAGATATCAGAAGGAAAGTATCGCTTTGCAGAGTAGATATAAAATTGCAGAAACCGAAAGCTTTTTAAAGATCATTGAAAAATATGAACACAAAAGACTATATAAAAAAATTAAAGAATATGTATATCCACTATTAAAAAGAAATCCATTCTATGGGCCAAATATAAAAAAATTAAAAGGAGATTACTCAGCTTTTTACCGCTTTCGGATAGGAGATTACAGGCTTTTTTATACAATAGATAATGAAAAAATAATAATATTTATAATTGATATAAGACATAGAAAAGATGCTTACAAGTAGAGATTGCCGCACGGCTGCCTGCCACTAAGCTTTTTGCCAGAGTACTTGGGAAGCCGAAAAAAACATTCCCCGCTGAAAACCCTACCAAACCAACATCTACAATTTGACATATCTACTATTTTTACCCAATATATTTACAATTAGTGCAAATTTATCTTGAAAATTTGTCCATATAGTAAGATACTATACATAAAGAGAATCAACAGAAGGCATAGTTCGTTGCTTGGTTTGTTGGTTCGTTGGTTGGTTGGTTGCTTGGTTCGTTGGTTGGTTCGTTGGTTGGTTTGTGGATTTGGTCTCGGAGAAAAAATCCACATCCCTTGGTTTGTTAGAGAAGAAGGAGTGCATCATGAATAATCGTGTTCCAGATATTTCCTGGATCCTGCGGAAGGATCCCCAAAAACACATTGAACGGGCACAAAAAATGTTTCCCATAAAGAAAACGCAAGTCTGTCGGAAATTTCATCGG
>JAIPFQ010000141.1:0-5272 GCA_021736605.1 Spirochaetales bacterium | reverse complement strand
AAAGGATCTAAAGGTACACCCAAGACAGAATCCAAGGTAGAAGTAATCTGCACCGATCTTCTCGAACGACCGCAGCAGCATCTGGAAATTTCAGACGGGACGATTCACTTGAGCTACTCCCCCTATGAACTCCTATCCATTCTTGTAAGGCAGGATTAAACAAAACTGAAATGCAGCGGTGCATAACGGTGTATTGCAGCACCATGTACAATAGGTGCTGCACCGCATGCAATCACGCAAAACGCAATCACGCCACGGTGCAGCTGGATAACTATATATCATCAGGATATCAAAATACTTCACTAAGCCGAAAAATCAGCTGTTCAGTGCTTCATTTTGGCACAGCCCTAGAATCCTCCATACTTCATGATTCTCCATTCTTCTGGATTCTCCATTCTTCTGGATTCTCCATTTTTCAGGATTCTTCAGGCTGCCCGCCCCGAATGCCTCAAAATTTTGAAGCATTATTTCATTTTCAGGACTTCCTTCACCGCCTTAACCACGGCATCAGCAGTTAATCCATACCGCTCTTGTAAATAGTCTTGAGTCCCAACTTCACCAAATTCGTCCTGCACGCCTACCCGCTTCAAAGGGGCAGGATAATTTTCTGAGAGGAATTCCGCCACAGCACCCCCCAGACCGCCGTTGACCTGGCCGTTTTCGCAAGTAACCGCAGCTCCGGTCTTCTTCACATACTTCAGAACCAAATCTCCATCCAGAGGTTTAACGGTATGCAAATCGACAACGGCGGCACTGATACCTTCTTTCTCCAAGAGCTCAGCAGCTTTCAAGGATTCCGGAAGCATCACCATCCCCGTTGCAAAAATCGTCACATCAGTTCCCTCACGATTGACAATCCCCTTACCTAATTCAAATTTCTGATCCTCAGGATAGATATTCACCGCACCTTTTCTATGCAGTCGCATATATACGCAGCCCTGGTGTTCGTAAGCTAATTTTGTCAGATTATGCACCGATACCGTATCCGCCGGTTCAATCACAGTCAGCCCGGGAATTACCCGGGTCAGGGTAATATCGCAGAAAGGCATATGGGTGCCGCCGTTAAACTTTGCAGTCACTCCAGGGTCAGTCCCGATAAGTTTCACATTCTGCTTGGCATAATTGGCAGAAAGGAAAAACTGATCATACGCTCGCCGAGTCGCAAAACAACCGAATGTATTAGCAAAAGGAATAAATCCCTGAGAAGAGAGCCCGGAAGCAACTCCCACCATATTCGCCTCGGCAACACCCGCATTAATAATTCTATCAGGGAACTTCTCTTTAAACCCCTTAGTGCCGCTGGCTGACATCAAATCAGCTTCAAGAACCAGGATCCGCTCATCCTTCCCCGCTAAATCAATAAGGGTATCCGCATAGACAGCCCGCATATCTGCATATGTATGTAAACTCTTCATCGCAATCTCCTAATTGGTATCCAGCACTTAAATGTTATCCAGCACTTAAATGTTTTTCAGCACTTAAATGTTTTTCAGCACTTAATTGTTATCCAGCACTTAAATGTTTTTCAGCACTTAATTGTTATCCAGCACTTAAATGTTTTCAGCGCTTAATTCTTATCCAAGGCAGCAATAGCCTCCTGCGCCTGCTCATAGGTAAACGGCATACTGTGGGAGCCGACCTGACCTTCCGCTAGTGAAAAACCCTTCGCCTTGATGGTATCGCAAATGATCATGGAGGGGCGCTCGCTTACCAGCTTCGCCCGCAGCACCGCTTCCGTCAGCTGAGCAGGATTATGCCCGTCCACCCGCTGCACATGCCATCCGAAACCGTGCCACTTTGTATTCACATCATCTATACCCATAACATCGTAGGTTGTACCGTCAATCTGCATTTTATTGTAGTCGTTAAAAGCAATCAGATTCCCCAACTTATAATGGCTGGCAAACATAGCAGATTCCCAAACCTGCCCTTCCTGGCTTTCTCCATCCCCAATAATCAGGTAAGTAAAGGCATCATGCTTTTTCAGCTTATCAGCAAGAGCAATTCCCGCCGCCGCCGATGCTCCCTGCCCTAAAGAACCGGTAGTAAAATCAATTCCGGGAGTCCGATTCATATCACAATGGCTAGGCAGCATAGTACCGCCCTTATTCAACGTATGCAGCCACTCTTTCGGAAAGTATCCCTTATCCGCCAGGATGGCATAGAGAGTTGGTCCCGCATGCCCTTTAGATAAAACAACCTTATCCCTCCCCTCTTTTTTCGGATCCTTAGGATCAATATTCTGCAGTATCTTGTAGTAAAGCACCGTCAAAATTTCCACCACCGACATAGCTCCACCGATATGACCCACACCAAGGAAGCCTACTTCATCAATAGTCAGTTTTCTGATTTCCTTTGCCTTCTCTATAAGCATTTCCAAGTCTTGTTTTTCCATATATCTCTTCCTTTACATGCACGTAATTATCAAAGAACCCTTTTACAGGCTGATGCTTCCGCTTTCGATTTTCCTTATCCTGTTTTCAGTTTCAGGTTCTCATATACCGTTCCATTACTTCTTCTGCGGCCTCGGAACAGTAACGCTGCCGTCAAGCATAAACAGCACCTTCGCATCAGCATGATATTTCTTCATCGCTTCATCCATCGCCGTTTGGAGGTCATGAACCGGAGTAATGAATATCTTCTCCAATTCTTCATCCTTCAGCTCCGTCAAAGCGCAGACCTCAGCCCATTGATAAACTTCCGCCATCTTTCCTGCTTTATGATATCCAAGTTTGTATTTTCCTTTTATTTTCTCCAGCACATCTTCAGGCGTTTCGCTGGAACCGAGAAGCTCTGCAAACGTTTTCTCACCGATTCCATCCCGGCAAGCTGAGACAAGAATCAAAGTTCCACCCTCTTTCAATGCTAATTTCCCATTATCTATAGCCTTCTGAGCCTGATACAAATCAACATCCATAGGATACTTAGCCGCACTAATCACAATTTCCGCTTTTTCCGGTATATCCGCAACAAAAACTTCATCCGCCTTTTCCACAGCAGCATCAAAGGCACTGTAAATATCGCCTGCTGTCACAGCATAAATCTGATGATGCTTCTCAAGAACGGTCATTATCGAAAAAACAGGCTTCTTAACCACCTGCAGAGCATCAATCATATCTTCATGTACGGGATTCCCTTTAAGCGCCAACGCTTTTGCCCGAGGATCCAAGGCATGCTCATGGTTCTGCTCAATCGTTTTGAACGAGGCAATCCCCGGCAGGAAGCCCTTTCTCCCGCCAGTGTATCCGGCAAAATAGTGGGGCTCAACAGAACCAATCACAAGCACTTTGTCAGCCTCAACCCCTAATTTGTTAACAAACATCTCCGTCCCATTACTGGAACTGCCGAGATACACCATGTCCTCGCTCTTTCGGGCATCATGAACAAAAATCCTGCTCTTAAAACGTTCATAATTATCCCCGAATATGAAGGCATACTCCTCTTGAGTCGGCCCTCTGTGCACTCCCGTGGCTATAATAAATGAAGCTTCAGCTTTCTCAAGCTCATCAGCAATGACATCCAGTACATAACGAGTGGGAGTAGGACGGGTGCCGTCGTTTACAATAACTAAAAGCGATCCAGGAGCTTCCATGAAAGAGTTGAAATCCACTTCCCCATGGGGCTGCTCCAGAGCTTGATGAATAAGCTCCTGCGGGCTTTTCGTCACCTGCACGTCATTCGGTTCTACAATACCGGCCAGCTTTTGCTCATCAATCTTAATTTCAACAGAATTTTTGTTATAGGGTACCTGTATGTTTTTCATATGCTTCCCCTTGAATTTTTTTCGAGAGTTCTTCAGCAGCAGTTCATGTAAAAAGATGACCCGGGAGCCTGCTCCAACTACAGGCGTCCCGGATCAAGGAGGTTATGATACTTATGCTTTTTTCCCACTCTTCTCCATAGCAAGAATAAGGGGAAGTTTTTTTCCAGAAAGGAATCGAACCATGGCTCCGCCTGCTGTGCAGACATAACTCATGTCCTCCAGCTTAGTGAATCTTGCAGCGGCGCTCACACTATCGCCTCCGCCGACAACCGTATAGCCCGGTGCTTTCGCAGCGGCACGCCAAAGTTCTCGGGTCCCATGCTCAAACAGCGGATCCTCAAATACCCCGGCAGGGCCATTGATAAAAACAGTCCCGGCTTTGCTGATGACTTCGCAGTAGTGTTCTATTGTCCGGTGTCCGATATCCATGAACATCTCATCGGACGGCAGATCTTCTACTGAAGTCTCTTTGCGTTCATCCCCCTCTTTACATGCTAAATCCAGGGGAGTCTCAATCTTTCCAGGGTAATCTGCAAGATACTTCTCTGCATCCTTCACAAAACGCATCAGCGACCTGTCTTCAAGGAACTTGTCCACCGCAGGACCGACATCAACTCCCTTTGCTTTGAGAAAGACCTCACCTGTAACTCCGCAGGCCAGGATGCTGTCTGCAGTCCCGTCAGCCAGTACCTGCTCCATCATCCCGAAGGCATCAGATATTTTAGCACCCCCCAGAACGAATACCGCCGGATGCTCCGGCGACTTCATCACCTTGGTCAGAGCGCTCACCTCCTTAAAAAAGAGGGGGCCTGCAGCAGAGGGCAGCAGCTCCTGAAAGGCTACCATACTCGGCGCATTCCTATGAGCGGCGGAAAAAGCCTCATTTACATAGAGATCAAAAAGGGGTGCCAAAGATTTTACCAGCCAGGTATTCAGCATCTCCTCGGGTTTCAATTTGACAGCATCTTCAAAGGTCGAAACTTCTTCACAGAGGTAGCGCAAATTTCCCAGGAGCACAGCTTCTCCGTCATCAAGCCCTTCAATTGCAGCCTGGGCCATGGGGCCGCAGACATCATCAATATAGCGAACCTTGAGTTTCAACTTCTTACTCAGTTTTTCCGCATGTTCCTTCATGGAAATCAGGTTCTGATAATCAAGGGTATCCCCCTGATGGGCAATCAAGGCCACTTGCGCCCCATGGTCAAGGAGCCACTGGATGGTAGGCACTGTTTTATCAATACGGTTCTCATTAACAATTTTTTTGGTATCAGGATCAAGAGGAGAGTTGATATCTACTCTGACAAGGACCCGTTTCCCCTGTACAGAAAACGCCTCCATGGGTTTAAATCCTAATTCTTGTTTCATTATGCTTTCATCCCCAAATATTTGTTTGTCTCTGCAGTACCGGCTTCCCGAGTATCCTGCATCTTCATGGCTGCCCGAATCGCATCGATATTCTCAGGTATCACTACGGCTTCCTGCGGAATATTGATGGCGAACATCAGATCA
>JAIPFQ010000140.1:0-5282 GCA_021736605.1 Spirochaetales bacterium | reverse complement strand
ACTATTATAATTTCTTATCGAAGTATTTGCAACCGCTTTTGTTATTACTTACTAAACTTATTTTTTCCTAGCTTTTACTCATTTATATACGGTTTTTCCCAATATATCGGACTCAACGAGCCTTTTTCTCATACAAAATGCAGTAAATCACCCCAATAAATTACGGCACTATAGTTAGATATCTAAATTCCATTTATACGGTTTTTTAGAATAAAAACAACTTCGCCGAGGGTATAAAAAAATATCAAAACGAACTCATTCTGTGTTTTTTCTGTTTTAAACACATAATATATGAGTATATACTACCCATATTTGAATATATTCCATTATTATGTATCTTCACCCTTCTATTGTTTCTATTAAAATATTTATACTCTCCATATTTACTGTACTCTGGATTTAATAATGAGTTTAATTAAAGTATTCTGCAGCTGTTTTTTCCTGATTTTTTCAGCGAATATATGCTTAGACTGCTTTTACTTTGCTGAGAAACTGTTTTTTCAGAGGGGGGGAGGGGACGGGGTTAAGGAGGGCATATATCCACTTCAGGGAGTTCTTCAGAGCAGTTCTTCAGAGCAATTATTCAGGGCAGTTCGGCAAAAACGGTGTAATCATAGGGCACCGCATCGTCTACAATAAAATACCTGTTCGTATAGGCACTGACAAGCTTTTCGGCTTTTACCGGATCTACGTAGAAATATTTCTCATCCTGCACGTAGTGGTCCGGATGCAGCAGGTTGAACACAAGCCACTTCTTTGAGATGCAAAAAAACTTTTCCAATGCTGTGAGCAGAAACTGCATATTTCCGCCAAAGTTTAAATTAAAAATACCTGAACTGTATACTACATCAAAGCTCTTTTCACTGAAGATGGAAGTCTCGAACATATCACCGTACAGAAAGTTCCCTTCAGGACTCCTCCGCCGAGCTTCCTTTACCATCTCCTCCAGTATATCAATACCTGTATACGAAATATCTTCAATCCCTTTTTCCTGAATAAACCGGTACAGATCACCTATTCCGCAGCCGACATCAAGTATACGCATACCTGACAGGTTCAGATTTTCAGTAAGAACGTTAAAGCGTCCCAGATGTGCTTCACGATTCTCCCAATCTAATATTGTATGCCCGTCATCCTTTTCGTTTATTCTGTGGATATAGTGTTTTTCCAAAGTTTCTTTGCTGTTCATGCGCCATATAGTAATGGAAAATAGATCAACAGGCAACTCCTGCATCTCGGCTTTGTAAAATGGCATATCAGTTCATTGCTTTATATGAGATTATTGCTGCACATCAGGTAAAATAGATGAAGGGAAACGAAAACAAATTGAACGGTATACTATTCTGATGTAACATGGTACTTTTATTATTGTTATATATATGATGATGTTACAGCTGCCCATGACAGAAAACGGGAAAGACTTGATATGCAGCAGAAAGTCCCGAAACTATATGAGCCAAAAGGGACCGCAAGATGAACTGCCCAAGAAACTGCTGAACCGCCAGCATGAAATAAATATTTTAGCATTTTCAGGAGTGTAGATGTTTACACGTTTACCGGCTTTTTCACGACAGAAACAGAAAACGTTTAAAAACTATTTTCAAGCTTACATAGTTCCGGCAGTTTCAGCAGCTCATAATCTTTCCATCAGAATGAAGACCTGCAGAATAAACCGAAGCTGGAGAATAAAACCAAGGCTGAAGAAATATGGTTCAGCACTCAGTTTTCTCATTCTTGTTTTAAATACTGCCGCAGCATTCACCGCTGACAGCCGCACCCTCATTGAAGAGAAAGAGTTCGTCCTGGCCATGGAAAGGGAGTATATTGATTTCAATCCTCACTCTGCAGTATCCACTGAAATGGCACAGATATTCAATGGAATCTCCGAAGGACTCTTCTCATATCACCCTCAGACTATGGATCCTGTACCAGCTATTGCAGATTCCGTAGATACGGATGATTTTATTTCATGGACTATTTATATCAGGGAAGGAGCAGCTTTCAGCAACGGGGATCCTATTACCGCCGATACCTTTGTTAAAAGCTGGAAAGCCCTAATAGACCCGTCAAAGAACTATGAGTACGCATCTCTGCTGGATATTATTAAAGGAGTTCGAGCATATAGAAGGGGTGAAAATGATGCTGATGTGCAGGACTTGGGGTTTCAGGCTAAAGACTCCCAGACTCTTCTCATCGAACTCAATTCTCCTGCTCCCTATTTACTGAATATTCTCTGTCATCACAGTTTTTCTGCTGTCCATCCAGAAAACATAAGGAATCCTCAGCCGGATAGCCCGAAGACGTATATCAGCAGCGGTCCTTTCATGGTGGAATCATCTGATTCTGAACATATCTCCATGAAACAGAATCCTTTTTACTGGGATTCCGAGAGTCTCAATATACAGAAAGTGAGAGTGCAGTTCTACAATACCACCTGGTCGCTCATCCGTGATTTTCAAAGCGGAAAAATACACTGGTCCATGAAGTATATTGATCCCGCTTTTCTTCTTGATGACAATGTAATTATCGGTTATCCGGAGTACTCCACAGGCTTCTTTTATTTCAGCGCCGTGGAAGGTCCCTATGCTGATCCGAGAATACGCAAAGCCCTCGCTTTAATCATTCCATGGGCTGAAATACGAAACAGTACAAAGTTCTACTACCCAACAGATCATCTCGTCCCCCAGACCGGCTCCTACAACGGAGTAACGGGAATCAAGGAGCAGAATCTTGAAAAAGCGTTTGAAATACTTGAAATGGCCGGCTTCCCTTGGGGACAAGGCCTTCCCCCGATTAAAATTGTTATTTATCCGGGAGAATTACTGGAAAAGGTCACTAGAATCATTGCAGACACCTGGGAAGAGATGCTGAATACAACAGTTACTATGGAAGTGAAAGCTTATGATGAATATATAGCTTCTGATTTGTCAAAGAATTTTGATCTTCAGTTTCTCTCATGGGTAGGCGATTTTTTCGACCCCTTCAGTTTCCTTGACTTATGGTACTCATCAAGTTCCTTCAACTTGGGAAATCAGTATAATCCAATATACGATACAATGATTGACAAAGCTTTAAAGGAAGGGGATACCGTTAAACGGTATGAAAAGCTGAAGGAAGCCGAGCAGTATCTGCTGGATCAGGCAACCGTGCTTCCCATTTATCATGGTGTATCAATTAATTTCTTTCATTATGATATTATCGGCGGATGGTCACCGAATTTACTGAATATTCACCCTTTTAAGTATATCTATTTCCGTAATACAGGGGATCGAAATAACGGCTTCGATACGCTTTAAGTCACTATTTACATCACCCCAGCCTGTATTCTGTATTCTGTATTCTGTATTCTGTATTCTGTATTCTGTATTCTGTATTCTGTATTCTGTATTCTGTCTTCAATATTCTTCAGGATATCATGCTTTAAAACGGCGACATGCATTAAGAATTCAGGGGATTCTCTGCAAACTGCCCTTCCCTGCCGTACAGATCCGTCATTTCACGCAGCCGATTTACTGGAAAATCCCTCAATTGGTCTTCGTTCATTCGCCATGACCAGTTATGCACACCTACGGTGGCAGGAGTATTAATCCTGGCATCATTTTTCAGTGAAAAGAGATCCTGAAAAGGGACAATCACATAAGCAGCATGGGAAGCGAATAAAGCTCGGATCAGAGACCAGACCATGTCATCATCAGGCCGTGCAAGGTATCTGCGTATGAGGTCCTTCATCTCAGGAGATTGGTGATCATACCATCCCTGGCTTGTTTCATTGTCATGGGTTCCCGTATAGGCTGCACAGTTTTCCGGATAATTATGGGGCAGATAGATGTGTTCTCCCCGAAGTCCGCCGCGGGCGTCGAATTCAAAAGCGAACTGAAGCACTTTCATTCCCGGGAATCCATTCTGTATTCGAAGATTGTCTACCTCCGGGGTTATAATCCCCAAATCTTCAGCGATAATCGGAATTTCTCCTAATCGCTCCCGTGCAGCATCAAAAATCTCCTGACCCGGAGCAGTTACCCAGGTGCCGTTTTCTGCGGTCAGTTCATCCCCTGGAACTTCCCAGCATGCCTGAAATCCCCTGAAATGATCTATTCTGACAATATCCGTAGTATGAAGAGCATGCTCTATCCGTCTTATCCACCAGTCGAAACCTTCTGCACGATTCCGATCCCAATCATAGACCGGAGTGCCCCAAAGCTGCCCGGTATCACTGAAATTGTCCGGCGGTACCCCCGAGATATAGGAAAACTGCCCTTCTGCATCAATTTTAAAGAGTTCCCTACGGCACCAGACATCGGCGCTATCTCCAGATACAAAAATCGGGAGATCTCCCACCAGCTGTATTCCAGCACTATTGGCGTAGGTTTTTACTTTCATCCACTGGGTATAGAAAAAGAACTGCAAAACCATGATTATGCTGATTTCATGACTTTTCCTTGATTTCCACTTTTTCAGAGCAGCAGTTTCTCTCAGAGAAATATCTTTATCCCAATAGCTGTGCCAGCCGGGATTTCCGCCGAATGCTTCGGTGAGTACGGTGAAAAGAGCATAGTCCTGCAGCCAGTACTCCTGTTCCAGGCAGAATTTCTCATATTCCTGAAGCATAAAATTCTCTTTTCCGCCTATTCCCTCAATAAAACGTTCAGCTGAAAGCCGAAGCAGTTTCATCTTCCAGGGAATCAGTATATCGTAATCGACCTTCGTATCCGGAAATGCCGGAGCATCAGCAAAATCTGCTTCCTCCAGAAAGCCCCAAGCTTTTATGCTGTCTAAGTCGATCAGCAGTTCGTTTCCAGCAAAAGTTGATCTTGCAGCATAGGGTGAATTCCCGATGCCGGTGGGGCTCAGAGGTAGAATCTGCCAGAGTGAGATGTGTGATTCAGCCAAAGTATCAATAAACGAAAAGACCTTCTCCCCTAAAGAACCTATTCCATGGGGGCCGGGCAGCGATATCGGATGAAGAAGTATTCCTGCGTAACGATTTTGTTCCATTTTGGCAGTATAAGAAATTTTTACCCCTTTGACTATAGTTAAATTTTTAGGTATTATTACAAGCATGGATACCTCTAATATTAATTACAAAATCGGACAACATGTTGTCTATCCTCTTCAGGGGGTGGGCATTATTAAAGATATCAATGAAAAGAAGTTTAAAGGGAATAGTATACTGTACTATACCATTTACCTCGATATCAGTGACATGACGGTCATGATACCCGTTGATAATGCGCAAAATATCGGGATTCGTCCTATAGTATCGGCCAATGAAGCTGAAGAAG
>JAIPFQ010000139.1:0-5335 GCA_021736605.1 Spirochaetales bacterium | reverse complement strand
TTCCGGATTATCTTTCCAAGCATGTAAAAGATCCAGAGAGTCAAAACGCTCCCGTTCCTGGGGATTTCCATGCTCTACTATGCCCGCCGCACTTAAACAGGTATTATAGATATCAGAAGGCTGCACCAGCCCTGCATCACGGACTCCTTGAGGGATTTTCCCCGGCCATCGCATAAGGCAGGGAACCTTAACCACAGGATCGTAGAGAGCGGCACCCTTAACAAACAAATCATGATCCCCAATCATATCGCCATGGTCGCTGAGAAATATAACCATAGTCTCTTCAGCAATACCTTTTTTATCCAGGGCATCTAAAACTCTGCCCACCTCGTCATCAAGAAGGGCAATGGAGGCGTAATACCCAAGGCGAATTGCATCTCGCTGCTGCTCATCTATCTCATAGGCACTGCCGAAATATGACTGGGTTCTTTCCGCCTCAATGACCGAAATGCTGTCACTCTTTTGTTCCCCCTCTTCATCTTTCAGACCGATGACTTCAGGAAGCTGATCCAAATTCACACGCTCAGCATACTCCTCCGGATAGTCCTCATAAGGATTATGGGGATCAAAAACACTCATTAAGCAAAAAAACGGCTGTTCTTTCTTATCCGAGCTATTGATCAGATCAATAGTCCGTTCTGCAGCCCAATGAGACATATGATACTCCCTGGGTACATGGAGAAGTTTGCGTCCTTTTTCTTTTAATTCTCTGAAAAAACCGGGATCCTTCTGTTTCAGCCAGGCTGCATATCCGTTATAGGGGGATTCCAGACTGATACTCGGCTCCATACACCATTCATAGATATCAAAGCCGTCATGTTCTGCCCTTTGCCGCTCTTCAAAAATTCTGCCGCTTACATGAAGCTTTCCAAAAAGAGCGGTATGGTATCCATGCTCCTTCAGAACTTCCGGAAGAAGGACTTCATCGTCCGGAAGAACATCATGGAGTCTGCACACACCATGTCCAGTGATTCGCTTTCCCGTAAGCATACTTGCTCTGGATGGAGTACAAATCGGGTTATTAGCGTAACAATTATCAAATTGTACTCCTTCACCGCCGAGTCTATCGAGGTTCGGAGTACTGACTCCTGCATTCCCGTAGCAGCTCAATGAGTCAAAACGCTGCTGATCGGTCATGATAATAAGTATATTGGGCTTCTTTTCATTTCCATTTTCTCTTTTTGTACTTTCAGTCATATAGTAGACACCCTCCTAAGCGAAAACATATAATAAGATTGAGCATTAAACCTTGACAGCTGCAGCTTCATCAAAACGGCGGCATCGGCATCATTCAATCAATACCCGAACAATTTTGGGAGAAACAATACTATTTCGGGAACATAGGTAACCAGCAGAAGCACCAAAATCATAGGCAGAAGCATCGGAAGTATCTCCCGTATAACTTTTTTCAAGGGTGTATCCGATATACCCGAAGTTATAAAAAGCAGCATGCCGAAGGGCGGAGTGGACAGCCCAATCATCATATTCAGCACAACCACAACACCAAAATGGACAAAATCGATACCCAGCAGCTCCACCAGTGGCAGCACAATGGGTATGAAAACAACGGTAAGTGTTGAAGTATCAATGAACATACCTAAGAACAGGAATATGACATTAATGAACAGAAGCAGAACATATTTATCCTGCGTCATGCTGAGCAGGAGGTTCGCAGCAAAGTCTGGAATATGTTCCCGGGAAACAATAAAAGAGAACGTGAAGGCACAGCCCACAATCAAGGACAGGGTCCCAGTGGTTTTAACGGTTTCTGTTATGGATTGCCATAAGGTCTTCCAACCGAGTGCTCTGTACACAAAAACAGCGACAATAATTGCGTAGAAAGATGCCAGCGCTCCCGCTTCAGTCGGGGTGACCACTCCGCTGTAAATCCCTCCCAGAAGAACTATTACTGAGAAAAGGGCGGGGAAAGCTTTAATCGTAATAACCAGTATTTCCCGTTTAGTGTATTTAAAACCCAGAGGGTAATCGCGCTTATTTGCGATAAAGGCAACATATACCATAAGAGCAGCTCCGAGAAGCAGTCCCGGAATCATGCCTCCCAGAAAGAGATTACCTATGGATGTTCCGGACAGCATTGCATAAAAGACCATGGGAATACTTGGAGGAAATACTGGACCGATGGTTGCCGATCCTGCAGTTATTGCACAGCTGAAACCGTCATCATATCCGTACTCCTTCATAGCTTTGATTTCCATCATGCCGAGGCCCGAAGCATCTGCCACTGCTGAACCGGTCATTCCGGAAAAGATAATTGAGGCAATCACGTTCACATGTCCCAAACCGCCTTTCCTTCTGCCGACCACGGCATTTGCGAAGCGGAATATCATATCCGTTATCTTCCCCGTATTCATAACATTTGCCATAAAAACAAACAGAGGAACCGCGATGATAATGTATTTTGCTTCAAGATTGGTGAGAACCTTTTCTGCAAACATCTCAATTACTGCACCAGGACCGGATGCAGCAGCTAAATAGAAAATTGAAGTCATCAGCATCCCGAGCGCTATGGGAAGCCGTAAAGCGAATATACTTACAAAACCTAGGAAAAAAATGATTAAAGGCCAATTCATCGTTTTACCACCTCATTATGCCGCGAAGGATCTTTCAGGATACTGATATCTTCAACAATATCTATTATTAGACGAATGATTGTCCCCAGAAGAAAAATCAGAAATGGAAAATAGACAATGTGATACGGTATGAATAGAACCGTGGATTTCTGATATTCCAAATACATGATATAGTCGTATGCTGGGTAAAAACCGATAATAAAGGAAATGCAGATGAGAGAATTTCCGACTAAACGCATAACAAGCTGCTTCAGAGGGCTTAAATGATCATATACCAGGGTGAATTTGACATGGCCTCCCTTTCTTTTCGCATACAGAGCCCCGAAAAGAGCTGTCCACATAAATCCGAACACAGTTATTTCATACGGCCATGTAAGTGGATTGTTGAGAAAGTATCGGTAGAATATCTGCAGTATGAATGCTGAAAACATAATAATGAAGCTTATACTGGGTATGTAGATTTCTATAATATCTACAATCACCTGTAAGGCTTTCATAAGTCTTTTTTTAAACATGGAAGTCCGCTCCTCGTGTTTACCTATGGGAAAAGCACTAGTATTTTTCTTTGAAAGAAAGCTCTCCTGTCTGCTGCGTACACATACGATTTACTTACTCTGAAACATGCTGATGCTTACGCATACGATTTTCTGATCCAAAAGCTCACTATTTTCACGCTTTGCCGCAGGAATTCTAAAAAATCGGGATTAGCTATATCGGAATACAAAGAATGATATTCTCTGATATGTACTCCTCTGCAGTAATCCCGATTTTCTTTCTAACAGCTGCTCGCATAACAGCTGATTACAGCTGACTCAAGAACTATTTCATATCCTGAATTCTGTCATAAAGATCCCAATCCCAGGGTTCAGAAATGTCCGGGCTTTCATTCTGGTAGGACCAGCGGGCGTAGTCTGCAAAGGCTTCTTTATCCGGATCCTCGATTACCGTTAAGCCCTCAGCTCTGAAAAATTCAACCAGCTCGGCTTCCAGGTCCAAATTACTTTGGTCACATACTTTTCGAGCTTTTTCCAGTGCTTCCATGACCCATTCCTTCTGCTGATCAGTAAAGGACTGCCATTTCTCTTCATTCATTGTCGGCCAAACAGAGTCAACCACATGGTCAGTCAGAATGATGTAGTCGGTTACTTCATAGAACTTCGCATTTTTATCAGTGGGCAGCGGATTATCCTGTCCATCTACAGCTCCGGTTTTCAAGCTCAGGTACACTTCATTAAAATTCATCGGGGTGGGGTTACCGCCGAGTGCTTTACCGAGGGCTATCCAAGCTGGGCTGTTCGGGGTTCTCAGTTTCACGCCTTCCATATCCTGGGGAGTCCTCACCTCTCTTCCAATATCACGGAGATTCAGCTGTCTTGTTCCAAGATAAAAAGCTGAAAGCGGTCTAACACCAACCGTATCCGCAACATCCTCAAAGACCTCTTCGCCAATTTCACCATTCATAACTTTAGTCATATGCTCATAGCCGGAAAAGGTATACACTGCACCAAGCATGGAGAGATAGGGCATTTCCGTAGCAAGCCAGGATGAACTGAGATAGGCCATATCAAGAACGCCTCTCCTTAGGGCTGTCTTCTCACCTTCCTGGGTAAACAGCTGTCCTGAATGATATACCTCTACTTCCATGGTTCCATTGGAAAGAGCTTCCAATTCCTCTTTGAATTCATACATTGCTACAGTATGAGCATCCGCGGGCACACCTGCTGAAGACCAAGTTATCGTTATGACTTCCTCTTCCTGCTGACCTTCAGCAAACAGGATCCCGGTAGTCATAATTAAGATAATTCCTAAAACCAATAATTTTCTCATAAACTCCTCCTTAAATTGAAAAACTTTTTTGCCATCCCATATAATTCATATATATGAACGCTTTTCTTATATATGATTGTATATGACGTGCAGTTACTTGTCAACAAAAAAATTTCTTCTGGGAAATATTTTCTTATTTCATACATTCTATTGAGATAGATGCAACAGAAAACAGGGGATCAAAAAAAATCAGTCCTTTGGTTTACTTGTTCTTATATATGTGATATTGTTCTTATATATAAACTAAGGATTGAAGATATGAATAACACCGTCACAAAAGCCATGGCAATAATTGAATTGCTTTCCCTTGGAAAGAACATGGGAACTACAGAAATCAGCGAGGAGCTTGGGCTTCCCAAAAGTACTGCTCACAATATCATTGAGACGCTGTCTCATTATAGTATCATAGAAAAGAACCTTGATACAAATAAATACCATCTCGGATTGAAGCTCATTGAGCTCGGCAGCAGGGCACAGTCGGAACTTGATATCACGAGAATTGCCAACCCCTACTTGAAAGGCATCAATATGGAGTTAGATGAAACCGTCCATTTAACGGTCCTGGATCGTGAAGAGGTGCTCTATGTCGACTGTGTAGAATCAAAAAAACGCCTTCGCACCTATTCTGTTATCGGAGTTCGTGCACCATTGTACTGTACTGCAGTGGGTAAGGCAATTCTGGCCTTTCTTCCGGAAAAAGATATCACCAAGATACTGCAGGAAAAGGGACTGGAGCGAATTACGGAAAACACCATCACTAAGCCTGAAACCATGAAGTTTGAACTTGAGCATATTAGAAAGGACGGCTTTGCGGTGGATAATATGGAACATGAAGACCATTTGCGCTGTGTCGGTGCTCCAATTTTCAACTCTCGGGGAGAGGTAATTGCTTCAATTAGTATATCCGGACCCACATC
>JAIPFQ010000138.1:0-5476 GCA_021736605.1 Spirochaetales bacterium | reverse complement strand
GGCTTTGGGGCTTGCCGAAATGGGGTATCGAGTGGTGGTCCATTATAACCGCTCCAGAAATGAGGCTGAAGAGGTGTGCCGTTTGATCCGGGATAGTGGAGGAGAAGCTGTTACTGTAGAGGCAGATCTGCGCCCTCAATCGACTGCCGATCAAGCAGCAGGCGGCGTTAGTGCTCGGAAAGCCGTGATTGAAGACGTGATTGAAACCGTGATTGAAGCCGGATATCAGGCTTTCGGCCGGCTGGATGGGCTTGTCAATTCTGCTGGTGTCTTTGAAGCAGGTGACTGGCAGGGAACGGATGAGGAACTTTGGGATGTTCATCATGATATAAACGTGAAGGCGCCGTTCTTTCTGACACAGCATTTTGGAAAGCAGTTTTATAAGCGGATGCCGCAGGATGCCGTCGGCTGGGTTGTGAACCTTATTGATAGCAAAGCTGAGCGACCGGGTACTGAGCACAGTGCATATTTTGCATCAAAGGGAGGCCTCTACACGCTGACAAAAAGTCTTGCCAAAGGAATGGCCCCTCGTATACGGGTAAATGGAATAGCGCCGGGAGCTGTCCTGGCTGCCGACGCCTCTGATGAAGCCTATTTTGCTAAGCTGGCAAAAAAAATCCCCCTCCAAAGAACGGGAAGACCACGGGATATAATGAGGGCGCTGCAGTATCTTGCAGAAGCAGATTTTGTCACTGGAGAAATTCTTCATGTTGATGGTGGAGAGCTGCTGCTGTAAGGTTTATTATGTGTGCGCTGCTTTGATTATTCCTTACAAGAAAAAAAAATGGGACTGCCAGCTAATCGGGATTGGGACGGTGGGGACTGACAGTCCCGAGGAAATGAAAAAGAGGAGTAAAAGTTCTCTGCGTGACTGAGAATTTATCCCTCACGGCAAATACTAAATACTTTTAACTCTCTACAATAGAGATTATATACAGACATATACAATAGTCAAGTATTAAAGGGTAAAAAAGTGCAGAAAAAGAGTATAAACTTTGTAAAAACATATACACTTTTTTTGAAAATGACGTTATATTAGTGATATGGGTAAATATGTTCCTGAATTGCAAAAGATCTTTATTAGTAATCTGAAAAGGTTCAGAAAATCAAAAGGACTTTCCCAAGCCAAATTGGCTGAACTCTGCAGTATTTCTGCCGGGTTCGTTGGAGAAATCGAGGTTGGTAGGAGTTTTCCGTCGGTGAAGACCCTGGAGAAGTTTTCACAAATTTTAGATGTTAAACCGTATGAGTTTTTCATGGATCCTGAAGACCGAAAACCGTCCAGCCAAGAGGAAGTTCTGTTCATTCTTGAACGTGTGAAGGATTTTGTCCGACACAAATGATTTTCTCCTTTGATTCGTAAGGATCGGAAAGAAAATTTAAAAACGCTAAGCAGAGTTATTGTACGTAATACCTCTGTGTTTGGGGCAGTCAATCTTTTTGGGATTGGCTGCTGCTGTTTTTTTCCCTAGCAGCGTTTTTTGTCTCAAGTAGTATATCTCACTTATTTTCACGGAGACAGTATAGCTACAGTATAAATTTTTCATCACTTAGCTTTTGTCTATATGAATTTTTCTATATGCTGTTGTGTGAAGGACAGGAGAGCTGTGCCCTTGTTTTGCATACCTCCAGAATTTTCCCTCCAGAATTTTCAAGTATTTTTAACGCATGTATCCCAATAACACATCCATTCACAGGATATTCTGCTTCGCTGTCGTCAATCGCATAGGCAGCTGCAGCATATGCAGCTGTGCAGAAAATGCGCAGCTTATAGCCTGTTATGAGTTTTTTTCACAGAAATAGTAGGAAAAATTGAATAATATCCTCTGAAAACAGTTTCATTTTGGCACATTATTTGCTTTAATATGAGTATGAAACACGTAACACTTTTAACACTGGTTTTGTTTTCGTCGATGACATTATTCGGAGTGTCGGTTGACGAACTGATGGAGGGTGCCCGGACAGACAGTCTGGAGGCACAGATTTTAGAGCTTCAGCGTGATCAGAACAGGACTTCCCTTGATCTGCTGAGTGTAGAGGACGGTTTTGCTTTTCAAGCTGATACTGGTACGCTGCAGTACGGGCGGCAGACCTTTGAAAACCTTGATCCAAGCCCCGCCCCGGGTGATCCCGATGAGATAACCAATGATTCGCTCATCGTGCAGGGGTTTTCCCTCTCCGCGGATCTTAACGGGAGTGTGGAGACCATGATCAGCGCCGGCTTCGATCGAATCGTCTATGATATTTCGGGCGGCAGCTTATTCCTGAAACCGAGTTTTTCCGTTGAACAGCCGCTGGAACAGTTCTTCCAGGAGAGTGAACTTGAAGAACTGGAAGAGACGCTCACCAGCTTGAATGATCTGCTGAGCTATGAGGAAGGGATGCTGGATATTGAGCTGCAGGTTCTGGAGAACCTGAAACAACTGGTACAGCTGAACAAAGAGCAGGCTGACATCACATTCAGCATTGAAACGACACAGCGGGATTACAATCAGGCGATCAAACTGGGAACCTACAGTGAAACCGCTCCGGAAGCACGTAACATGAAGCAGACTATCGCTGCCTACGAACAGTCCTTGACGACCAATAGACTGAATTACGATCTTATAGTGCAGCAGCTGGTTCGTCTTACGGGTTATGATGAAGAGGAAATTGAGCAGATTTCCGACTTCCCGGAACCGGTGCTGTCGTATCAGCAGCGCAGTCTGGATAAAACAGCCGTCCTGATTGCCAGAACGGAACTCGCTATAGCCCTGCAGGAGATGCGGGACAATGCTGAACCGGATTGGGGTCTCTCCCTTACCGGAGCTTATTCGCTGGAAGTAAATTCCATGGCCACGCCATCCTGGGAGGATAATCACCAGCTGGAGGCTGGAGTATCCGGAAGCGTGGATAATTTTTCTTTCTCCGGCGGTGCCAGGACAAGCATCACAAATAGTGATGGAACCAGCCTTGCGGGATATATCCGCGGAACCTGGTCGGGAGACGGCAAGAGCAGGGAGCGTGAACTTACGGCAAGACAGCTGGAACAGGTTGTGGAGATAAAGCGCAGACAGTATGACCAGGCTAAGCTGACCTATGATACGTCTATCCAGGAGCTTCGTTCTGATATCAGCGTCTGGGAAGAGGATGCCGCCCTGCTTGATCTGCAGGTGCAGAATGCTGAGCAGCAGCTGAAAGAGGCGAAACTCTATCTGGAACGTGAAATTGGAAGTCAGGCAGATGTGGATGAGGCACAGCATGAACTGAATCAGCTGGCCTTTGACATCGATGAGCATACAATTGACGGCTTGATCATACAGAAGAATATCGAAAAGCTTCAGCTGTAAAATTGCAGGAAAAGGTGCTGCGGCAATGCAGTATCCGTATAGCGGCAACGCAGTACCTTTAACTGAAGCAGTAAGATGCCGGATAGCTTCCAAGCCGTAAAAACATGATCCGAGCCCAAAAGCCAGAAAAAAGGAGAAGCATATGGCTGAGGATAGCAAACGGCTTTACAGCAGCAGTCATCTTACTGATACAGCAAAGGGAAGCAGTACTGAGGAAGATAAGTCGTCTGAGGCAGCTGAGTCGCCTGAGACATCTGAGAAGAGGAACGAAGGGCAAGACTCCAGGAAGAAGTCCGGAGAAAGTAAGATATACATGATGCGGGACTGGAAAAAACATCAATCTTCCAGTGCTGATTCCCAAGGTCCGTCCGAAATTCGAAAGGCAGAATCGGAAAAAAATGGCCGAAAAAGAACTGGAAAAAGTAAGGGAGCACAAAAGGTGGAAGCAGTAAAACGGGATAGCAGAATTTTTGATGATGCCGAAATGGAAGAATTTGACCATGATATTGATGATATAGATCAGCAGGCGGAACTCGGGGCTGAAAAGTCCGGAGAATCCGAAGAGATTAGGGATGATGCAGAATTGAAAGGCCTCGAAGAAGGGAATTCAGCGTTCTCAGCCGATGATAGTGGTGGCAGCGTAACTAGTATCGGCAGAGGCGGGGGCAGGGAGCGTAAAAAACGAGCTCTGCGGAGTTCCGTTCTTCGGGATGGACTTGCTGCACGATCTGCGTTTGGGGATTCGCAAGGTGTTGAAAGTGCTGAAGAGCACGGTGTTAAAAGTGTAAATAGCGAAGACTCAGATGATTCGGAAACAATCGGTAAGGCTGAGAAGCCTTCGGGAAATTACATCCCGGAGGATTCCAAGGGACAAAATCTCACTGGGGTCACCGAAAACCCCGTGGGTGCATCTGATTCCGATGATTCGACAGACAGTGAGGGTAGCAGGGCCTCCCGATTTTCATCTTCCTTCGGCGAAAATGAAGACTTCGGAAGGGAGGAACTCCCTCCCGATGAGGAAGAATCCGGAAGGGAGGAAGTTTCTCCCGATGAGAACACCGGAACCGACGATGGTGAACGATCAAGTGTCCCCTTCGCCGGGAGTGATATTCCCCGAACACCGCCGGCCATTGCCCCGAAGTGGTCATCCAGATCAAGCGCTTCATCCAGCTCAGGAGGCTCCGGCGGTTCATCGAGGAGAAAATCCGGCAGTTCAGGCAAATCTTCTCAGTCCTCCAGGTCTTCCTGGTTTAGAAAATCCTCCAGAAGGGCCGGCAGCCGAAGCAGAAAAGCAGAATCCTGTGCGGAAGCATCAGCAGAAAATCAGGAAACCCTCGGTACGGCAGAAACGGCGGAATCGAGCTCTGCTGCGGGAACAGGATCAGCTCACCCGAAAAAAGGCTCCCATAGAAAGCGCATAAACGGTGTTCAGGATATTCAGAAAAAGCGCAAGAGAAATCGTACGCTTTGGATTCTTGCGGCAGTTTTTATTGTCATTGCCGCTGGCGGGGGGTACTACCTGTATCAGCTGCAGCAGAATAAGGCGGCAGCAGCAGCGGCGGCAGAGACTCAGCAGAGCTACAAGGTAGTTTCTACCCTCTATCAGGAAGAGGTGGATATATCAGGAAATGTTACGGCCTACGATTCCAGGGAACCAGTTTTCAAGATGGCCGGCGTTGTTGAAAACGTCTTTGTTGAAGAGGGTGACCGGGTCGAGAAGGGAGATATCATTGCAAAGCTCAATGATGCGGAAATTCAGTATCAGCTTGCCCAGCTTGATTATGAGATTGAGCAGAGTGAACTGCAGGGTTCGCTTCGACAGCTTCAGCTGAATCGGCAGGAACGGGAACTTCTTGAGTATGATGTGGAGAAGACAAAGCTGTATGCGCCCCTGAGCGGTACGGTGACGCGATTGGATGTAGAGCCGGGGGATGTGGTAAGTGCCGGAAATGCAGCAGCTCGCATTGTTGATGTCAGTGCCCTCCGGGCAACAGTGGAAGTTGACGAGTATGATATTAATGCAGTGGAGGAGGGGCAGAAAGCTGTGGTCTCCTTTGATGCCCTGCAGAACGATACAGAGGTATCTGCCCAGGTTGAATCGATCCCCGTTGAGGGGGAGGTCACCAGCGAAGGGATTGCGGTGAAGT
>JAIPFQ010000008.1:0-33239 GCA_021736605.1 Spirochaetales bacterium | reverse complement strand
GATGCTTCTTGATGCCTGTGGTATCGCAGATCCGTCAACTGAGGTGAACGAGTATGACTACACCATGCAATTCTCAGATTGCATCAAGACCTATGAAGAATATGAGGATAAGGGACTGATTTTCCCGCTGAAAGTTGATAGCGAGAAGAAACTTGAATACACAGAGCTTCCCAAATCTGAAAAGGTTAAGACCTCTCTAAGGCAGATCGTAGGTAATGTTCTTGGTATTGATGACAATCGGCTCTTATCCTTTCCTAGAAAGGAAGTATTTGTTCCTTTGAGTGAATATGGCTTCTATGTTCAGGAAGACTCTCGATTGATGGGGGTTGATCTTTCCTACATAGCAAAAATCTCCGGTCTGCATGAAGGGTGTTATTATTGTCTGTCACTTTCCATATCGATTGGTGATGCCGCTGAGAGGTTCTTCGTAGATATAAATGGATCCGATAGTATTGACGATTCTGATCTGTATGACTTCTTCTACCGGTTTATTACAGAGGAAGGAATAACTGTACATATGAAATACCCTGCTGTACAGCTTTGTGAAAATCCATACGTTTCAGACAAGATGTTGGTGAAGTATCTTCTTCGAGTAGATATACCGGTGAAACAGCCATTTAAGAATCTCAATACGATGATTGATAAAGGAAAGAGACAGCTATTAGATTGTTACAGATTCTTCAAAGAGATTAAGGAAAACGAGAGTAGTTCAAATCCAACAGATTATCAATTTTACACATCATATAGTCCTCATAGGAATCAAGCAAAAAAGATCCTCCAGTGGAATTTTAACTATCCATTCCTCAGGTTCTCATATGATGGTTCAGCCAGAGACCTGACTGAACTGAGAATTACATATGATAAATATACCAAGTGTACATCCTATGATGATCTGCTTGAAAAGTGGGGTGAAGTTGCAAGGAGAGAGATAGAAGAAATTGAAGAATAGAAAAAAAACTGAGAAAAGTCTGAGGATCAAAGTATTTCATTACAGAAGGATTCACAAGATCATAAAGAAGTCAGTTCAGGAAGAGGTGTGGCTGCACAGGAGTAATGAAGTGCATGTGCAAACAATAGTTTCAATATTAGTTTCTACCTTACAAAGCTGATATTAGGAAACTTTTCTAAAGAGGAGTGTATATGAGTCTTGAAATGATAAATGGAAGCGATGCTGTAAAGAAAAGTGTGGAACGCGTACGAACATTCATCCACGACCCTGATGAACATCTTTTGATAGTGATGAAATCGTTCTCTATACCAATTCGAGATATTATGGAACGACTCTTTCGGGACGAGCGGCTATCTATTTATCGTCATACCCTCACCATCATCGATTCTCCAAAGTACATCGATGAGAAGATCTCAAAATATCAGTCGGCTTTTCATGTGTGGGAAAAATGTTATTCAAATAACCTCATGTTCCCAGAAATGATCGATTTCTTCACACGGATAAAGTCCGGCAGAATGTATCCGGGAGTGAAGTTCCCTATCTTCACGGACTACGAAGAGTTTTATGATACGCCTGTCCCTGATTTTTTTCCGATTGTTTGGTTTCAGCAAGATTTTCCTGGTACGAATTATAGTCAGGAGCGAACAGCAGTTGAACATCGGAAAGGTACTTGTCGTTGGTTCGAATATCTACTCTCGCAAAGAGGTTCCTGGTTGACAAAACATAAAGGAATATATGAAGTTTTTCAGAATTTGTTTTCTCAAGCAGACGAATCGAGTGTTACTGATTTTTCATTAAAAAGACAACAAGCTTTGCAGGAGCTTCGCTCTTGTGGGTTCTATCCTGAACTTCTTGCTTGGATAGTGGAGAGTATGAGCAAGGAGATGAATAATCCATTACTATCTAGCCAGTTCATAACAGTGTTAATTAGTATGTGTACTGGATATGTCCCTGCAAATATTCTTGAATATGAGACGAGTGATCCCGAATTGTGGTGTAATGAGCAAATTGCACAGCAGCAGATCAATTCACTTGATGTGGTTAAACATATTCTGAATAAAGGAGATCTAAATGAACTCATATCTCTTAGTGAAGAGGGCTTATCGATTGAGAAGAAACTACACCGAATATATCTTATGTATATGAAAGATCATGAATATGCCAAGATCATCCGGAACGATTCAAAACAGAAGGATATTGTTATGTATGCTCTTATACAAAATTTGTGTTCCTTCATTTTCGATGATAGAAATGATGTAGCTGATAAGATTTCTGATATTGAAGATACTGTTCTTGGAAGATGAAATATAATATGAATGTTTAACACTTATTCGGATAATTTGTAAGCAATTTTAATTTTTATGGTATACTTAAATTAAGGCGAAATCTTGCGTAATAAACAGTTCGACCGGAATCCAGACGTCGCTTATAAAGAGAGTAGGGCTTTTTATCCATAAAAGTAAGCTCCTGATAGTAATCTAAGGAAATTAAAAAATGCTACAGATTTTGCTACAGGCTTTGATTTTTGAAGATTAGAAAAAAAGAAAAAAAGTTATATCATTAAACTGAAGTAAATTAAATTACCTCGGGCTGGGCGGATTTGGTTCTCGGTCTTCACGCTGGGTACAGCGTGCCGCCCTGCGCCCCGCCTCCATTTCTAAAGCGGCCTACTGCCGCTTTGCGCTCACCGGTTCGCGCCGAAACTCCGTTTCAAATCCGCATACTTCATAAAAAAAGTCGTCCGAATGGAAATACCATTCAGACGACTCTATCTCGGGCTGGGCGGATTTGAACCGCCGACTTCTTGGTCCCGAACCAAGCGCGCTAGCCCCTGCGCTACAGCCCGAAAATAATAATAAACGGGAGCGACGGGGATTGAACCCGCGATCTCCGGCTTGACAGGCCGGCGCGATAACCATCTTCGCTACGCCCCCATGTATAATTCCTGATAAAAGGAAAAATCAACATGCAGTATTCATTAGTAAATCTCATACCGGTATAAAAAAAACATATTTAAAAAACTTTATATGTCCATCCGAATCGTTCTTAATTGTCCTGACTAACAATTTTCCGGCTTCTGCACTACTATAAAGTAAACAGTATTCACTTGTCAACTACTCTTATAATTGACATATATACGTCTACATGCTATTTTTTCTTGAGCACATAGAATACCACAAGTTGAATCTTGAAAGGAACTTTAACATGTCAGAAAAAAAAGATACAAAAGATAACACTACTTCGGCTAGAAAAGAAAAGCATCCTGCTATTTGGATTTTCAGTATTGTTATTTTGGTTTTAATCATTATCACTTTCGTTGCAGGACCGGCGATCAGCGGTTTCCTGCCTTCATCTTCTTCTCAAGAACTTTCCTTCGGATCATATAATGGCGAACCCATAACATACTCTTATAATTCGTATTTTTATCGTCAAAGAGAATCTGTAGCATCAAACTGGGATGAGGAAGTTACAGATCAAAATTATCAATGGCAGATGTATCAGATCTGGCGTACTGCTTTTAATAATACTGTTTTTTTCATGGATCTGATGCAAAGAGCTGAAAAGGCAGGTTTAGAAGTTACAGAAAAGCGCCTGAATGAATATCTTCTGAATAATGGCCCTTATATTAATGAGAATGGTTCTTTTGATAAAGAAATATATAACAATACCCTTCAGTCAGAAAGACAGGAAGTAAGAAATCAAATTCATGATGAATTTATTCAACAGCAGGTAATTACAGATCTTGTCAACACGTTTTCAAATCAGAATGAAGCTGAATTTGTTATTGAGCAGGGAAGAGAGGAGAAAGCTTTTGATTATATTTCGTTTAAATTAAACGAGTACCCTGCTGAACAGGTAAAAGCATATGCCATAGAGAATATGATGCTTTTCAGTCAGGTTAATCTGAGTACTATATCGCTTGGTGAAGATGAACTAGAGGCTGAATCAGTTTATGAAAAAATTAAAAATGAGGAGTTAACTTTTGAAGAAGCTGCTCAGACTTATTCAAAAGATTCATTTGCCAATGAAGGCGGAAATTTAGGTTGGACCTATTTTTACGATCTTAGAAGTAATGTAAATTCCGATGAAGAAGCAAACAGTGTTTTTTCTTTAAAATCCGGGGATATCAGTAATTTGATAGAAACTGAGTTCGGATATTCCATTTATAAAGTGAATGAAACTCCGCAGCCTCCTGATTTGGATGATGAAAACACAATAGGTGATATAAGAAGCTATTTAGTACAGAATGAAAAAGCTCTGTTAGAAGATTTTTTTATTGAAAAAGCTGAATCCTTTATTGTAAAAGCGTCAAACGACGGATTTAATTCAGCGGCATCCGAATTGGATAAAGAGGTTTTCTCCACCAATCCTGCACCGCTTAATTATGGAGGGACTTCTTTTCTGAAAACATTATCTCAAGCAGATTCTGAAGGCTTATTAGGTAATGAATCTGCTAATGAGTTCATAATGAAAGAACTTTTTTCTCAGAGTGTCGGCGATTTTACTGAACCGATGATTCTGTCAAATAGCATAACTGTAGCAAAGTGTACAGACAAACAGACTGTTGAAGATGAAAGAATAAATAGTATGGTAAATATATTCCCCTATTATCTGCAGCAGGTTCAGCAGCAGGAACTTTCTTCCATGATTCTGGAATCAGATAAACTGGAAGATAACTTTATGAACATCTTCTTCAGTCAAATTAGTCCTCTAAATAATAATTAAATCGAGGGATTCAAGTTTATTCGGTTTCCTTTATCATATTGTATGCATATTGTATGCATGCAATAAGGTAATCAAAAAAACAGCCCCAAAAAAAGGGCTGTTTTTTATTGATACTGCACATCTGATTTTTTTACTATCTCTATTAAAATATGAATTAATTGTATTCTGCAGCACCCTACTCTTCTTCATCCCCTTTGAGAACTGCGAGGAATGCTTTCTGCGGCACTTCTACATTGCCGACCATCTTCATACGTTTCTTACCTTCTTTCTGCTTCTCAATGAGTTTACGCTTTCTTGTAATATCTCCGCCGTAACATTTTGAAGTCACATCTTTTCTAAATGCAGATATCGTTTCCCTAGCAATGATTGTGCTTCCCACAGCTCCTTGTATAGGAATTTTAAACTGCTGTTTTGGTATCTCATTTCGCAGTTTTCTGCACACTTTTCTAGCTCTGAATTGTGCATTTTCACGAAAAACTAATTGAGAGAGCGCATCTACAACATTCCCGTTCACTAAAATATCTAAGCGCACTAAATCCGTCTTACGATAACCGATCAATTCATAATCAAAAGATGCATATCCGCGACTAACAGATTTCAGACGATCATAGAAATCAAAAAGGACCTCTGCCAGAGGCATTTCGTAAATTAGTTCTACCCTTTTTTCATCAAGGTAATTCATGGCTGTCTGAATTCCCCGTTTCTCAAGGCAGAGATTAATAATATTACCGACGAATTCGCTCGGCGTTATGAGATTTGCTTGTATATAGGGCTCTTCAGCAGAAGCTATTTTTGTCGGATCAGGAAATTCAAGAGGATTGTCAATTACATGTTTTTCATCATCTTCATGTAAAAAGACATTGTACCGTACGGAAGGGGAAGTAAAAACTATGGTTAAATCAAATTCCCTTTCTAAGCGTTCCTGAACTACTTCCAAATGAAGAAGTCCTAAGAAACCACATCTAAACCCGAATCCAAGTGCTATTGAATTATCTTTTTCATATATAAGAGATGCGTCGTTCAATTTCAAACGATCAATTGCAGAATGCAGTTCTTCATAATCATTTGAATCGACTGGATAAATCGATGAGAACACAACAGGTTTAACTTCCTTATAACCTGGCAGCGGTTCACTACTGGGATTTTTTGTTAAAGTGATAGTATCACCTACCCGCACATCAGAAATCACCTTTATACCGGCAATTATATACCCTACATCTCCTGCGCGGAGGGCATTTTTTTTATGGGAACCTATTTGAAAAAAACCTACTTCTTCAACTTTATATACGGCACTGTTTGAGAAAATTTTTATTTCATCATTCTTTTTAATTTCCCCATCAAAAACACGTACGTGAACAATAACGCCCCTGTAAGCGTCATAATTGGAATCAAATATTAACGCTTTGGTAGGTGCTTCAGAATTCCCTTTCGGCGGTGGAATAAATTCAACGACTGCTTCAAGGAGGTCGTCAACACCTGCACCTGTCTTAGCGGATACCATCACAGCCGCATCCGGATCTAGACCCAGATCATGATCTATTTGCTTCTTTACTGATTCAATATCAGCACTAGGTAAATCGATTTTATTCACCACAGGTATTACTTCTAAATCTAATTCCATGGCCATATACATATTTGCCAGTGTCTGGGCTTCTACACCCTGAGATGCGTCAATTAGAAGCAGTGCACCTTCGCAGGAGGATAGAGCCCGGGAAACTTCATAGGAGAAGTCAACATGTCCCGGGGTATCAACCAAATTCATCTCGTACACTTGGCCGTCAAGTGCTTTATAGGGCATGGTTATGGCTTGAGATTTTATTGTAATTCCGCGCTCGCGTTCAATATCCATAGAATCAAGCATCTGGTCCTGAAAATTCCTGGATTCGACTATTTTAGCCCGCTCGATGAATCTATCCGCTAGCGTAGATTTCCCATGATCAATATGGGCAATAATGCAGAAATTTCTTATACCTTTTATGTAGTTATTACTCATGAGTTCTCGTTATTCGGATCATTTAGTTTTCATACTTGTAGTAGAAACACGTGCTTCCATTCCAAGGAGCTCTCTAATCTCCATATCATCCATGGTCTCACGATCTACAAGAGCCTCAGTCAGTTTTTCCAGTTCTTCCTGATGCTCTTTCAGTATGGTTCTTGTCTCCTTTAAGCACTTTTCCAGGATTTTTGATACTTCAGCATCAATTTTTCTTGCAGTATCCTCTGAATAATCTTTATGCTGGGCAATTTCTTTACCAATAAACAAAGGTTCATCTTCCTGACCAAAGGATACAAAACCAAGATCACTCATTCCCCATTCTGTAACCATTCTTCTGGCAATATTTGTTGCCTGCTTTATGTCATTTGATGTTCCTGTTGTGGTATCTTTATAAATTATTTCTTCAGCTACAAAACCGCCCATGGCAACTTTTATCCAATCTATAAGCTGGGCACTTCTTTTTGTATATGCATCTTTCTCAGGTAAGGAAAGTGTCAATCCCAGAGCTTGTCCATGAGGAATTATTGTTACTTTATGCAGGGGGTCCACATTTTTTAAATAGTAATGCAGAAGAGTATGGCCTGCTTCATGATATGCAGTAGCTTTCTTTTCCTCCGGCGTCATTACCTTTGACTCCCTTGCTATTCCAAGGAGGATCTTATCCCTTGCATCCTCAAAATTCTGCATTGATACTTTTATTGTCCCGGAGGTCCTCGCTGCAAAAAGAGCAGCTTCATTAACAAGATTTGCTAAATCAGCTCCGGAAGTACCCGGTGTTGCTCGGGCAATAGTACTCAAATCCACTGACTCTTCCAACTGAATTTTCTGACAATGAATTTTTAATATTGCTTCCCTCTCTTTTACATCAGGTAAATCGACAACTACCTGCCTGTCAAAACGGCCTGGCCGCAGCAGTGCGGGATCAAGAACATCTGGTCTGTTTGTTGCAGCGATAACAATAACACCAGTTTTTGTTTCAAAACCATCCATTTCTACAAGCATCTGGTTAAGAGTCTGCTCTCTCTCGTCGTGACCGCCGCCGTATCCTGAACCTCTTGTTCTCCCTACAGCATCCAGCTCATCAATAAAAATGATACTTGGAGCGCTCTTGCGGCCCTGATCAAAAAGATCTCGGACTCTGCTGGCCCCTACCCCTACAAACATTTCAACAAAATCTGAACCTGACATGTGCAGAAAAGAGACTCCTGCCTCCCCGGCTACAGCTTTTGCTAGAAGAGTTTTTCCAGTACCTGGTTGTCCGACCAGCATTACGCCTTTAGGAATTTTAGCACCGATTTTCACAAATTTATCAGGACTTTTCAGAAATTCAACAACCTCCTGGAGTTCATATTTTGCTTCGTTCTGACCGGCTACATCCTTAAAGGTCACTTTAACATTATCTTCTTTGTACTCTTTAGCTTTGCTTTTTCCAAAAGAGAAGGCCTTATTTCCTGATCCCTGCATTTGTTTATACATAAACCAGAAGAAAAAGATAAATATCGCCCATGGGATGATTTCAAAAAACACTTGAAGCGGTGATACACCTTTTACACTTCCCTTGGTTACAATCCCCTTCTCTAAAAGCTTAGGCATCAGCTGATCATCAAAATATGGAATCCTGGATTGGTACCTCTGTGCAAAACTTGTATCTGAGTCCAAGGTAAAATACAGTTCATTATTATCCATTATTTCTACAGATTTTATTGATCCAGAATCTACATAATTAATGAATGTTGAATAGGGAACTTCCTGAGCCCCTGCTCCATTGTTAGATACAAGAATCACAGCAAACATAACTATTAACGACAAGAGGAAAAAGAGGGCAAATCTGTTTTTACCGAAATCAAACTTCGGTCCACCGCCGCCTTGACCACCGCCTGAGTTATTTTGGTTATTCTGGTTGTTCTGTCTATTATCGTTGTTATTCGCCAAATTCATCTCCAATTTTACGTAATTTTAAAACTACATACGTATTCGAATTAAGTTCAATATTCCTTGACTGGTTTACCGCAGTATTGCTCGTGTCCTCATCAGAATCAGAATATGAATCAGCATTATCAGCATTATCAGTACCATCTGGAAAAACTGGAATCAAAGTATCTTCTTCAGATGTGTATAGTAAATGTCTATAAGCAACACGATCAAAATAACCGAAACTTCCAGCCATAACTGCCTGAATGCCGTTCATATCCTCAATAACCGGTATTTCCCAGCGTTTTTGAGCTGGAACTTTCCAATCTTTAAAGAGTTTATTCACCTTTTTTGTTCCCGAAGCAGTGCTGATGGTATCTGATTCCTGCACAGAACGGATAATAAGAGGAAAACTCAGATAGTCCTTTACAAGGCCCAATTCACTTTCGGAAAAACTGCCTCGTATGTGTATGTCCATCATATAGTGATTATCCGCAATTCTCAACCGGGAATCAACAGTATGTACTACCTTAAGATACCCAAATTTTCGAGCAGGGACAACCACTCTTTCCCAAATAATTTTATCCTTATGAAAAAAGATTCTGCTGCCGGCTATATCAATGGAAAAATCAAACTTACCTGAGGTATGTATCCCGTCGCTGATTGTATTTTTACCTTCATACACATGTTCAAAATACAATAACGCTGTTTTTACACTTGAGTATGGAAGAACCAGACCTTTCCCTATGCTTACATCCCACACATGATAAAGAAACTCCAATCTTCTGTATTCTGATAGTCCCAAAATTCTTTCTGGAGCAATACAAACACGAGCATCACCTGCAGCATCTCCCTTACTGCGCATTATATTAAAAAAATCAGCATATTTCGGTTTTCCTGCATCAAGCTCCTGAAGCAGCATCTCCATCTTTTCAGAAAGATCAAAAAGTGAATTCCTGTAACCCGGGAAAAGTTTTTCAAAAGCGGGCAGAATGCGACGCAATTTGTTTCTCTTATACACTTCGGCTAAATTAGTTGAATCAATTGAGGTCTCCAATCCTCTGGTTTCCAAGTATTGGTATACAGAGTTTTTATCAACTGACAGCATCGGCCTGAAAATACCATTGTTTTTCAAAGGTATTCCCTTCAGACCACTAATGCTGCTTCCTTGGAAAAACCGCATAATCATTGTTTCAAGCTGATCATCAAAATTGTGAGCTGTGAGAATAGAGGAGTTATCTTTTCCAGCTTCTTCAATTAACTCACGATACCGAACAATGCGGGCAGCATCTTCAATGCCTCTTCCCCCTTGAGCGTATGCATGAGCTTGTACTTCTCCTCGTTTAATTTTCCGTATTATTAACGGGACTTGAAGCTTGGCGCAATTTTTCTTCATCAGTTTTTCTTCCCGATGTAATTCTTCATCGGATCTCAACCTATGGTTGATATAAACTGCTTTCAAGCTATAGGACAAATCTCTGTATCTGTTCCGAATAAGTACTAAAGCATCCAGCAGAACTGTAGAGTCCGGGCCGCCGGAATATGCAATAATCAGGGGTGAATCCTGCAGAGATAATTCAATAATCTTCTCAGCTATTTTATCCTGAATTTCCTTTACGATTGTACTCATTCATTACCTTCTCAGGCAGGTTTTCAGCCAGTTTCATTACAGCATCCGCTGCTTTTTCTATTGCATTTTCAAGGAG
Source organism: Spirochaetales bacterium (assembly GCA_021736605.1). Taxonomy (GTDB): domain Bacteria; phylum Spirochaetota; class Spirochaetia; order PWKH01; family PWKH01; genus JAIPFS01. Next base: position 22,951 of record JAIPFQ010000008.1, on the reverse strand, counting down.
GCTCATTTCTTCAGCATCCGGGACTCCAAGGACATGATCTACAACTGACTGACTTTGACTCGGCCTTCCTATACCAATATAGACCCGAATAAAGGCGTTTGAACCCAGAAATCCAATTAATGACTTCAGTCCATTGTGCCCGGCTGTGCCTCCCCCCTGTTTAATTCTTATAGTTCCAGGAGTTAAATCCATATTATCACATATTATGCAGATATGTTCCGGTGCAAGCTGATACCGTTTTATCAGATGAGGAAGGACCTGCCCGGAATTATTCATATACGTTAATGGCTGAATATATAAAATTGAAGTGTCTGAAATTTTTGAACGCGCAATCTTATAATTCCTGCAGAAAGGTTTCTTCCATACCAGATCGAATCTCTTCTGCAGGAGATCCAATGTTAAAAACCCGACGTTATGCCGGGTTTTTTGATATCGTTCTCCAGGATTTCCAAGGCCTATAATGCTGTGATAATTCACTATTCTTCAGATTCTTCTGAATCTTCCTCTTTAGCGGCACCGATAACTTCCGGTTCTGTTTCTTCAGTTTCTTCAGTTTCCTCTTCTTCACTTCTCGGTGCGGTTACTGTAACTATGGTTCTATCCAAGTCAAGAAGCATTTTTACATCCTGCGGAACTTCAATCGTATCGGCATGCAGACTCTCACCCATCTCAAGCGCTGAAACATCTACAACAAAATGCTCAGGAATATCCTTCGGGAAACATTCCACTTCAACTTCATGCATAACCTGCTCAAGCAGTCCGCCTTCTTTTACTCCAACCGGATCTCCTTGAAGGATGATAGGAACATTTGTTCTCAGAGTTTTTCCTGCAGAAACCTCAAAGAAATCTATATGCAGAAATATATTCTTTAATATATCTTCCTGATAATCCTTGATCAGCACGTCATGTTTTTTTCTGCCGACTTTTAAGCTGATAATGGTACTCTCAGATGTGTTTTTCAAGAGATTAGCAAACTCATTTTCTTTCAGATATATGGGTAAATTTTTTTTGGCTCCATATACAATTGCAGGAACATTTCCTTCACGCCGTAACTGTTTTGCAGCGCCTTTTGTAAATACCTTTCTTTCATATGCAACAAGCGTTTTCTGATCCATGGAAATCTCCTTTTCCTTTCTTTTCAATTCCTCTTTTGTACAAGTATATTCAGATCGTGTATTTTGTACAGTGCAGTTTCTGATTAATTCTTTGATTAATTCCCTGATTAATTCTCAAATTAAAAAATTGATTAAAATAATATTTTCTCTTTCTGAAACACCCGGAATACTGGGGCGGCAGGATTCGAACCTGCGATCCCGGCACCAAAAACCGGTGTCTTAACCGCTTGACGACGCCCCAATTAAAACAGGACAGCTTACTGTCCTGTTATTAGTTCGAGTATTTTGCTTTAGGAAGATTATACATTTTTTTAAAATATGTCTATACCGATTTATGAAAACTTATATATTTTCTTAACTCTCTTCTTCCTCTGGAGTTTTTTGATACTCACTTAATATTCGTTCCTGGAGCATGCCGCGGAAATCTGAATTTATGGGATGCGCTACATCCTTATATTCACCACTTTTTGTTTTCCTGCTCGGCATTGCAATGAAAGCACCATTCTTCCCCTCGATTACCTTCACATTATGAACGACAAATTGATCATCAAATGTCACCGTCACATACGCTTTAAGCTTACCATCAGTCGTTACCTTTCTTACTCGGATGTCAGTAATTTCCATAGTTCCTCCATTTGCAGCAAAGTAGATACCTATGAAATATTGTAACTCTCAAATGGGCTATTAGCAAGTATTTTTACTGATTCAACTTGATAAAACCTCTTACGAAGAGAAATTATCTTTTCATCAGAAAGATAGCCTGAAGAAAAAATCCCAATAAAAGCCGCACCGCTTCCGGAAAGACTTGTAAAAATTGCTCCCATGCGGATCAATTCTTCGTGTATTTCCTTATATACTGGAAACTTGTTCTCCATAATAGGCTGAAAACTATTAAAAAAAGGCCACTCTTCAGCTCTCTTCTGGTATTGCAGTATACAGGCTTCTCTATCAAATACAGGGAAATGTTCCCCGCCCGGAAGTTTCAGAACTGATTTTTCCCGTATGATATCAAGCTGTTTATAAGCCCAGGGAGTTGATATAGAAATTTCCGGAATAACTACTGCCGCTTCATAAGAATGATTTAGTTCAAGTTCAGTTACGACTTCTCCACGTCCCTCCACAACAGCAGCTGCAGCATGAAGGAAAAATGGCACATCACTGCCAATTTCTTCAGCAATTTTCAGGAGTTGTTTTGTGTTCAAGGGAAAATTATAAAGGTAATTGAGCCCTATTAGAACTGCAGCCGCATCAGCAGAACCTCCCCCTAAGCCGCTGCCCTGGGGTATCCGTTTAACTAAGTGAATGCGACAGCCTTGAAATATTTCAGTAGAAGCCTTGAACAGTTCATAAGAGCGTGCTACGGTATTATCAGAGGGGAGATGAGTATCGCTCTCAAATACCAGCCCGCTGATTGAAGAATCAGGCTGTATCTCAATCTCATCATAAAGATTAATCAGTTGAAAAACCGAGCAGAGTTCATGAAATCCATCTTCTCTTATATGCCCAATTTCGAGGTGTACATTTATTTTTGCTGGTGCAGACAGTTTAATGCCCTGCTGTAAAATGCTCCGTTTCATACTACGATGAGCTTACTTAATTAATACCGGGCTGTCAAATTAAAAATTTTCTTCCAGCTATTGACATAAGAATTAATCATACCATAGATTAGAATTGGGATGGGAAATTATTGAGGATTTTAATATTATCTTTCAGGAGGCAGCCTGCATGAACTTTTTCGATGATGACGAACCAATGGAGGACGATTATCTCGAAGAAGATGAAGAATTCGAAGAATACCCGCTGGAGTACGAAGACGAATTCTCATCTGATGACATCTACGATGATGCTTTAGATGACGAAACTATTGAAGATGAATACGATGAAGATTTCCTCAACGATGAAGGTTTTTATATTGAAGAGGAGGATGGAGAAGAAATCGTCTACGAAGATGGTCTGGACATTATTGATTACGATGAATAATTGTTGATAGTTATGACATTTCTTGATTTCAGGATACTTTAAAAGGGTAATTGCTCAAGCAGTAACTACCCCTTTGTGACAGTACCTGCACTCTTATGAAACTTTTTATGAAGCGTAGTTGATTATATCAGCGTTATACCATAAACGCTCAAGATCATAAAAGCTTCTTACTTCTTCAGACATGAGATGTATGACAATATTTCCGCAGTCAATGAGAATCCAATCATCATCTGCTATTTTTTTATGTTTATGTGTTATCGGCAGTTCTTTACTTATTAAAAAATCTTTAAGTTCACGTATAAGTCCACGCATATGCCCGCTGCTTCTAATTGTTGAAATAATAAAGTAGTCGGTCCACCCGCTTTGTGATGAAATATCCAGAAGCACAGTGTTTTCTCCCTTGTGATTATCGATGAAAGCAGCAGCTTCTTTAGCTGCTCCCTCAATATGGGGATTTGTCATTAATTTTAACTCCTTTTTGTTAAAAAATTTTTAGCTATTCAGATGAAAAAAAATGAAAAAGCTGAATATGCTGAAAACTCTTATTTATTTTGCAGTAACTCTTTCAAATATTCTATTTTCATTTTAAGCAGACTTCCATTATATAATACAATACCTTCTTTATCATATTCAAGGGGAATCATAAGCGGTGCTTTCCCCAGTTCTGAAAGAAACTCAAAAGATCTTCGTACAGCTCTTGAGGAAACATCACCATTAAATATTTGCTTCATATTTTCAAATACTTCTTTTCGGGCATAGTACTTTGATTGGGGAATAAGTACTTCCCATACATTCGAAGAGTAATTACCAGATTCTGCCTTCAGCGGCCCCTCATACTCTGATGACTTCTCTGAATTATTCTCTGAAAGCTTTCTGCTTATTGTCAGCAGTTTATCAGCAGCAGCTTCCTTATCAACATATACGTAATCTATCTGACTGCCGAAAAAACTGTTCAACAAACTCTTAAAATCCGAATCACCAGCATCAGGATAAATATCATCCGCTTTAAATTCTGCAGGGAGTCGTTTCCAAGGTATTTGTATAACATACAATTTTCTTATTTCTTTCTTTTTATAAGCCAGAAAATAGAGTAGATCATAAGAGCTAGAATCACCAGCCATTTCAGCTTCTGGAAAAACAATTACCGTTTCTGTAATACTCGGATGTATTGTCGGCAGCACCAATGGGGATTCTTCTTCACAGGATATCATCAGAACGCTAAAAAAGACTACTGTTACAGCAAATATGAAGGGGGGAAGCTTACTTATAAGGGAACTTCTACATGGTATCATACAAATTCGCAAATCCCGCTATTTCCTCATTCAGCGCTTATATGTATTAAAAATAGGCATTCCCTTTGGTGCTTCAGCTCTGAATTTTACTTTTCACTGAGCATATGCTCCAACTTTTTATAAAGATCCAGCCCGGGAGAAGTAAACGGTATCTGTTTCTCTTCAAAATGTTTTTTCTGTAATGTATAAATATAATACATCATCTCTTCCAGGCTTTCCATTCCGAGAATCTTCATCCGCAAATCATTATCCAAATGGCTGCGCCTCGGTTCCGCAAAATCAGCAATAAACAGTACATATCCCAATTTTCCCATATCAGGATGACCCGTTGTATGCCAGCGAACAGCTTTCCATATATCTTCGTTTGTAACATTAAGTTCAGAAATTAAGCGTTCAGCTGCTGCTGGAGCATGAAACAAAGCTGGATTCTTCTTTTCCACAGGATATACATCAATCTCATGATCTTGAATAAATTCGATCAGATCTGCCTGTGGCCACTCTCTGGCTATATCATGCCACATCCCAGCTAACCAGCAGGACTCTTCATCAGCACCGAAGCGCTTACCAAGTTCAACACACATCTCAGCTGTGGACTGGGTGTGTTGAAATCGTTCATTTGAGATTTCCTGCTTCACCAAGCATTCAACTGAATCTCGATCAGGATATGTACGCTCCTCTGATGTCTCATTTTTCCGAGGAGTCTTGTACAGATGCTTCGATATGATATAGGAATAAACAGATTCGGGAATTTCTGCTTTTACTCTGGAATCATTATAATTAATGTGAAGCATATTGCGAATTTCCTGGGATGATATAGGATACAGCGGATTATCAAGAATTTTATATTGATGCTTCTGCAGCGGGATTTGCTTAACTGATTCCTTGCCGCGTCTCGCTATTACAAAATAGACAAGTTTCTGCAGCTCTGCCCAGTTCTTCCACAAAGGAAGTCCCTCAAGCAAATCGAAACCTACGACAATGCCTAGTTTCCCATCAATACCATATCGTCTTTTAAGCTCAATTACCGTATCGATAGTGTAGGAAAACCCTTTTCGTCGTATCTCACAATCATCAACAATACATCCGGAAATGCTTTGAAAAGCCAATTCAGTCATTTCTAAACGCTGTTCAGGACTGACTTCCTGCCCTATTGTTTTATGTGCAGGTTTATGAGCAGGTACAGCAATAACCCGATCAATATCAAGCTGATTAAGTAAGTTGTTAATAACTGCTACATGACCATTATGGGGAGGGTTAAATGTTCCTCCCAGCATAACGCTTCTTTTCTCACTCATTCATTTGCCATTGCCATAAACCGCTGCTTAACTTGATCTATACCCGTTCCGTTAAACACCGATATAGGATATATCATTTTGTCTGGATGTGTTTCTTTCCATGTTTCTAAATTTTCATGAGCTTCAGGAAGATCTAATTTAGTTCCTATAATGATTTCAGGTTTGTGCAGAAGATCCTTATGATAACTGCCGAGCTCTTTCTGAAGTGATTCGTATGCATGCGTGAAATTCTCTTCTGACATATCAATCAAATATGCTATACCTGATGTTCTAGAAATATGCCGGAGAAACTGGAAGCCCAGTCCTGCTCCGCTGGATGCTCCGTCAATTATACCAGGGATATCAGCCAACACCATATGCTGTTCACCATATGAACAGACGCCTAAATTAGGTATTTTTGTTGTAAAAGGATATCCGGCAACTTTTGAATGCGCGTTTGTAAGAAAATTCAGAAGAGAGGTTTTTCCAGCATTAGGATAACCGACAAAACCAATGTCGGCAATTATTCTCAGTTCTATATGAACCCTTGTTTCCTGAGCCGGCTTGCCTTCCTGGGCATATCGAGGAGCCTGTCGAGTGGATGTTCGGTAGTGCCAATTGCCTTTACCGCCTTTTCCACCTTCGAGATAAATCCATTCAGTCTCCTCTTCAGTTAGATCTGCAACTAATTCCCCGGTTTGGGAATCTTTTATCAGCGTACCTGGCGGAACTTCAATATGGATATTCTCGCCGTCCCTGCCGTGCTTGCGCCTGCCGGACCCGGGTCTGCCGTTTTCTGCTTTATACGAACGTTTGGATTTTAGATGTGCCAGAGTTCTGAGGTTACGTTTTACGACAAATACTACATCCCCGCCTTTTCCGCCGTCACCACCGTCCGGACCTCCGCGGGGAACATACTTCTCACGTCTAAAAGAGACACAGCCGTTACCCCCTTTACCGGAGGCAACGTCTATATATGTTTCATCTGAAAATCCAAACATGCTTTATTATTTACAAGTAGACAGGTTTAAAGAGTATCAATACTGACGTAGTTTCTATTCCTACGCTGTGAAAAAACTACTTTGCCAGCTGATTTTGCAAAAAGGGTAAAGTCCCTTCCTAGTCCGACGTGTTCTCCGGGATGAACTTTTGTTCCCTTCTGCCGAATAATAATTTCACCAGCTTTTACCATTTGTCCGCTTGAGCGTTTCACTCCTAAACGTTTTGATTCGGAATCTCTTCCATTTTTGGAGCTTCCGCCACCTTTCTTATGTGCCATTATGCTACTCCCTGTAATGCTTTAATTATCTTTTCGATACAAGATTCGATAAAAAATTTACGTGTGCAAGCTCTACGCTGTGATTTTCTGGACTTTAATCAAGGAATACTGCTGCCTGTGGCCTTGTTTCCTTCGATATCCCTTTCTGCGTTTGAACTTATATACCAGGACCTTTTTATCCCGTACCTGTTCTTCGAGGGTAGCGGAGATTTTAGCACCCTTCACATAGGGCTGCCCTACTTTTGTCGAATCTCCATCACTTACCATCAGAACGGAATCAAACTCAAGTTCTTCTCCCGCCTCTTTCTCGATCTTATCGACCCGTAACAAAGCACCTTCTTCAGCTTTATATTGTTTGCCTTTAATTTCAACTAATACGTACATGTACTACTTCCTCACTCTTAATATATGCAGGATACCTTATAACATAACGACCCCATGAGGTCAAGACATATGCCTGTGCCGTTTGTATATTTCAAGAACCCAGCTGAATCTCCATTATGAACAGAAAGGTCCATAAATGCAAGCTATTCAAACAAATCTGCATTGTATTATATACAAGTTTATCTCACAATCCAGCTGGCATTACATTGATTCAAGATTACATTGATTCAAGAAACGGAATCCCTACCAGATGATATGCATTTTTCAGCACCTGCAGTATGCCCCTGCTTAAAGCTGCCCTGGCTGATACTAATTTTTTATCACTACCCTTCATTATAGGAATATCGTGATAATATCTGCTGAAAGATTTTGATAAATCATACAAATAGGAGGTAATAATTGAAGGATTCAACTCTTTACCTGCCTGAAAAACCGTATCAGGATATTCCGCGAGAAGTTTTATTAACTCCCGCTCCTCAGGAAGTTCTAACAGAGCTGCCAGATCTTCAGTAAATGATGCTCCCGAAGACTCAACAGAAGTGACAAAAGAGCTTGATGTGTGAACCGAGCTGCTCTCAGCCGCGGATCCTTCAGCATTCACTTTCTCGTTATCCAGCTTCTGCTTGAACTTTTTCATCATATTGCTTATACGAGCACCCATATACTGCAGATACGGTCCTGTATTTCCGTTGAAGGAGATAGATTCTTTCGGATTAAATACCATGTCCTTATTGGGATTGACCTGCAGTAAATAGTAGTTAAGGGCTGCCAGAGCAACAGCTTCTGAAGTCTTTTCAAAATCTCCCACTTCATGCTCTCTATTTTTCTGCTGAATCTCTTCTTTTGCCATACGGTGCAGCTCTTCCACCAAATCATCCGCATCAACTACCGTTCCTTCCCTTGATTTCATTTTCCCCTCAGGAAGATTCACCATCCCGTAAGAAAGGTGATGCAGATCGTCAGCCCAAGAAAAGCCTAACTTCTGGAGAATGTAGAACAGCACCTGAAAGTGATAACGCTGTTCGGAACCGACTACATACACGAGCTCCTGAAAGGGCCAATCTCTATGGCGAGTAATAGCGGTACCGATATCCTGAGTAAGATACAGTGAAGTCCCATCTCTCCGGAGAAGCACTTTTTTATCCAAATCGATCTCCGAAAGGTCAGCCCACACAGTACCCTCTTCATCTTTGTAAAAGGTTCCCTGTTCAAGCCCCTTCAGGACCTCTTCCCGCCCTTCTGCATAGGTTCTGCTTTCATAATAGGTATCATCAAAACTCACACCGGTTTTACGATATGTCTCTTCAATCCCCTCTACAGTCCAGGCATTCATTTTTCTCCACAATGCGGTAACTTCCGGGTCACCAGCTTCCCATGCCTTGAGCATATCCTGAGCGCGTTTATCAGCACTAGGATCCTCTTTTGCCCACTGGGAAAACTTCACATAATATTTGCCTACAAAATGGTCACTTTTAATATTCTCCTTTTCCGGAGTGCTTCCTTCACCAAACTCGCGATAAGCAAGCATTGATTTGCAGATATGGACACCGCGATCATTTATCAGATTCACCTTCCGCACATCTGCGCCGTTGGCTTTACAGATCCTCGCAACACTCTCCCCTATGGCATCATTCCGTAAATGCCCAAGATGCAGGGGTTTGTTTGTATTAGGGCAGGAAAACTCAATCATAATTTTCTTGTTTTTGTACAATTCAGTATTTCCATACTCTGAAGACAATTCTTCAATGCTCCTGATTGTGCTCAAAGTGAGCTGCGGCAGATCAATAAAGATATTAATATACGGACCTGCAGCCGCTGCCCTTCCGGAGCTGCCGCCAGTTCCATAGCGGGAATTGATATAATCCGCCAAGTCCTGTGAAATCTTCTGCGGCGCAGTCCTGAAAACCTTGGCAAAGGGGAACAAAGGGATGGCAATATCGCCCATCTCCGGCTTCGGAGGCTTTTGAAGCACTAAGCTTTCTTGAGAAAAAGCCGATGTATCTAAGGATTTTGACTCTGCCAGCGATTTGAGTCCTTTAAAAACCCTGCCGGCCCATAGATTTCGAATATCTTTCATGTATAAACACTCCAAAAAAGCAAAATAATCCTTCAGCGTTTAATTTTATCAGTGTATCGTATCAGGAAGATACTTGAACTTCAATATCACACCATTGGACAAAACTGGTATCAATACGCTTGCTCTCAGGATAATACGTATCCACATGTATAATACATCTTCGGCCTCGCACATCATCAGGATTATCCGCAGGAACCCCGAAAACTTTTACATGCAGATAATTCTCCGTCAGCCCGCGGCAGTTATGCAGTCTCTTCGCTGCAGTCATTTCCCCAGCCTGCTCATCCGCATAAGGACTCTCAAGAACGGCTGAAAGCTCATGGTCGATATGCCGCTTAATATACCTTTCATGCTGCTTCTGAGAAAATCTTCTCACCTCAGCAGCCCGTTCATCCCGGAGATATTCAGGAACTTTTTTCAAGGAAGTATTGAAAAGCGGAGTACCCGGCCGAGGTGAATAGGGAAACACATGCACCTGCGTAAAATCACAAAGTTTTAACAGTTCCATGGTCAAGACAAAATCCTCTTCCGTCTCCCCCGGTAAACCCGTCATCACATCCGCAGCAATAAACGGATCATTCTTCATTGCTCTCAAGCCCGTTACCGCGCGAACAACATCGTCAGTCCGGTTCTTTCTCTTCACCGCAGCAAGAACCGTATCGGACCCGCTCTGTACAGGTATATGAAAATGCGGCAGCACACATGAAGACGCTGTCGCCTCAATAAGCTCATCATCAAGATCTTCTGGCTCCAGAGAAGAAAGTCTGATTCTTGCATAATTCAGTTTTTCGTCCAGTTTCTTTATCAAGCTAGCCAGGTTGATGCCTCCGCGCTCGTTTCCGTCTCTTCTGCTGAAGTGTCGATGACTTTCTGCCGCATCGAAATACGCCGTTATATTGACACCGGTAAGTACAATTTCCCGATACCCGATATGCTCCAGCCGGAGAGCGCGGTCAAGGACTGTATCCGCATCCAGACTTACTGCCCTGCCCCTTGCTATACGTACCCTGCAGTAGGCGCAGACATTGTCACATCCATCTTCTATTTTTAGAAAGGCTCGAGAATGTCTGCTGAATTCGTTAGGATCATAATCAAAGGGCGATGAACTCAGCTCCTGCTTTCTGTTTCCTGTATTCAGAAAAGCATGAAGACTATCCTCCAGCGACATGCCCTCTTCCCTTCTCTTTTCGATAAATTCAGGCATCTGCAGTATTTCGGCTTTTCTGTCCAGGGGGATGATCAGCAAATTTTCATTAAGCTTCTCAATAATTTCCGGATCAACTTGAGCGTAGCAGCCGGTAACAATAACCATCGGCTTATTCGGCTTCTCAGCAGACTTCCTGATTATTCGCCGGGCTTTCTGTTCAGCCTTACTCGTAACTGTGCATGTGTTGATGATGTAAAGATCCGCCTCATGATTAATCGGAACCTGCTGATGTCCAAAACCGAGAAAAGCATCCATCAAAGCCTCACTTTCCACCTGGTTCAGCTTGCAGCCTAACGTGTAAATTGCTACCCTCATGGACGGCAGTCTCCACCCCGGATCGGATCAGCATCAGCTAAAGCCTTCATTGTCTTATCCAGTGAACGCTTTAATTTCCCTCGCATATCGTGGGTATACGGATTATAATGCTGGAGATCCATAAACAGCTGATAGGGATCGTTACAGGTCTGCTCAACTATTTCCATCAGTTTACTGTAGCCCTTTGTTGCAATAGGACTCTCTTCAAGGTGCATCTCTCCAAGAACTCTCCCGATAACATGCGTTATGCCCTGTGTTTCTGCAGCCTCACTGTCATGCTCATCCGGGCTCATCTCTATCATCTTCATCCCCATCCCTTCGAATACCTTATACCAATATCTAGACTCATCCCGTCCGCATTCAAGGGGAGAGAATACCATTGGCAGCCCTTTAACCCCATCCTTTGCTGAATCCGGACCGAACATCGGGTGAGTCGCAATAGAAGATACCCCCTCAGGTAAATTGGACTTCATTATATCAGCCGGATAACATTTAACGGAACAGGTATCAAACACTATTGTACCGGGCTTGATTCTTGAAGATACTGACTGAATTACCGCCTCAAAAGAGGAAATGGCAACGCAAATGAATAGGGCGTCAGCTGAAAGCAGCTCATCTTCTGAAACCAGCCGCACACCATCAATATGTATATCACGGGGAGTCCTGTTATATCCTATGACAGTAAAATCTTCAGTAAAAAGGGAAGCCCAAAATGAACCGAACCGGCCCAGACCGTATATTCCAATAGTTTTTTTCTTCATACTTCTCTATTTATCAAAAATATCTATTATGGTACAGTAGGATATAAACTAGTAACGGAGATAACAGATATGACTTTTTCAGAAAAGATGAAAAACAAAGCTAAATCCATGCAGAAAAGACTTGTACTCCCTGAAGGTACTGAGCCGAGAACAGTAAAGGCAAGCCGTCAAATTGTAGATGAAGGGCTTGCATCTCAGGTCTTCCTTCTGGGAAATGCTGATGAGATCACCAAGGCTGCAGAAAAGGAGAGTGTAAACCTTAAGGGTGTGAGCATCGTTGACCCCCAGGCGTCGGAACTTCGCGAAAAATTTGCCTATGAGTATTATGAACTTCGGAAGCACAAAGGAATGACACTGGAAGAGGCCAATGAAAAGATTACAGAGCCCCTGAACTGGGGAGCTATGATGGTACGTCTTGCCGAAGCCGATGCTATGGTTGCAGGAGCAGAAAACGCCACTGGGAAAGTGCTGGTTTCAGCCTTTACCATCATCAAAACAAAACCAGGAACAGCCTATGCTTCATCCTGTTTCGTTATGGTAACGGATAAGCAGGAACTTGGGGCTGAGGGTAGTTTTATTTTCTCCGACTGCGCAACTATTCCAGAACCCACGGCTGAACAACTTGCAGAAATTGCTATCGCCTCTTCAGATTCTTGTAAAACCTTTCTGGAATGTGAGCCGGTAACAGCTATGCTCTCTTTCTCAACGAAAGGATCCGCCAGCCACCCGCATGTAGACAAAGTTACCGAAGCTTTAAAGATGGCCGAGGATAAACGCCCTGATCTGAATATTGATGGAGAACTGCAGCTTGATGCGGCAATAATAGAGGGAGTAGGAAAGAAAAAAGCTCCTGATTCTGCTGTTGCCGGAAAGGCTAATGTTTTGATTTTTCCGGAGCTGCAATCAGGTAACATCGGCTACAAACTTGTTCAGCGTTTAGCTGGTGCAGAAGCCTACGGTCCCATACTTCAGGGCTTTGCAAAACCGGTCAGTGACCTTTCAAGAGGCTGCAGTGTAGATGATATAATTATAACTTCGGCGATTACCCTAGCTCAGGCAGAATAAACCGCTGTAACTGCGTTTCTCATCTGAAGAGGACTGAAATTTCCCGCAGAATTTCTGTATAGCAGATCTGCAGAGAGTTTTTCCGTCCTGCTGAAAGAACAAAACATAAAAATCATGTGAATGAAAAGCCGAAGCCTGTGGGAATATCCGATTCTCACAGGTTTTTTTGCTCAGTCTTCTTTCAATGCTTTAATATCTTTGACAATACTAATATAGGTTTCCAATGGTACTGTTTCAGCCCGGTCTCCCAGGGAAATTTGATGTTTTAGAAATAGTGCTTTAATATTTTCCAAACCATATTCAGCTGCAATACTGCTTCTCTGTAAATTATTCTTCAGTGTCTTTCGGCGTGAAGCAAACAAACTTTTTACAAGCGGAAAGAAAATTCTCCGTTCCTGCATGCTTACTGCTCCCTTTTCCCTGCGACGCATGACAAGCAGAGAAGAAGTGATTTCCGGAACAGGAAAAAAACACTGTTTATCAATATCCATAATGATTTCTATGTCATAATCAAGCTGACTAATCAGTGAATAAGAAGAGTATATTTTGTCTCCGGGCACAGCGGTCATCCTCAAAGCAGTTTCACGCTGCAGGGTAAAAACCATTTTCTCAGGAGTAACACCCTCTTCTATCAGGGATGCAATGAAAACCGCTCCAATAGTATACGGCAGATTTCCAAAAACACGGTCAGGTATCCCCTCTTTATCTCTTAGCCTGCTCCAATTTTTAAGTACATCCCCTTCAATAAGTTCAAATGAAGGAATATCTCGGAAAATTTCTTTAAGAACAGCACAGAACCCATAATCCAACTCAAAAGCCCGAAGAGAAGCAAGCCGGGGAACTGCCATACAGGTTAAAGCTCCAATCCCAGGCCCGATCTCCCATGCATTCTGATCTTCCTCTAATTCTGCAGCATGTATAAATCGTTCCCTCATATGAGCATCAACCATAAAATTCTGGCCGAATTTCTTGCTCAGGCGGAGATTTTTTGAACGCAGGTAATCCCGGATCGATCCCGGAGAGTTGTAGTTGAAGGGTGTAACGATAGGTTTCATTATTGCGTTTCCTTTTATAAACTGCATTAAGCTGCAGAAGTATTCCCATCATATACAGAATTCCGATGAAAATACAGAGTCCATATAACTTTTCAGGGCTGTTGATGCGATACATCGGTACTTCTGCAGTCAGGCTCCACAAGTTTCTCATAAGTTCAGAACAGATATCAAGCAGTTTTCCAATACTTTCCATCCTGGGAAGTACTAAATATATGATACTGCAGAAAACTGTTACTGTTATCCCTAAAATACTCGGAATACCTGCTATAAGACTAATCGGAGCGATCTCACCAAAAACCCATGCCAGATAAATCCATGTGCTCACTGCTGCAGCTGATGCGGCTCCCAGCATACTTCTTACAGCGGCAGGAATCCACCATGGAAATACATCATGCATAACATTGCTTCCCATAAGTATTCCTGCCAAAGCTGAATAGGACAATATAAAAGAGACTGACTTTACTGAATTGGGAAACAGAAGCATATGAACAATACTGCAGTATAAGAGAACAGTAATCCCCTTTTGCGGGCGCCCTGCTTCACGGCTGAATATGCCGATATAAATCATCCCTGCCGCTCTAACCAATGAAGGCTTGAAACCGGTAAACCAGACATAAGCGATTAAGAGCAGCATGATAACATAATCCCGCTTATGCTTTCCCAAAAACGGCCTTAGTACAAGGGATATGATTGAGAGAAAAATTGCTGCATGCATACCCGAAAGGGCAATGATATACGAACATCCTGAAGTTCTGCAGTCGTCAAAAACCGGGTCATATACATAAACAGGCTCTCCAAGAATTAATGCAGATACAAAAAGTTGGCTTTCCCAAGAAAGATTCTGTATTTTTCTAAGAATTATTTTCTTTCCGTATGCCTTAAGTTTTTCCAGTTTTGTAAAAAACGGATGGATTGCGGCTGTATTCTCTTCAAACCGGGTAAGAAGAGTATCCTTCACCCCTGAAATTTCTGCTGAAACAATATATGCTTTGAAACTCCCGTCTTCCGCTGGAATCATGTTAATATCACAATCACAGATTGCCCCTGGCTTCAAACTGTTTGAATCATACATGCTGCGGTCGATTTGCGCTGAAATTCTCCCGCCAGCACTTGCCTGCACCCCGTCCAAGCCGTTAATGTGTATTAATTCAAGCTCAGTCTCTATTTTATAGGGACTTAAGAGTACCGCGGATTCAGTTATTAAACAGCATGCCTGTAAAGTAAAAGCGCTGTCTGCGTCCATAGAATCATCAATTACTGGTACACCGAACCAGGGATCATGCTCCCCGAATCCCTGATTAATAAAAAGAAAAATGATTGCCAGCGAACATATACAGAAAATGCGACCGGCATAAACGGAGAGAGGATACATTTTAAGAGAATTTAAAACAGTACCAGAAGAAAAAATAAGCCCAGAGATAATAAAAAGAGACGGCAGAGTTAATCTATCAGAAATAATATAGTGAATACATATATAAAAAAGGATGGAAATACACAGAGAAAGCAGAGGAAATCTAAATGTACTTTCAGCATAATGAGAACCCATACTGTATATGACACATTTTTTTTATGTTCTGCTTTAAATTTGAGAAATTTTTTTCTTAATAACTATGAATTCTATTAAAACTGTGGATTCCTCTGCATACTATGAACAAAGCAGTATATTTTAATACAGTTTCTTCAGAGTGATATATAGAGCAATAAGGGGGAGATCTATTTTTTTTGTGTTCCCCAACTGAAGAAGATTGGAGGATAAAATCTCAGCATCCTTTTCATTCCTCAGCGAAAGTATTCTGCTGATATATTTTCTATTTTTTTTCATATCCTTTGCAAAATAAATTTCCATATTATGAAAGACATCTTCTGTTGTTTTATTTCTGTTCAGGCTTACTCTATTCTGCTCCCGCCCAGTCAGTATATCAGCTAAAGTTATTATCGGCATTTCGTCATAAATATTCAGGGCTTCTTCAATGGGCACCAATGCCGGTTCGGTGTCCGTTTGGCTGGCATCTACGACTTCTTTCAGTTCGATTCTTCGTTTCGAAGCTAAGTCGGATTTTCTGTTTTTTGATGCCACATACATATATACTGCAACAGCACCTCCTGCGGAAATCAGCATTTCATCCACAAGGGGTATCACATCTCTAATAGCAAAGGAGGTAAAAAAATAGAGCAGCAGGAATGTCAGCGCAGACCATATAAGACGGGGAATGTATTTCAACTCCTGTATCCAGTTGTTAACTGCATCATCTATGAGTGAATATAATTTATAATGAGCATGGAGGGTTTCATCATCATCAGGTTTATGTGAATATAAAACAGTTACCGCTTCCTTTTCTACAAGCTCGATAATATCTTTTTTCTGTTGGAAAGGATGAAGCACAAGAGAATTCGCATACGTCCGTTTTATAAAAAAAATTTTTGCCATGTTAAGAACATACTTCTAGATTTTTTCCATGTCAAGCTTTATTATATTTCATGTCATTTATGAGTAAAAACATATCACTTTTTTGAGGTCAAAATGCAGAAATCTGAAGTAAAAACAGCTGAATCACCTACACGCACCCTACTGAATGAAGGTATGCCGAAATTCTACCGAGGCAGCAACGGGAAGGCAGTACTCGTTATACATGGCTTCACCGGACGCCCGCATGAGATGGATTACCTGGGCAGATATTTAAATGAAAAAGGGTATACCGTCTCAATACCCCGTTTGCCGGGACATGGCACAAACAGACAAGATTTTCTCTCCACAGGCTGGAAGGACTGGCATCGCAGAGTACTGGATGCTTACTATGATCTCAGGGGAGAATTTGAAGAAATCTATATAAGCGGACTTTCCATGGGAGGTCTCCTGGCATTGATCCTGGCTGAAGAGACTGACTGCAGCGGAATAGCTCTCGCAGCTCCAGCCATAACCGCAACTGCGCAAAAATCAATTAATCTCACCCCATTGCTGCGATATATTCTTAAACCAAGAAAAAAGGCACAAGCGGAACATGAAGTCAGTCGGGAGGAGAATCCTGAAGTATATTATCTGGAGGAGGAGTATTATCACTGGATTATTCCTTACGGCATCTCACAGCTCCGTGTGCTTCAGAAACGTGCAAAGAAGGCTTTGAGCAGCATAACTGTCCCCACTCTGGTCATTGTTTCTACGGAGGATAAAACCGTCCCCCTGGAGGCTGCGTCAATTATAGAAAAACATATTGCTTCTAGAAACTTTCAAAAAGAGATATTTGAAGAAAGCCCCCATGTCATAGTAAATGGCCCTGAGAAAGAAAAAGCGGCTGAGTCAATTTTTACTTTTATTCAGAACGCTGCTTCACAGAAGCAATAATATCTTCAAAGAATGCTGTGTAGGCAGTAATTGTTTCCGAAGCCGCCTTTTTAGAAGATTCCAGATTATCTTCCTCTGAAACAGCAAAAATATAACATTTAATCTTCGGCTCAGTCCCGCTGGGTCGAAGGATGAATGACTTTCCTCCTTCAAGACGGTATATGAGAACATCAGCTTCAGGAAAATTATTATCCCCCTTAAGGAGGTCTGTTTTCTCTGTAATGGGATCTCCGGCTATTGTATCAGATACGGAATCACGGAATTCCTTCATGATTCCTTTTATAATATCCTGTCCGCTTTGTCCCGGAAATTTATAGGATAATGTCTTTTCTTCATGATATCCAAAGGTATTCCACAACTGTTCAAGACGATCCAAAAGAGAGATTCCCAGGGATGTGTAGTAAAACGTCATTTCTGCTGCAAGAAAAGCTGCAGAGACAGCGTCTTTATCCCGTACATCCCGTTCTGCAAGGTAGCCGTAACTTTCTTCCGCTCCGAAAATATAAGTTTCTCCAGTATTTTCGTAAGCGCGCATTTTTTCAGCTATGTATTTGAAACCAGTAAGAACATCTTCGCATTGTCCTCCGTAGGATTCAGTAATTTTTTTCACTAATTCAGTAGTGACAATACTTTTCAGGGTCCTGCAGGATGAATCAAGCAGTCCTTTCTCTTTGCTGCTTCTATACAGGTAGTCGCAGAGAAGCGCTGCAATCTGATTACCTGTCAGCAGAGTATAGTTCTCCTTGGATTTATTTACTGGAACTGCAATTCCAAGACGGTCTGAATCTGGATCAGTTCCCATAACAATATCTGCTTTTTTTTCTCTAGCCAGTTCAAGGGCAAGATGCATGGCCTGGCCATCTTCCGGGTTCGGGTTTTCTACAGTAGGGAAATTACCATCCGGCTCTTTCTGCTGGGCTACAATTTCAAGTTCAATTCCCATGTCAGAAAAAATCCGCTCCACCGGCATAAGGCCTGAGCCATGAAGGGGTGTATACACAATTTTCACCGTTTCGGCATAGGTATCAAATAGCTCCGGCCTAAGGGAAAGGTTTTTCACCATGGTAAAGTATGCTTCGTCTATGTCTTCTTTAATGTAACTGAAAAGTCCCTTTTTTGCAGCCTCTTTGAGATCCATCACCCTGATTTCAGAATCATCAAGAATTGAAACTTTTTCCACAATTCCATCATCATGCGGAGGGGTTACTTGTCCTCCATCAGACCAATAAACTTTATATCCATTATACTCTGCAGGATTATGGCTTGCTGTAATGGTTATACCTGCGGTAGCTCCAAGCTTTCTTACAGCAAATGAGAGCATGGGAACCGGCCGCAATTCTGGGTAGAGATGCACATGAATTCCATTAGCACAAAGAACTTGAGCAGCTTCCTGTGCAAAAACATCAGAATAATTCCGCGAATCAAATGCTGCAGCAACTGATCCGCTCTCCCCATCATTCTCATTATTTCCAGTAAATTCATTGATATAATTAGCAAGTCCCTGGGTAATTCTTCTTATCATATAGGGATTAATACGATTCGTACCGCCCCCGATAATCCCCCGCATACCGGCAGTTCCAAAAGCTAGTGTTGTATAAAAACGATCATTGAGTCCATCTGCATCGTCCTTATTGATGACTGTCATGACATCATTTTTAAACCAGTCGTTGTGTTCCATGCTGATATAATACGATGCTCGGTTGGCTAATTTTTCCAAGTTATTACTCATAATCACTTACCCCTTTCTGCAGTATAGGTGAAAAACCTGCCCTTAGAGGGCAAACACATGCTTTATTGCTAGCATATGCGCTTCTCCGCTACTTATTGTTATTTTCCATATCACTCTTTATATTGTACCTGCTGTTTTTGAAAAGTTCCAGGAGTTCTTCAGCATCTTCAGGATTTTCCAGCACCAAAGCTGCACCTGCTTCAATAAGTCTTTCCCGGGGTTGAAAACCCCAGCTGACTCCCACGGGAAACATCCCGGCTTTGCGGGCAGTATGCATATCCACATCTGAATCTCCAACAAAAGCTATTTCCTGAGCAGTAAGAGACATTCTTTCAGCCATGTGCAGAGCCCATACAGGATTCGGTTTCTTGGTTTTCTCATCCAGCAGACCAATTATATCAACAAATTTCCATTTTGAGAGCCTTTCTGCGGCTATGCGTTTAGTGAGGCTGTCAGTTTTATTTGATAATACAGCAACAGGAATTTTCCATGCCTCTAGACTGTCCAGCAGATTTTCAATTCCTTTGTAGGGTAATGATTCTCTCGCTGGATCTAGGGAATATTCCTGCATTACTTCTCGAAAAAGTAATGAAAATTCCTCTTCAGCCAAGGAATTGTAATTTCCTCCGAGGGCACGCTGCAGTGTTGTTTTCAGCCCGCTGCCCACAAAGTCCTTAAAAGCTTCCATTTCATGTTCAGGAAATCCTCGGCTCGTAAGGATGGTATTCATCGACCTGCTGATATCCGGCAGCGTATTGATCAGTGTTCCGTCCATATCAAAAATACAGCCTCGTAAGTCGGGATGCGGATCATCACTATTAAGCATATCTCAATATCTCCTTTACGCATGCTATCTATTAATACAGTATCCTGTCAATATAGTGACAAATAGGAAAGAATAGAGTAGAGTGCTTCTGTATGGATAATTCGTATAGAAACATGAAAGAAAGCTCTAACGTGTATATTGATAGATGTTCATCATATGCAGAATCTGAACTGAACACTGTCTTAAACTCTGTACTTTCTTCAATTGAAAAAGATCTTTCTTCTGATTTTTCTTTCAAAAATAAGAAAGTACTTATAAAACCCAATATACTTTCCGATGCCCCTCCACAGAAAGCTGTTACTACACACCCGCTTGTTATCAAAGGGCTGATACGAGAAGTGCAGGATCGGGGCGGCATTGCTTATGTTGGAGATTCGCCGGCGATTCACACGTCTCATTTCAATGCTTCGGTATGCGGAATTCAGGACGTATGTCGTGAAACTGGCGCTGCCTGGCTTAATTTCACAGAAGGGACAGAAAAATACCCCCTTTCATCTGAGGATACTGAAGCTGACGGCCAAAAGGGAGCAGTGCTGACTTCCCATATCAGTGAAATGGATATCATTATTTCTGCTGCAAAAATGAAAACGCATCAGCTTATGGGCATGACCGGGGCAGTAAAGAATCTTTTCGGCTTGATGCCTGGGCTGCAGAAGAGTCCGTATCACTTAAAGTATCCGACAAAAAAACAGTTCGGCAATTTTCTGCTAGATATTTTCAGTTCACTGCCCAGAACTATCGCTGTCATGGATGCTGTTACGGCTATGGAAGGTCCAGGTCCGAACAATGGATATCCAAAAGGAGTAGGCATCATTCTGGGCTCCGCTGATCCGACAGCCCTTGACGCTGCGGCTTCAGATATTATGGGCTATTCACCTATGGAAATAAGCACGATTCCAGCTGCAGTACGGAGAAATCTGACAAAAATCAAGCAGTACGAAGACATCAGCTTTCCCCATCTTTCCCCCAATGAAGTTCGGCCGAAGGATTTCCTTCTTATCCCTAATAAGGGCAGAGCAAAAAGTTCTATTGTTATTGATTTTTTCCTTTCAAAACTTGCGGGACCACTTTATAGAAAGCGGAAACATGGACCAGTTATCAAACCTGAATCGTGCATTTCCTGCGGAAAATGTGCTGCCATCTGTCCAGGATCGGCAATTATGAAAGGTAAAAATTCCTTTTTTATTGATTTGGGAAGATGTATTCGCTGTTACTGCTGCCATGAGGTATGCCCTGCTGATGCTATCTCTATTGTAAAACAAAACGCAGATAAGGAACAGAAACGTCTTCTGAAAGAGGCTGAAAAATGAATCACCCGAAAATCAATTGAAAATCAATTGGTAATATATAGGAAAGAAAAGTAATCGGAATAATCAACTGAGAAAATTTTTATCGGCAGCTTTTTAAAAAATTGACCGAAATTCATAAAAATGTGGTATGCTTTGAGTGCTATTTGAGTGCTATTTAAGTGCTATTTGAGTGCTATTTAAGTGCTTATTTAACTGTTTATTTTGCAAGTGATTTTGCATGTATTTATGATTCTAATGCTTACAGGAAAATATTATGGAATTACATGTACTTCTTAAAATGCTTTTTTTATCCGTTCTGCCGATTTCAGAACTGCGGGGTGCTATCCCCTACGCATACTTTAAAGGGGTTCCGCTTTTTGAAGCATATCTCATTTGTGTTGCCGCAAACGCCCTTGTAGCACCTTTGGTCTATATTTTTCTCTCCTCTGCTCACCATCTTTTTTATAAAATGGGCTGGTACAGAACGCTTTTCCATAAAACCGTTGAACGGGCACGAATGAAAATTGAAACAAAAGTACGAAAATACGAATACCTCGGCGTCATGCTCTTTGTAGCTATTCCGCTGCCGATAACCGGGGCATATACAGGAACTCTGGGAGCATGGGTCCTCGGTCTCGGCAAAAAAAGAACTATCCTGGCGGCATTTGCCGGAGTGATTATCTCCGGAACAATCGTTTCACTGGTACTGCTCTTTGGTATTGAAGTTCTTTCAATTTTCATTAAAGATGTATAGATATTTAATTAATAGATTTTTTGTTCATCTGTATACAGTACCGTTCAAAAGAGCGGTAATACATATGTACATGCAGTTAAAACCCAAGCACTAAAAGGATATTCCGCTTTGAAAAAACCTCCTCTGAACTTGAAACATGCTCTGAATGCAGAACAGTACACCGCGGCGTCCATCATTGAAGGTCCGCTGCTGATTATTGCTGGCGCCGGATCAGGAAAAACCCGTATGATTACCTATCGAATAGCAAATATGCTGGACCAGGGCATCCCCCAGTCTTCCATTCTCGCTCTTACATTTACAAACAAAGCTGCCCGCGAAATGGCAGTACGTATCCAGGAACTGACGGGAAAGAAACTTCCGAAACTTACAGCTTCAACATTTCATGCTTTCGGTGTTAAAGTTCTTCGGAAACACTGCCGGGTTCTCGGGTATCATCCCAATTTTACTATTTATGACCAGGCTGATATGTACGCCATGATAAAAAATGTTGCTCGAGAAATGCAGATCTCCTTTGACAAGCTTGATCTATACTATTTGGCAAACCTTTTCGGGGAAATAAAAACCCGACGAAGCACCTGGAACAGGGAAAATTCTCCCTGGAAGCCGCTGTTTGACGAATATTGTGATCATATGAAGACGTTCAATGCAGTTGATTTTAATGATCTGATAATCCTTCCTATAAAGCTGTTCGAAGAGCATCCTGATATTCTCGAATCCTATCAGAATACCTACACCTATATAATGGTTGATGAATTTCAGGATACTTCCCATATTCAGTATCACATGATGCATCTGCTAGCTCGCAGACATAAAAATATTTGCGTCGTCGGAGATGATGATCAGTCCATTTATTCATGGCGAGGAGCAAATTACGAAAACATTGCAAACTTTGAAAAGGATTTTCCAGAAACCCGGGAAATAAAGCTTGAACAGAACTACCGTTCCACTGGAAATATACTTTCCGCTGCAAATACGGTGATTTCACATAATACAAAGCGGAAATTCAAGGAACTTTGGACAGGTGAAGATGCAGGGAGCGCTATTTCCATAAGTTACCCGGAGGATGAAACTGAAGAGTCGGAGTTCATTTCTTCTAAAATTCAGGAACACAGAGGAACACATAATTTTACATACAATCAGTTCGGAGTTCTTGTCCGGAGCAATTCCTTGCTTCAGAAACTTGAAGAGGAATTTCTCAGTCAAAACATG
>JAIPFQ010000137.1:0-5567 GCA_021736605.1 Spirochaetales bacterium | reverse complement strand
ACTGGGGAGCGGGCTACGGATGGAGATACTGGCCAAGTGGGGCCGGGTATAGCTTCATGGCTTGATATGAGTCTTGTGACCTATGTTTCGAAGCTCGTACAAATTACTGATACGCATATACAGGCTGAACGTCTTATAGAAGAAGGCTACCAAATAGTTGAAGCTGCTTTGCCCGCTGTTCTGACGGTGGTAAAGGAAATTGCTTCCCCCAGGCTGCCTACGCTTAAAGGTAAAAAAAGAGCTATGAAACTTGAAATCACGAAGTGGGGAGCTAGGGACCTTGATCTTGATGCAGAAGTTCTCGGACTTAAAGGCTCGCCGACTCGAGTAGTTAAAATTGAGACTCCGACGATATCAAGGAAGTGCACGGTAGTGAGGGCAGGGGATGATCAGTCGATCCGCAGTGCGGTTGATCAACTGATGGAATTTCTTGAACAAAAGGATCTTCTTTCCAGTAAGATCGCACCTCCAAGGGAAAATATGAATCCGCAAAAGAGCGCAGCTTCCAGAAGAGAGACAAACAATGAGAACCTTTCCAGAAAGAAAGCTACCACAGGGAATGCCCCAGCTCTAAAAGATTCGGGATGTACAGGGGGTGAGGCATGAGAGATGTTTGGACTTTAGCGGAACAGCATAAGGGAAAAATCAAGGACGTTTCTTTTGAGCTGCTTGCTCGTGGAAGGGACTTGGCAGATACGTTAGGCGGGCGGCTGTGTTCCATCGTATTAAGCAGCGGAATGGATAAAGAGGAACTTCGCAGGCTGATATATCATGGTGCTGACATTGTCTATTTTGTTGATAGTTCCTGTCTGGAACACGTTGTCTGCGAAACCTATACACATGTACTTTCCTCTTTAATCGATGAATATTCGCCGCATGTTTTTCTCGCAGCAGCAACTACAACCGGGAGAACGGTTTTGCCCTATCTAGCAGTAAAAATTCACACTGGGCTTACCGCTGACTGTACTGAATTAGCCATTGAGGAGGAGACTGGGAATCTGCTGCAGACTCGGCCTGCTATTGGCGGTAATATCATGGCTACCATTAAGACTCCCCGCCACAGGCCGCAAATGGCAACAGTCAGGCCGAAGTCTATGAAGGCGCTGCCCGAAGATCGGTCTCGAATCGCCAGCATTGGTCATGCCGAAAACTCTCAAACAGGCAAAATCCATAGCGGCAGCATCATCCAAATTCCTTGGAATCCTTCATGGTGTGATAAGCGCGTTACAGTTTCAGGAATACGGGAGGAGGATGCTGATTCTGTCTCAATTGAAGAGGCTGATCTTGTCGTTTCCGGTGGAAGGGGGCTTAAGAAACGTGATAATTTTCATTTGATTGATGAATTGGCGCATGCTTTCGGTGCACAAGTGGGAGCCTCTCGCGATGTGGTTGACAGAGGATGGGTGAGCTACCCTCATCAGGTCGGCTTGTCGGGGAAGACGATTTCCCCGCGCCTGTATATGGGTATCGGTATATCTGGGGCAGTACAGCATCTTGCCGGTATCAAAACTGCAGAATGTATCGTTGCTGTTAATAGTGATGAACATGCGAATATTCTTCAGGTGGCGGATTTTGCAATTGTGGGAGATCTCTTTGCAGTTATTCCGGAGATCCAGAGGAGATTGGATACAAAGGATGGTGAAAATGAATAATTGTGATGAAGCCGGCAAGCGCATCGGACCAGGCAAACAGGGGAAAGTCAACAAGCACTTCAAAAATTGTAAATCCGGCAGGCACGGTGAACAAGGCGGAAGTGGAATTTATGGAAAGGTGAGTCCCGAAGTAAGTGAGGAGCTGGCTGTTCTAGTGGGAAGGCAGAATATTATCTCCCAGCTTGAAAGGATGGAGAAGTACGCCCATGATGAAACTTCCGTGGAGCTCTATTCTCATATGCCGGAAATTGTTATTACACCGGAGAGCACAGAGCAGGTAGCCGGGATCATGAAAATTGCATCCCGTGAGAGCATTCCGGTTACGCCGAGAGGCGCAGGTTCCGGTCTTTCTGGCGGAGCAATCCCTCTCTTCGGCGGGATCGTCCTGTCATTAGAAAAGATGAATAAGGTACTGGAAATAGATGAAAAGAACCTGACCGTCACCACTGAAGCGGGAATCGTCACAAATGAGCTCAACGATCAGCTTGTATCCCATGGTTTGTTTTTTGCCGGCTATCCCATGAGTCTGGAGACCTGTTTTCTCGGCGGGAATATAGCTGAGAACGCGGGCGGCGGCAAGGCGGTTAAGTACGGGGTTACAGGCCGGTATGTTCTGGGATTGGAGGTGGTTACCCCAGAGGGAGAGATTATGCATCTCGGCGGGAAACTGACCAAGGATGTGAGCGGCTATGATTTGAAACAGCTCTATGTAGGATCGGAGGGAACGCTTGGAATCATCACCAAGGCAACCATCAGGCTGCTTGGACTTCCTGCAGCAAAAGCTGACCTGCTGGTGACGTTTGCTGCTGCGGAGGAGGCTATTGCGGTAGTTCCATCTTTTATGACAAAGGGTATTGTACCTACGAGCATTGAATTTATGGACCGGACTTCTATCGAGATGTCCTGTTCCTACCTTAACGAGAGTCTCCCTTATGAAGGAGTCGGCGCCATGCTGCTTATAGAGCTTGACGGGACGGATGAGAAGCAGGTGGAACAGGATATGATCTTTTTGGGTGATTTATGCGCTGAGAAAGGCGCCATGGAGGTCTATATAGCTGAGGATAAGAATACGCAGGAGCGAATCTGGTCAGTGAGACGGAATATTGCTGAGGCTCTTAAGGTGTACAGTCCGGTCCAGAGTCTTGAGGATGTGGTTGTTCCTATCGGATCAATTCCGGATGTTCTTCCTGAACTTACTCGGCTTTCTGAGGCATATGGAGTTACTATTCCTTGTTACGGACATGCTGGGGATGGTAATCTTCATGCCACTCTTGTTAAGGATCCGCAAAGCAGCATGGAACACTGGTATGAAATTGAGCCGATGATTTTGCGGGAACTGTATGCTTTTATTGTTGGAAAACTGGGAGGAAAGATCAGCGGGGAGCATGGAATCGGTCTTAAGCGTCGGGAATTCCTGAAAGAACTCACGCCGCCTCAGGAGTATGCGGTGTTCAATGCAGTTAAGAAGGCGCTTGACCCACAGATGATCATGAATCCAGGAAAAATCATCATGTAAGCATGCAGTTTTGTAACAATGTAGTTTTTTATAAGTATGCAATTTTGCAAGAATGCAATTTGTAAGAGGGTCTCCATTATGGCTAAAACACTCGTTCACGGAAAGACAAAAGCAGAACGCACAAAACAGCTGATATTCGAAAGTGCCCTGACGCTTTTTAAAGAGAAGGGATTTGAAAACGTAACTATCTCTGATATCACCAAGCATGCTGGGACCGCCAAAGGAAGTTTCTACACCTATTTCTCAACAAAAAGCGACATCATCGTGGAAGAGTTCTGGGCTATTGATGCGTACTACCGAAGTATAGCTCCAAAACTTGAGAAGTGCAGAACCGCCTCGGAAAAACTACTTACATTCACCGAATACCAGATGCTCTATGTTCGGGATGCTATTGGCTGCGCTATGTTAAAAATTCTCTATGCAAACCAGGTGCTGAAAGAGGGATCCGACAAGGTTATTATTGATCAGAGTAGATTCTGGCATACTTGTATCGTTCATATAATTGATGAGGGAAAAACTTCAGGGGAATTTTTAAACAGTATCGAAGCTGAAAGACTTGCAGTCTATTTCAACAGAGCTATCAGGGGGCTTCTTTTTGATTGGAGCATCAGCTCGGCAGAATTTGACCTAGTTGAGGTCTCCCTGAAGTACTGCAGAAATTTTCTGTTGAAATGCTTTTCCTCTCACTAAAATTTGTGCCAGGAAATAAATTATAAGACAGTCTGTGCTTTTAGAATACTTTGAAGCATTTAAGCTCGATTTTAAGCAATTAAAGTATTTCATTTTATTTCAGGTTCAGGCTGCCAAATCAGTTAAGATTTTAAAGATGGTCCTCGATGTGTAGCCGCCATAGTCTGTTCAATTGCATCAATAGAGGCATCAAGATTTTTAGAAACCATAAGGGAATAGAGCATATCAATTACAGCCAACTGATTAATCCTAGAAGTTGCGGCGCCCTGGCGATAGATTCTCTCAGAAACAGGAACCAGTAGTTTGATGTCCGCTGAAGTGCGGATGGTGTTGTCACTATCCATGGTAAGAGAAATGATTTGGACTTTACGCTTTCTGATCTGCTCTACAGCCTCAATCATATTATCATTTTCTCCAGAATAGGATATTATGAAAGCAATATCTGAGGTGCGCATGTTAGATGCGGCTGTCAGTTGAAGTTCCGTATCCTGGGTGTAAAAAACCGAGATTCCCAAACGAACAAGCTTCTGCATAAAATCAAATGCCACAACTCCTGAAGCTCCAACGCCAAATAATGTAATTGATCCTGCCCCAAATATGGCGTTAGCAGCTTGCTCTACAGTTTCGGGATCAATTGTTCTTTCAAGAGAAGATAGTGATCTCTGGGTTCTGTCGATAACACCCCTTAGAACAGTTGAAGGCATGGGTTCTGACTCTAGATCGAGATCTGGTATATATCGCTCATCGTAATCCTGGAATACATCGCGAGCAAGTCTGAGTTTGAAATTGTTAAAACTGTCAAAACCGCTATGTTTGCAAAATCGAATAACAGCGGCCTGACTTGTGCCGCTCTGCTTCGCAAGTTCTCTAACATTAAAATGGAGCGTTTTCTTTGGTTCCTTCAGCACATATGAAGCAACTTTTCGTTCAGAATCAGAAATCATATCCCAACGAGCATTGATGTCAAACAAAGCTCCTTCAATACGAGTATGTTCTTCGGTATTGTTATGGGGATGATTGCTCATGAAATTCTCCTAAGTATTGGACTGCTGATTCTTTCTGGCTTGAAAAAGTTTTATTGATTCAGAGATTGGACCTTTTGTATCGTTTTCCAAAGTTTCAGCCTCATCAGCACCGATATTGAGGAGAATCATAAGTATTGCAATTTTCGGACGCTTGCCTGAGGCCTCAAAGGCCTTATCAGCCTCTTCCACAGTGCACTCTGTAGCCTGCCGTATCAGTCTTTTTGAACGTTCAATAAGCTTTTTATTCACCGGGGTTAAATCGACCATAAGATTTCTGTAGATCTTCCCAATACGAATCATACTTACGGTGCTAAGCATATTGAGCACAAGCTTTTGGGCTGTTCCAGCCTTCATTCGTGTTGAACCTGTAATAACTTCAGGACCTACATCAAGATATACAGCATGATCAGCATAATTAAAAGTTCTTGATCCCTCATTACAGCTGATAGCACCAACAACAGCGCCGAGTTCTCTAGCTCTTTCCATAGCTCCGATAACATATGGGGCATGACCTGAAGCTGTGATGCCGACAAGGACATCTTTTGATGAGAAAGCAATAGACTCAATTGCTGCTATGCCATCTTCATAATAGTCTTCAGCATTCTCGATTGATCGTACCAGAGCCTCCCTTCCCCCGGCTATAAGCCCGATAACCATATCTGGAGAGACTCCAAAGGTTGGGGG
>JAIPFQ010000007.1:0-33466 GCA_021736605.1 Spirochaetales bacterium | reverse complement strand
AAAAAACCTACAAACTACTTCTGCTGCAGCTTCTTCTTCAGGGCTTCATCAGCCTCTCGTTCTTCTCGTCTGATCCTAGCATTCTCCTGCTTCTCTTCAGCCTTCATTTTTCTGAAAGTCTGCTTCCGCTCTTTCCTGAGGGAGGCAATCTCCTTCTTCAGATCATCGGCCTTTTTCCCTTCTGCAGAAGAGAGTTCCTTCTTCATTCCCGCAATCTTTTCGTTCATGGAAATCCTATACTCATCCGCCTTGGAAAGTATCTTTACCTCCGATGCTTTCTTATTCCTGTAGATATCCAAGAGGACAGCTCCAATAACAACTACACCGGTAAAAAAGGTCTGGTAGTGAGACTGAAGGTCCATGGACGGCAGTCCAGTCCTCAGAACTGCAATAATATAGACACCAATCAGGGTGCCGAATACGGTACCAATACCGCCGGAAAGCGAAGTCCCGCCGATAACCGCAGCTGCAATAGCGTACAGCTCGAAGCCCTGCCCCTGGGCGGGCATAACCGTTGTATACACTGCCGGAAAGGCAATTCCGCCGATACCTGCACTGATACCGCTTGTAACGTACGCCATCATCTCCCACTTCTTTACATTGATCCCCGAAAGCCTGGCAGCCTCTTTATTACTGCCGATGGCAAAAATATAGCGGCCCATCTTTGTCTTCGTCAGAACAATAAAGGCAATGAACGCCACTAAGAACAAAACGATAGCCCCAGTGGGAATTGAAAAATAATCCTCTGTTATGTACTTGAAGAAATTCTTAAACCAGCCGTCAGCTCCTGCACGGGTAGGAAAAGTTGCACTGCGTACATTCGAAACAATTGATCCGACACCCATGGAAATCATCATCGTTCCCAGAGTTGCAATAAATGGGGGCAGCTTCAGGCGCGAAACCATAAGACCATTAAATAGTCCGAAAAGCAGTCCCACAACCAGGATCAGCAGCAGGGATGGCGCCATAGCCCATCCCCAGGTTTTATACGCCGTACCACCGACAATCGCCGCACACATCATCACCGTACCAACGGATAAATCAATACCGCCGGTGATAATGACGAAAGTGACCCCGATAGCTATAAAACCAATATAATACGAAGCATCAAAAATATTGACCAATGTCGAATAGGAAAAGAAATTCCTCCCGAACATACCGAAGAAGATATAGAGAATCACCAGAGCTGCAGGGGCCATAAGTTTCTGCAGTCCCTTCTCTTTGAATTTCTGACCTAATGACTTTTCCTGTTTTGCTGTTTCCATCCTGTATAACTCCTATTCCTCACTTACCAAGGTTGCATATTCCATAATTTTTTCCTGATTCGCTTCACTAATATCAATCTCACCGGTCTTTTTCCCTTCACACATAACCAGAATCCGGTCACTCATGCGAAGAACCTCAGGAAGTTCAGAAGATATCATAATGATAGCCTTGCCCTGGCTGGCCAGTTCATTCATCAGCGAATAAATTTCACTCTTCGCGCCTACATCAATACCCCTTGTCGGTTCATCAAAAATGAGGATATCACTGTTTCGGATCAGCCATTTGGCAATAACTACCTTCTGCTGATTTCCGCCGGAAAGGTTTTTAATCAGCTGTTCCAGATGGGGCGTTTTAATATTAAGCTTATCAACATACTGATGTGAAACCTCGTTCACCTTTTTTCGATCAATAAACAGCTTTTTCTGGAAGTAATCATATGTCGCCATCACTGAATTCTCACTGACGCTCAAACCCAAAGCCAAACCAAAGCGTTTACGGTCCTCAGAAAGATAGCCGATACCATGACGAACAGCATCCATGGGAGAACTCACCACAACTCGTTTCCCATGAACTTCAATAACACCGGAGTCAATCTTATCAGCCCCGAACAGCGCCCTGGCAGTTTCAGTCCTCCCCGCCCCCATCAAACCAGCAAAACCGAGAATCTCACCGCGGCGCAGCTCAAACTCTATATTCTGAACCATCTTACCGGCATTGAGATTGCTTACCTTGAGCACAACCTCGGCATTTTTAGGGACGTTACTCTTCTCCTTAGGCTTCTCATAAATAACACGACCGACCATCATATTGATAATCTCTTCTTTGCTGATATCCTTCGTATTCTTTGTACCTACATACTGACCATCCCGCATGACCGTCACCCTGTCAGTAATCTGACCGATCTCATCCATTCTGTGGGAGATGTAAATCATACCGACATTCTGTTTCGCCAAGCCCCGCATTATGGAAAAAAGATCATCAATCTCCGTACTCGTCAGCGCCGCCGTCGGCTCATCCAGTATAAGGACCTTGAGGTTGTGAGAAACTGTCTTGGCAATCTCAACCATCTGCTGCTTTCCCACTGTCAAATTTCCAAGTTTCTCCGTGGGATCAATATTCATATTGAGCTGCTTGAACAGCTCCTCCGCCCGTTTATTCTGCTCCTTTTCACTCAGAAACAGTCCCCGGGCTTTTGTAGACTCCCTGCCGATAAAAATATTCTCCGCCACCGTCAGGTGATCCATCATATTCAGTTCCTGATGAATGATGCCGATCCCCATTTCAAGGGCATGCTTCGGTCCCCGGGGGCTGAACAGTTCATCCAGATAATAGATTTCTCCGGAATCTTTCTCGAAAATCCCCGTCAAAGTACCTACCAGCGTTGATTTTCCCGCTCCATTCTCTCCCACCAGAGCATGAATCTCTCCAGCATACAGGTCGTAGTCCACACCCTTCAGGGCATGAACACCGGAAAACCGTTTATCAATTTTATTCATTGAAAGTATTGGCTTTTTCAAAACTCGCGCTCCTTGGCTGCCTGTCATCTCGTCCTTGATTCTTCACTTTTTCGACAGTTTAATTATCACCCGGCTTTTTGAAACGCGAAATGGAAAATTTTACGGAATATGTTGAAAATTTTCCGGTAGGGAATGAGAAAAAAAAGATTGTATGCTGATGCCTCCGCTATGCGCTTCGAAGACTGGAGGAATCGGTAGGCAGATCCGGGTGCAGCAGGACTTATTCGATATTCCGCACCGGGAAAAGGATCTCCTGATACTCTCGCTTAAACATATTATCCTTTGTTATCAGAAGAGAACCTGTATTAAGCTCCGCTGCAACTGGATTTCCCATGAGGAATTCTGCAGCAGTTTTTACTGTCATATAGCCCATATTATAGGGACGCTGCACAATCAGTGCATCTATCACGCCGGACTCAAGGTACTCAAGCTCCTGAATGGCATTATCGAAACCGACCACCCATACGCGATCCCGGGCTCCGTCAACCTCAGCCACAGCATCAGCAACCCCCAAGGCAGAAGCTTCATTCAAAGCAATAATCCCCCCGAGCTCACCATTCTTAAGCAGTTCAAGCGTAGCAAGATAGGCCTTCTCCTGTTCCACATCAATATACCATGTGCCGATGACTTGCTCATTCTGTAAGGACTCCCGGACCCCGGCTTCTCGATCTATACCGGTAGAGACCTCCTTGATATGACTGACAATGGCAATTTCCCTTCGTGAAGAACCTTTCATCAGTCGCTTCAGTTCGTCCCCGGCTTTCTTACCGGCCTCAATATTGTCCGTTGCAATAAATGAGATGGGAATGGAAGAATCGACGTTTGAATCAAAGGTTATTACCGGAATACCCAATTCACTTGCCCGCTCCACGGAGGGAACCAGCTTCTCATAATCGGATGCGGCCAAGAGAAGCAGGGGCGGACGTTTCTCAATAATCTTGTTCACCATCTCAATCTGCAGATCTATCTCTTTTTCATGACTGGGACCGGATATTTCGTAGTCCAAACCGTACTCTTTAGCGGCTTCCCTCATTCCCCGCATAACAATCTCCCAGAAATCCATAGGCTCCGTCTCTATGGATTTCATAACAATCTGGATGGGTCTGTCCAGTTCTACGGTCTCCGATCTTGTCTGATCATAAAAGATAGAAAGCACTAAAAAAAGCGCCAGCGCCGCCATCAGGCTCAACAGCAGGATAAACCATTTTTTCATACCGACTCCTCCCCTCTCCGGACAGGAAATCTGATAGTTATGGTGGTCCCTTTATCCGGCTCGCTATCACAGGTAAGACCAAACTCCTCGCCAAAATAGAGCTGCAGCCGGGCATGCACATTCCGTACGCCCATCCCCATGTTTGAATAGCTTGACCGTTCATCAAAAGGGGTTTCCATTCCATTTCTCAGTTCCTGAAGCTGCTGCCTGCTCATGCCCTTGCCGTTGTCATGCACAGTAAACACGACATCCCCCTCTTTCTCTTCACCGGTAATACGGATAAAGCCTTTTCCGTCTACCTCCTTAATTCCGTGGTAGATCGCATTCTCGACTAGAGGCTGCAGGGTGATCTTCAAAGTCTTTACTTCATACAGGGCTGGATCCACATCAACAATGTAATCAAATTTATCACGGTAGCGCATCTCTTCGATGGTTAGATATGACTGCACATGTGCAATTTCATCCTTGACGGGAATAAGTTCCCGCCCCTTGCTGATACTGATACGGAATAATTTGGAGAGAGCAGAGGTCATCTGCACAACCTCCTTATGCTGCTTCATCTCCCCCATCCAGATAATCGAATCAAGGGTATTGTAGAGAAAATGGGGATTAATCTGCGCCTGCAGGGCTTTCAGATCACTCTTCCTTTTCAGTTCCTGTTCCCGGACATTATCCTGCATCAGTTCCCGAATGCGCGTCACCATGATATCATAATCCCGGGCTAACTCCTGTATCTCCTCTGTTGCTTTGATCGGACCGATAAGATGAAAATCTCCAGTATCAACACTCTTCATAATATCCCGGAGCTTCCTCAATGGTTTTGTGATCCCCTGAGATACTCCATTTGTAGCAAGCCCGACAATCAGAAAGAGTACCAGACCGATGGCCGCATAGCTGAACTGTACATTTTTCCAATCGGTAACAATCTCTTCAGAGGGCAGAACGCTCACCACGTGCCATCCTGTATGGGGAGATGTCTCCACCATGAAATACCGTTCTCCATCGTTATAGACAGCCTGCTCCGTATCTTCCAGGAGAGCCATAATCTTCCTTACAGGTTCGCTCTTCAAATCACTGTAAACAAGCTGCTGGGTCGGATGAAAAACATAGTTCCCCTGGCTGTCCAGAATAAAATTGTAGCCCTTCTCCCCGATAGCCATGGACTGACAGAGTTCCTGGATCCTGTTGAATTTAAGGTCCACCAGCAGAACTCCTAAAAAATTTTGACCCTGCTCTGCTACAATCCCTCTGCTCAGGGAAACAACCCAGGAATACTGACCTTTTACCAGATTCTGGACATAGGAACTTGTTACCACCGTCTGGTCATGCGCTTTCATCGCATCCTGATACCACGGCTGTTTGGTGAAATCGATCCAGGGATTAACTTCCAGGGACTGATCACTCATGATGACCGGTCCGTCCTTCGGGAAAATGGCAATTTCAGATATATCATCCCGGGCCTGAATGTAGTTTTCCAAAGTAGTCCTTACTGCAGCGATGGAATCGCTCTTTAGTGCATCTTTTTTCCCCAGAATATAGCTTTGAAGTTCATCATCCTCCAGTACAGCGTTTGAGATTCGCTCCATCCCCACAATATACGAGTCAATCTGCGTAGTAAGCTGCCCCAGCATTGTCCGGTTCGTTTCAAGGGTCGAATTCTGCACAGTATTCACGGTAAAGCGGAAAGCCACCAGCTGCATCACAAAGATTGCGGCAAACATCATGATGGTGAAGGTACTGTATATCCGAGAGCCCAGCGTCCCGAAACCGAGCATCTTTTTCATTTTTCCAGGCTCCTTCGGTATTCCATAGGTGTCATCTTCGTATGTTTCTTAAAAATCAGTGAGAAATACCGGGGGTCAGCATATCCTGTTCTTTCGGCAATTTCATAGCCCTTGAGATCCGTTGTCTTCAATAATTTTTTTGCTTCATTAATACGATACGCAGTAAGGAATTCCACAAAAGTCTGTCCGGTTCCCTCCTTGAAAAGAACGCTGAACTGGCTTGAGGAGAGATAGAGCTGATCGCACATATCACTTAAGGAGAAATTGGGATCATTATATTGTTCTCCAACTATCTTACGAGCTTTATCTATGCGGGACAGCATCATATCATGGCGCCTCTCCTGTATGCGCTGCTCAATTTTCCGGATTATCCTGCTGAAGGAACTGTGGGCATCATTTATTGAATGGAACTGCTTCTGGCTGTAGGTAAAAAGGGGGTCCTCATCCTGCACGAGATCCATCTCCTGAAGGAAATACAGCAGAACGGAATGCATTCGAATAAAATAGTAGGCCGCTTCATTCATAGTCAGATAGTGATTTTCCATATAGGTGAATATCTCATTCAGGGCGTTCTGCGTCTGCCCTCGCCCGCCTTCCTTCAGCTGCTCCAGCAGTTCAGCTGTCAGGGCATTAAAGCTTTCCGGGGAGATTGACTGCTTCTTCCGAACTTCATCAATAAAAACAATTTGGGAGAGTCCAAGGACTTTTGAATAATCCAAGGCATTACTTGCACCTTTATAGGATCGAGGAAGGATGCTCACATCATCTACCGCCTGGCCGCAGCCTGCGGAGATCTGATCCTTCTCCATGCGGGAGACTTCCCGAAACGCATGTTTCGCCATCTCTTTAGCACGGTTCTGAAGAGCTTCTTTTTCCATGTCCTGCAGCAGTACAGCTAAATTCTCTTCCCGATCCGCGAAGACATCATCATAATTCCCTATGACTTTTTTTATCTGTTCAAACAGGGTAAGCCGCTCCAGTTCGTTCCATGTGGCGGGGATTCCCAGCAGTACAACCTGATACCAGCCGTTTACATTTTCCCACTGAAAATAGTGCTTCCTCCGCTCTATAACATCCCGATCGATTCGACCGGAGACCAATCTATAGAGAAAGCGCTCCCTGAGCAGCGGGAAACTCTGTTCCAGCTTTTCCTGCATAAGCTCCTGCTGATGTTCACTCTCCTGTCGCTTGTCCAATTCCTTCCGAATCCGCACCAGAACTGCTTCAAGCTCCTCTGCGGTTATGGGTTTCAGGAGAAATTCACGGACATGATAGGTGATGGCTTCCTGGGCATACTCAAAATCATCATATCCCGTCAGTATCAGAACCATGGTTCGGGGAAACTCATTGGAAATATGTCGACTCAGTTCCAGTCCATCCATTCTGGGCATGTTGATATCCGAGATTACCACATCTACGGGGTTCTCCCTGAGGTACTCCAGGGCTTGGGCGCCATGCTCACACAAACCGGCTAGTTCAAAACCATTTTCTTCCCAGGAGATGCATTTTGATATTCCATCACGGACGATAGCTTCATCATCCACCAAAATCAACCGATACATATAGATATTATCCTTGAGTTATTCATATGGTGTAATTTTGCACTGCAGCATCAGCACCACAAAGAGCTGCATAAACAGTAGTCTCATGCATTTATCAGATTCATTCACCAGTATATTCCAGCATACTGCATATCACAAGGATTTTCTCGGGTTTCCCATTATTGCGTATTCTTAGAGTTTTTTTCAGGGAGGGCACAGGGTTGGCGTTGGGCTTGAGATTGAGGAACTTCATGATCATTCATTAGCAATCTTATTCAATTAGTATTTCTGCCAGGCGGTATTTATATATCGTATTTTTGAGCGGAAACTGAATAAGCGCTCTTTCAGAATACTACTATACCAACTCTGGAAATGATTTCTCCAGCCAGTTCTGAAACATACGTTCACCTCCACCAGTTAAAACAAGATCATATGTGGGACGATCGATAATACGAACCAAGAGATCAACTTCTGTTGCTAAATTTGACAATGAACGGCACTGCTGTTTTATTGTCTGATATATATGGGGTGCTAATTTGCTGATATTTCCCCCAAGTACAATTTCCTGGGGGTTAAACAAATCAAACAGATCTGCCATCACCTCTCCAACTTTCACTGCCATTAAGTCAATGCGTTCAACTACAGCTTTTTCATGGCTGAGGTATCGTTTAGAAAGCTGTTCAGCATAATCCACCGAACTTTTTGTCGAACGAAGCAGATCTAACTCTCCTAAATCCTGAGCAATGGATTCAAGCGTTGCAATAGTTCTCAGACAGCCTATACCTCCGCATTTGCACTTCTTTGTTATACCTGAAACTTTTAAATGCCCCAATTCACCTGCGAAACCATTGCTGCCCCGATACAAATGTCCATCAATCATAATTCCCAAGCCAATACCTTGAGTAAAGAAAATAAAGAGAAGATTTTTCCCCTTACTGTCATATCTGTTCATATCAGAAAGATGAGAAAGCCCAGCAAGATTTGCATCATTATCCACAAGAACCGGTTTCCCCGGAAATAATTCTGATAAGTACCTCTGCAGCTGAACTCGCTCAAAAACGGGGTTAGAGCTCTGCAGTAAAATACCTGTATGAGGGTCAAGAACGGCAGAAATACCTGCACACACTCCAAGAAGGCGAATATTTTCAGCTTTAACAAGCTCATGATAGCCTTTTTCCAAATTCTCCATAATTTGCTCAAACGTATCATCTTCATCAACTTCAAACCTGACATAGCGTTTTAATTCATTCTGCAAATCAATAAGTCCCATATAAATATGCTGTGTGTGATGAATATCTATAGATAGAGTATATGCATACTCAGAACAGAAACTAATTTTCGCCGCCTTCCTTCCACCTGTGGAGTGTGCATTCTCTTCAACTTTTACAAAACCAGCTTCATCAAGCCAAGAACACATATTGGATACGGATGCAAAACTGAGATTTACTTTCTGCGCAAGCTGGGATTTTGAGAGACCGCTTGATTTTCTCAGTTCAGAATATATTTTAACAGCATTTCTTGATTTAACATCTATATTTGTGGATATATTATTCATATTTCATTCCCCTCAACCCCTTTTATTCGAGTTTTATCCCCTGGTTCAAATTGAGAAACCACTTTTGTGTCCCCTTCAGAAACAGTAAGTAAGACAGCAGCTACTACGGCAGCAATAGCCAAAACCATAACCATTTCCGGTTTATCTTCCGGTATAAACAGCCAACTAAAAACAGATCCTAAAGAAGGAATCAGGAATTTCCACATTACAACGGAAGATATTCTTATATACGTCTGTTTTATCACATGAAGCCACATCGTCACAGCTGCCGCAGATATAAAAGACAGGTATAAAATACTACTAATATGAATAAACTGTAAATGCCTGAAGCCAATAGGCTCAAAAATATAAGAAAGTGAAATTACAATTACTCCTCCAAAAAGTATTTGCACAGTATTGACTGGAAGAGCTTCTAATGTATGCAGACGTTTTTTCATAATTATATTACCGACAGCTGTTGAAACATTACACAGCAGAAGAAAAGCAGCGCCTATGATTTCCTGTTTCCCTTGAGGTGTCCAAGGCTCTCGACTGAAAGCTAAAACAATAATTCCCGTTACTCCAATAATCAATCCAAGCATCTTCCTTGTTGTCATATGCTCATCTCGTAAGAAGATAATTGAAATCAAAGAAGTCACAGCCGGAGCACTTCCAATAATCACAGCTCCAAAGGATCCGGAAACTCGACTGAGACCATAGTTAAAAGCACTAAATAAAATTATTGTTTGAAAAAGGCTTAGAAGAAAAATCCATTTCAGATAGCCCCTGACAGATTTCAATGGGTTTTTCCGTAATAGCAGTAAAAGCAAAACTCCAGCAAGAAGCAGGCGCAAACCGGCCAACCTCAAGGGAGTATAATACTGC
The DNA here is from genome assembly GCA_021736605.1 of Spirochaetales bacterium. Lineage (GTDB taxonomy): Bacteria > Spirochaetota > Spirochaetia > PWKH01 > PWKH01 > JAIPFS01. The sequence goes on along the minus strand of JAIPFQ010000007.1, from coordinate 23,726 downwards.
AAAGCATATTTACCTGCCAAAAAAGCTGAAGCCCAAAGAACACTTGATGATATTGCCATAGCTTGAATAGGTATTTGTTTCACATGGTAACCTGGAAAACGATTTTAAGTGTTCTTTGCATAAGCCCCTAATCCTTCTGCTGAATAATTGAAACCATGGTTTCATCGAATTGAGCCATCCCCTCAATATGAATACGCTTAATGGTATTCAACAGTTCAGAAAATGAGGCTGCGCCGAGGCCCTCATCGGCAGGTACAGTAAGACCATCCATAGCCATTCTGGCAGATTCAATAGCTGTTTGAGCACTTAGTGATGTTTTTAAAGCACAAGCTGGCTTTGCCCCATCACATACGATTCCTCCAATACTGCCGAGGACAATATTCATAGCCTGAAGCATGTTTTCTGTGCCGCCACCCATACCCCAGACAACAGCTGCGGAAGCTGCCAGTCCAGAAGAGACGGCACATCCGCACATTGGTGTTAAGACTCCAGTCTGCTTCTTTATTTCATGCAGTAAAAGAACTCCCAGCGCTGCTCCATGAAGTAATGAACGACGCGGAATAATTCCTCTCATCTGCCAGGCTTGGTAGAGAGTAATAAAAAACGTTATTCCATGATTTCCCGATCCTCCACAGGCCATGATGGGCACTTTCTCTCCCTGCATACGAGACCTTGTTGCAGCGGCCACTCGAATTTTTGCATCCCGTATAACTGTTTCATCCTGCTGAGCCGGACACTTGCCCTTTATTAATTCATCTAAGCAGTCATCAGCTGTCAAACTTCTTGGTAATCCATATATCTTTTCATAGGAACGAACATCACTGCTTTTATTTTCCGCAGATAATGCTGAATCGGAAGCAGAAACATTCAGAAACAACCCCTTCCTCAAAAGGGAAAGTTCCAGCTGCGGAATGTACTCAATTTGTTTTACAATCCATTCAAGATCATTCAGCGGAATAGCAGGCAGATGATTTTCTGCTTCCGAATATTCCGGTACAGTATTCTTCAGTTTCCTGCGATGGTCATTTACAGCAGTCCAGGTTATCGTATCATGATGCCCGGCTATACGACTTGATGAGGTATCCCCACTTTTCCAAAAGATTTTTACTATCATGGAAAGATTGTCAAACTCTTTATTTACTTCCACTTCTACCGGAATATGCGCCAGCAGTTCCTTTGCCTGTTCTATGATCTTCGGAGTAAGATCATCAAAAATTCGTAATTTTTTTTCTGTCTTATGAATCAGTATCCCGAAAGCAGCTGCCGTAGGAATGCCCTTTTCACCCGTCCCTGGTATCCACACTGCTGAAGCATTCTTAAAAAGATTAAAATCCAGCTGCACAGAAACTGCCTGAATATCTTTTATACTCTGGAGCTTTTCCGAAGCCGCTTCAGAAAATGAAACTGGATTGCTCTGCAGGAATGCATCAACTGCTGCTGCAGATGCAAGTCCTACCGCTGATGGATCAGTGCAGCCGAGCGTTTCCTGAAGCTCATCTTTGATAATAGAGCTTAGCGCTGCGCTTATGTTACTTTCCGATTCATTAAGCTGAGTATCTGAGGATTCATTTCTCATGACAGCCTCAAAAGCCGTGCAGCATTACCATAAAATACTTGGTACATCTCATCATCATTCAAGCCCATAAACCTGAATAGTTTATTCTGTTCCTCCAAATAAATGGATGCAAAACCTCTGGGCATCCAGCTTGAATCCGTAGCAAAGATCAATCGTCCAGGTCCGACGGTTTCCACAAATTTCCGTACTACATCTTCTAAACTTAATTGATACGGCATCCATCTGACCCATTGATTTGATCCTGAACTGTCTATATACACATTAGGTCTTGTCCAGGCGAGGTTAAGCAGATCTCCCATATGCGTACAACCAAAATGAGGTACAATAAAATTAAGCTTCGGGAAATCAAGAGCTGCCTGTGCAATGCTAAGAGGACTGATGTTCACTCCGTCCGGTTTTCCTCCAGCAGCTCCAAGCAATCCGAAATGAATGAGTACTGGAACATGGTATGCTTCACAAATCTCCCAGAGAGGATAGTATTTCTTATCCGATAACGGAGTATCAATTAAGGGACCGAGCATTTTATACCCCTTGAAACCCAAATCGCGAAAAGCATGCTCCAATTGTTCCGCGGCATCTTCAGCATCTGGATGATGGTGGGCATAAGCAAGAAACTGATCGGGATACATTTTTACAATTTCCGCAAGCCTGTCATTCCCTCCGCCGGAGACAAAGACTGCTTTTTCTACTCCCTTTGAAATCATGTCATTATGCCATTTCCCAGCCATAATCTTATCATCTTCAGGAGCATCCTGTTTGGGGAAATTATATGCTTTACGCCAAATTTCTCCATGATTACGGCTTCCTTCTGTATCAAAGGCAACTCTTTCTGGAAGATTATAATCCGGAAACCATTTTCCTTTTACAGGAAAATGACAATGAGCATCAATTATCGGCAGATCTTGTATCATACTATTTCTCCTTCTGTAAGTTTTATCTAATTCCTTGCTGCTTGCAGGCACAGCTACCCCTTGACTCCGGTCAGGGCTATACCCTGTATTATTTGACGTTGAAATAATATAAAAATAATAAATACTGGTATGGTAGCTACGGAGGCACCGGTCATAACCATTTCCCATTGAGATTGGAATTCACCGTTAAAAAATGACAAGCCCACTGGCAGGGTATACATTCTCACCTTATTTGATATGATCAAAGGCCACATAAAAGCATTCCAGTTCCCGATGAAAGCAAAAATGGCTAATGCTGACAAAGCTGGTTTAACAAGGGGCATCGCAATTTTGTACCAGATTTTAAATTCATTCAGTCCATCTATACGTCCTGCATCAATCAGATCATCCGGAACCCCGCTGAAAAATTGCCGCATTAGAAAAGTACCGAATCCGGACATTAAGCCGGGAAACATAACTCCCCAATAGGTATCAACCCAATTCAGTTCATTGGACATCAGGTACCAGGGAATAACCAGCATTTCTGTAGGAATCATCATGGTGGACAAAATAAGCAGAAAAACAACCCTTTTCCCTTTAAAATGGTATTTACTCAAGGTAAACCCAACAAGCGAGTCAAAAAAGAGCACCGAAATAGTGACAGAAAAACCCACTATCAATGAATTCATAAACCACCATGGAAAATTACTGCTGCTGAGGAGTTTCTGATAATTTCCTACGGTAGGGCTATTCGGTATGAGAGAAAGATTAAATACATCAGTTCCCTGTTTAAAAGAAGTTGCCAACATCCATAAAAAGGGAAAAAGCATAAAAATCCCGATAACTGTAAGAATCGATGTTCTTAAATAAGGTGGTTTTTTTATTGTTCCTCGGACTGCTTTCCTATTGCTCTTATTCCTGCCCGAAGCTCTCCTTTGATGTTCCAGCAGCGAACTGTCAGTTATTTCTGCAGTCTGTATCTTATTTGCATTGTTATTCTTCACTGCGCATTACCTTCAATTGAATTAATGTTATGATCAAAATGATTAAAAAGAGCACTACAGTCATAGCAGCTGCATATCCCATATCAAATCTGCGAAAGGCACTATTGTAGATATAGAGAACCAGCGGTTTTGTTGAATTAAGAGGTCCTCCTTCACCCTGATATGTCATATTCAGTACTTGGGTGAAAATTCTCAAATATCTAATTGTTCCTGTTACAACAAGAAAGACTATTGTAGGCTTAAGAAGCGGAATGGTGATGCGAAACAATTTATCAGCATTATTTGCACCATCAATTTCTGCAGCCTCATAGTACTGCTGAGAAATCCCCTTAATTCCTGCAAGAAAGATTATCATCTGGAAGCCGACATCTGCCCAAATTGTTGTTGCTAGAATTGAAAAGATCGCCTGGCTTTCAGAAAACAGAAACTGCTGCTGCGGAAGGCCAAAACTGATAAGAATCTTATTGAAAATACCTATCGGTGCCGGCTGGTACAGCCACCGCCATACCCAGGCTATGGCTACCATGGAAGTAATGTAGGGTATGAAGTAAACTGATTTAAACAACTCCGCTCCAAAATGGATTCTGTCAATATTGTAAGCAAGGATAAAACCAAGAAGAAGACTCACAGGAAGGCCGTATACAACATATTTTGCAGTGTTTGCAAGGGTTTTCCAGAAAATCGGATCTTGAAATAAATTAAGATAATTTTCCAATCCTATGAAATTTTTATCTTTTGATACAATATCCCAATCCGTAAGAGAGAGAAAAAATGCATGAAAGGTAGGATAGAATCTTATGACTGCATAAAACAGCACAGGGACTATAAGAAATATATACGCCCAAATTCTTTTTGTGCGTTCCAGTGAATGTCTGCTCGCTGACTCATGTATCATAATAAAAAATCCTTTCGTTTCTCTTTAGATTATATTTTCATGTACAGCAGTTAAAATCAAATAATCATCTGCAGTCGGTAGTTTCTTATGCTGAATACTTACCAACTGCAGAATAAGCACTTATTTATATACTTTTAAAGAATCATCAGTTTGATATCATCTATTAGTATAATACTTATCCAGTACCTGCTGTTCTGTTTCAGCTGCCTGGTCAACAGCATCCTGAATTGACATATCGTTTAACAGGACTTGATCGTATGCATCTATCCAAACCATACGCTGGGCTGATTCATCAATAAATTTTGTTGCATTAGCATATTCAAGACCGCGAATAAAAGGACCATATTTGGGATCATTCTTGAATTCATCTGTCATGGCAAGAGCTTGTTTTGCCGGCAGTTCACCTACATTTTCAAGCCACATTGACATTGCAGTATCGGAAGTAAGAAAATCAAGAAATTTTACCGATGCTTCAAGTTCTTTACCGCTAGTAAAACTCGTGATACCGTTTGCCCAGAAAGAAGCAAAATTGTATCTCTCACCATTCATGGCCGGTAATTCAGTTACTCCATAATTCAAGCTTTCAATTGGATCTAAAGTTCCTAGTCGAAAAGACCCGTCTATCGTCATGCCCATCATTCCTGATTTAAATGCAGTAACATCATCTGTCATAAAATTAGGCATACCAATGTTCTCTTTTCTGTTCAAATCTACAAAGAACTCAAAAGCATCATACCCAGCTTGGTTGTTATACATTACTTGTGTTCCATCAGCATTATATGGAGCACCGCCGTATTGCCTTATGAGAACCTCTCTCAGCCAATGATGCATCTGGGCACGCAATTCCATGGTAAGTCCTGTCTGCAGATAATTACCGTTCTTATCTGTTTCAGTTAATTTTTTTGCATATTCAACTAATTCATCAACAGTCTCAGGGGGATCTTCCGGATCTAAGCCGGCTTTCTCGAATAAATCCTTATTCCAGAAAAGTGCAAGTGAACGCACTGCAGTTGGTAATGCATAGTACGAACCATCAAATTTTGCAGCTGAAACTAAAGAGAAAAACTCATCTTCAATAACTTCATTACTGAAAGTTGAATCCGGTAAAGCCTGCAGGTATCCTGAATCAATATACGTCGGCAGCCAACCATAATAGAGGTTGATTACATTCGGCCCTTCACCAGAAGGCACAGAGGAAGCTACTTTTGTATTATACTGTTCATAAGGAAATGTCTGGTGAATAACTTTTATATCCGGGTTTTCCTCCTCAAACATACTTATGAGAGTATCTACGGTATCTTTTTTTGTTTCGTAGAAATACTGCCAATAAACAATCTCTGTTACTTCTTTTTTCATTTCTCCGCTATCCTGCTGTCCGCTGGCAAACAGGGGAGCTGAAATTAACATTCCCAGTACTGCTGCTGCAGCAAGTATAACGCTAATTCTTTTCATTATGTCCTCCTTAAATTTTTATATCATGAAATCCATTCCGGATAACATTTTACCTATTATGTACAGATGACTTACGAATTCTTTTCGAAAAACCCCTCTATAGTACTTCTTCAATAGGAAGCTTCTCTCTTCTAAGAAGCAGAGTCTGTATGAGATCTGATACTTCAGAAAGATACGTTCTGCATAGCTCATTACTTATTCCCTGAACTGATAAGGTAAGAGAAATCTTAGGCTCAGTCCCTGAATTGCGTATATGGAACTTCCCTAGTGAAAGATTTTCTGTATCAAGTAAATCAAAGTAGAGCATATGAGGATCTTCCTGAAAAACCTTTTCCCTGCAAACCCAGGGGAATGATACTTTCACAATCTGCTTTATTTCTTTCCAAACTAGGGAATTTCTATAAAACTTGTAAAATGAATTTTGTTTCGGCGAAAAAATATCTTTCTTCTCCCATGCAGCCCGCCTGAAACGGGTCGGCACATGAGAACGCCGCTTTTCACTATTCATCAACAGATAAACAGCCACACTAGTGACAAAACCATTTCCTGTCTGCAGGGTAACTTGTTTCTGATCGTTTTTATAATCACCTTCTTTTCCCTCAGAATCTCCTGAATCTTCGGAAAACCCGCTTGAAGGAAGAACTACAGGGATAATCACATGGCCGGATCGTTCGCATGCTGTAAAAAGAGAGTCTTCTGGAAGCACTCCCTCAACAAGCCATCTATCACCCACAGAGCTTTCTTTTATCTCCCAGTGAAGCTTCTCCTCTATGACAGATTTCAACGCAGAATTACTTTCAACTGTGTATGCAAAAACTTTTTTCTCCGCTCCTCCCTCTCTTGAATTATCATCTAATGCGGATGCAGCCATATATCCAATATCATCTCCGTCATAGACTTGCAGTTCATCATTTAAACGGTCGTACTTCAGTAGGAATCCCCTATCTCCGTCACCATCAAGAACAAGAGCATATATTTCTGATAAGACTGATTTCTGACCTGCCTGAATGAGTTTCTTTACCGTCAAAGGTAATTCTTCATGAGTATTGCCTAATTCGGTTTCCCCAGGTATTTCTCCATTTTTCCCGGAAACTGATTTTTCTGTAAACAGATCTGTTAACTGAGATACATTTTTTATTGACGGGGGAAGATTCTCAATTTCTCCAACACCTGAAGCAGCATTGATTTTTCCCCTTCCCGGACTGCTTGCTGCAGAGATACAGTTTATACCCAGGGTTTGACATAGGCGCTCCGCCAGCGAAGAATAGGCACCATTTGCTGCATCTATCAAGAGTAAAGGCTTATCTATAGCCGCTGTTTCTTTCATAGCTTCGGTATTTGAAACTTTCAGATGCTGGGTTGGAATATGTACAGCATTTATAACTGCTTCAGGAATAATCGTAAGAAGAGATCTTTTAAATACATTAAAAACCATACGTTCCAGTACTTCGTCATGAACTCCATCAGCATGTTCTCTATCAGAACGATACCTGTAGTCAATAGTTTTACTCATCCTCTGTTCATGGTAAGTGCTGACTTTTTCTACTGATGAAGCAATTCTCAGTACAAACCAGCTGAGTGAGTACTCTCCTGTATCTCCAAAAGGATAGAGCTTTCTCCCGGAAAGAAATAATTTTACTCCATTATATTCCGGGGGGTTATGGGACGCTGTAAGCATAATGCCCGGTACTTGGTACATTGATGAATATGCAGCTAAATAGGGAGTCGGTACTATACCCAAATCGACGACCTGCACTCCTGATTCTGCAGCTGCTTTAATAATAGATGTCTTCAGTTCCGTTCTTTCATAATAATCCCTTCCATCTTCAGCAATAACAATTGTGCTCATGGATGCTGCAGTATTTTCATTAAGCATTGTTATGAATGCTGAAATATAGATGTAGCAAAACTGCTTTGTAAGGTTTCCATGAACAGCTAATTGAGTTACAGCATCTGGGGAATTTATCTCCGCATCAGTTTGATACCCCGCATTTTGTCCACTTAGATAATCTGAAACGGTTTCTTTTTTTACTACCTTCCCCCGTATTCCATCCGTTCCCTGTAACTTCCATAAAAAAAGATTTTTTGAAGAAAAAAGATTCTCCGCAGAAATAGAAGCAGTATCTTCATCATTATCTTCCTCAAGAAAAAGGTCGATAAGTTTTGTACTCTCAACTACTAAGTTGCTTGTAAATGTTTCTTCAAGGATATGATGAATATTTAGGGCTTTATCTCTAGCTATTCCTCTCTTTTCAGCTAGGTTCAGAAACCAGGAATAAGACTTCATGGTATATGACGTATCATGGAGGTAGGAAACCATCTCTTTAAAGCCCCTTCTCCAGAAGTGCAATAGCTTTTTTTAGATTTTCTTCTATAAAACTGCGTCTGCTTGGAGCTACAATATGTTCACCGGGGTTCCACTCTGAAAACCAGTATCCAATTCTTCCATCGGAATTGTGTGATAGAAGCAAATGTTCCCAAGCTTTCTGAAGCACCTCAGGTGCTAATCCCTTTTTTTCACCTTCAAAGATTTTTTCCCGTACTTCCTTAGTAAGGTTCCAAAGAGGAGCTGCTTCACCTTCTGTGAATGTTTCAATTTTTGTATTCCCTAAATAATCCGGCAGCTGTATAGTTTTTAATCCTTTATAATCGTCTATGATTTCTCCAATCCAGGAAGTTTCAATAGTTTTCAGTGCACTGATTTTTTCTAAAAATTCCTCCATAACCTGTTTTGTATCTTCAAAACCGCTATTGAATTTATCAATAAAGATTGTTTCAGCATCTCTCTTGAATAGAAGCACCCCCTCAGGATGTTCTTCAGCGAATTTCTTCACACCTTCCACAACCGTATCTACAGGAAGCTCCCCTTTCATCATCAGCTTAAAAAAACGTGCTGGAGTATCAGGAAGCTGATACACTGCAGGTACCGCAACTAAGGTTTTACCGTTTTTCAGAGAAACTCTGCAGGGAATATACGGATCCTGAGTAATCCCTGATGCCTGTAAGCCCTTTTCTATTTGAGAGGCCAAAGCTGTAAACCAAGTGATCCCATTATCACTCAGAACTGCTCCCATCTCTTCACTGAAAGCAAACTCCGGCGGAAGAAACCCGCTTGTTCGACTTTCGAGTATGGTTCTATCAATTTCCAGCCCCTTCTGAAGCTGCATCTCGAACTCCTTCTTTTTCAAGAGCTGCGGTATGGGATGCGTATATGTATAGGTTCCAAACTCGAAATATGTATTCTCCCCATCCTTTATCTCTTTCAGAAGCTTCGGATCCATTTTTTTTATGAGTTCTGAGCTAAAACCAGATAGAAAGAAATCTGCTTTCAAATTATACCGCTTAAATAGTTCTACTAACGGCCTATAACCTTCTTCAATTATTCTCTGTTCATCTCCGACTTCAATTTCACATCGTTGAATATTAAAATTGAAGGCAAATCCTATTCTCGTCATGCCGTATCTCCTGCTGTTTTTTATAATACATATTATAACTCTTAAAATATGTATGTCAAGAAGTTTTTGTGAAAAGTTTCATATATAAAGAATAGGTGTTTCTCGCTTTTGCGCACTATCTTTATTTTCTTTTATTACTGATGATTATAAGGAAAGAGTTTTGTTCGCGGGGTTGGTTTTTGGTTTCTAGTTTATAGTTTAGAATTTGCTTTCTGCAATAGATTGTTTCAGCGATGTTCTTCAGGATTCAGCATGGTAACTGCTTCGGGTAAAAGGAGAGGACATGACCCAGCTGAAACCCAGCTTTTCCGCCTCTTCCTTCCACCAGTCAAATTTTTCAGGCGTGATGTACTCCGATACTTCCAGGGCTTCCCTACTCGGTCGGAGATATTGCCCTAGAGCAAGCCGATCGCAGCCGGCTTTTCGCAAGTCCTTAAGAACGGCGAGAACCTGCTCATCAGTCTCTCCTAAGCCGAGCATAAGGGATGATTTTACTGGAATATCCGGCCAGCGCGACTTTGCAGCAGAGAGCAGATCAAGAGAACGCTGATAATCTCCCCCGGGTCTGGCTTTTTTATAGAGTTCCGGCACAGTCTCAATGTTATGACCGAATACGAAGGGTTTTACCGAATCAAGTATATCCAGGGCTATTCCCTGGCAATCTTTGAAATCGGGTACCAGCAGCTCAAATCGAATTTCAGGATTCCGCTCTCTGCAGGCCAGCATGACATTCCTGAAATGAGCGGCGCCGCCGTCAGAAAGATCATCACGATCAACACTGGTTAGTACAAGATAACGAATCCCAAGTCGAATAGTCAGTTCTGCAGCATGCTTCGGTTCCAGGGGATCCGGCGGTTCCGGTTTGCCATGTCCCACGGCACAAAAAGGACAATTCCTCGTACAGATGTTTCCTAAAATAAGTACAGTTGCTGTTCCCCGCTCCCAGCATTCACCCTGATTCGGACAATTGGCATTGGTGCAGATTGTCTGGATATTGAGATCCTCCAAAGCCTGCGAGGTCATATTATACTCCCTGCCTCCGCCGATTCTTCGTTTTATCCAGGGAGGCAGACGCTTGCTTCTCCCTTTTTCGGTATTCTTGTTTGGGCTGTTCACCCCGTCCGTATTGGTCATATCTGTTTTTTTCATAGCCGGCTCTCCTGCGTAATACTCTTTAATTCATCCAGATTGCTTAAATACTTGCTGCAGATACTTCCCATACGCATTTTCATTGTCTCCATGGAGAGAGTTTCTGCCTGAGTTTCTGCCTGAGTTTCCGCTGAAAGTCGTTTATACCGCTGAAGCTCCTTCTCGGCACTGGTCATCTCAACGCCATCAAGACCGCAGGGTACCATAAAGGTGAAAATATTCAAATCATTGGTAATATTCAGCGCTATTCCATGCATCGTAGTTTCATAATTTAACTGAACACCGATGGAGGCAATTTTGCGCTCCTCCACCCAGATCCCGGGGTATCGATGCTTCCGTGCTGCCGGAATACCTATTTCACGAAGAAGCTGGATGCCGGTCTGCTCAAGCAGACGTATATACAAAGCCACCCGCAGCCCCAGGGACGGCAGCAGAAGTATCGGGTACATCACCAGCTGCCCGGGATTATGAGCAGTTGCTCCACCTCCCCGTTTTATCTGCACCACATCAATATTTAGTGCAAGCAGTTCCTTTTCAGTATGCAGCAGCTTATTGATCGGCTTCCGGGCGCCCAGGGTTATTACCGGAGGATGTTCTACAAAGAGTATAGTGTTGGGGATTTTTTTTCTGATGCGTAAGCTCTGGAGTCTGGACTGAAGATCCAGCATCTCCCGGTAGGCCATAACTCCGCAGTCTATATAAAGTGGCTCTTCATTACCGAAAGTCCCTGAACCATTTGAAGCATGTGTATACTGAGCAGAATTCAGGGCGGATATGATATCTCCATCCGGACTCTTTTCTCCTTCAAGAATACCAAGGTCTTCAAGATGAAGCATCTTCATGAATTTTTCTCCTTATCCTTATCCTTATCCTTCAGAACTGCTCAAATCTCTTTGGATCGTTCTGCCTTTTTCAGTTCCTGAATGTGTCTCCCCGGAGCAACCCCCGCAGGACATACCCGGCTGCAGGCAAAATGGTTCTGACAGGCACTTGCCCCAGTATCGCTGAAGGCTATCTGCTCAATTTTCATTCGCCTGTCTTCCCTGCTCTGCTCTGGAGTATTCTGTAGAATTGTTTGACTCAGTTCCCTGTTCTTCTCTTCATTCCCTGAATTCTGCAGAGCTTTCCCAAGTTTTTTCAGCTCCCGGTTCATCGCCGCCAAGGGAGCTGGTCCGATAAATGTCTCAGCAACCGGGCAGGCGGACATACAGGATCCGCATTCAATACAGTTCTCAAAACGAAGGGGGAGAAAACCGGGAAAAACAAGTTCCCGTGATGGAGCTAATTCATTATCTCTGAGATAACTTGCTGACCTGGGAAAATTCTCAATCATGGAAGTCATATCTACAACTAAATCGCCGACTCTAGGAAATCCTTTCAGAGGCTCCACTGTAATAAGACCCCTGGTAAGGGCTGCATCTGCAGTCGATTCTACAGATTCCCCCGCCTTCCCATCAGCCTTCCCATCATTTTTTTTATCAAGCTTTTCATCCAGCAGCTGCCCGACTGCAGTCATGCATGCAAGTCTCTCCTTGCCATTTATCAGGCAAGCGCAGGTTCCACAGGATCCATGATGGCAGGAATGTCTAAAAGCTAAAGTGGAATCCATGGAGAACCGTATATACTCCAATATATCAACAATAGTCATATCCCGATCAGCCTGGATGGTGAAATCAGTCCAGGATTCAGATTTACCATAACGGGATATTCTGAGGATTAATTCAGCTGTGCCCTTCTCGTCAGCAGCTGCTTGTGTATTTCTGCTTCCTTGAGTATCAGCCACGATCTCCTCCCAGATAAAATGCTCTATGTCCCGGCAGAACAAGCTGAGAACTGTCTGCTTGCTGAACCTGCTCTGTTTCCTGACTGCCGAGATAGGAGCAGACTGCTTCAGCGACAGCTTCACCCATCCCCCGAAGGGTTGTAGCCTTGCCGCCCGTAACGCTGAAAAAACCGTACACTGCATCATCAGTCCGACTGTGGTCAATCACAGAAAAATCCCTGCTCAGTTCCCTGACTGCAGCCTCGCCGGCAGCCCCGAAAAGCGGTCGGGAAGCACTCCACGCAGCATGAAAGGGCTGTGCGCTGAAGGAAGGGATCATCATATCAGCATAAGCTAAAAGTTCCTTGGTATCACTGGAAGGAACCTGAATATGATCAGGATCCTCCGCGAGCCACTGGGTAGAACCGATGATTGACAGTTTTCTCTGCGGCACAATAATATCGCCGTCCCCAGCGGGGTGCAGCCGGCTGATGACCATAGAAGTAAGCCGGCCTTTTACAGCGACCATAGTTCCCGGGGAAGGGGACACCGGGAGCTCAGCACCGGCCTTTTCAGCAATCTGCCCGGCCCAAGGGCCAGCTGCATTAACAATGACATCAGCTTCGAAATACTGATCCTTGCCGGAAAGACGATCCCGGGCAGTCAGACCTCTAAGCTTACCAGCCCGGATATCAATTTCAGTAAGTTCATGGAAGGGTTTCAGTTCAGCCCCTTCCTTCCCGGCTCCGGCAAAAAAGTGCAGACTGAGTCTCCATGGGTCTATGGTTCCGTCAGGAACCAGCACTGCACTGCGGATATCCTCAGAAAGGGTCGGCTCTAATTCCCTAGCCCGCTGGACGGAAATCTCTTCCGCCGGTATGCCCGAAGCCCGGCAGTCTTCAATAAACTGCTCGGTATAGGAGGCATCATCATCCGTTACTGAGACAAACATCCCGTAATTGAATTCGATGGCCTGGGGAGCAATTTTCCGCAGAATCGCACTTTCGGCCATGCACTCCGCAGCTATGTTTCGATCTCCCATGGCATATCGTGCGCCGCAGTGCAGCTGCCCGTGATGCCTCCCCGTGGTTCCGGAGGTCAGCTCTCCCCGTTCAAGCAGTATCGGCTGGTACCCGCGCAGGGCAAGCTCGTAAGCCGCTGCTGCCCCGGTACCTCCGCCGCCGATAATCACAATTCTTTCTCTCATATAACCTCAGATTTGTTAATTCAAAGCTGATCGCCCCATACTGCCTAGAGGCTGTCGCCGAAATCAGCACGAAATTTTGCCATCAGTTTTTCCGGCCAGTCCCCGATCGGCTTCAGGCGTCCGACAAAAAAGCGCAGGACCTCCGGCTCCTTATCCCACTGAAGGCCGCCTACTAAATCGCGGTTTTTGTAGAGCCAGGTCAGCCTGTCTATGGTATACTCAATTTGACTCAAGGTGAAGACACGACGCGGAAAAGCAAGACGCATCAGTTCAATATCAGCAAGCAGATCATTCCCATCAGAAAGCCGAACACTGCTGATAGTTCCGCGTTCCATTCCGCGAATTCCGGAAATCAGATAGAAAGCAGAAACCAGGGCGCCCGCGGGATATTCCGTCTGCGGTATATGGGGCAGGAAAGAACCTGCATCAATGTGAGCTCCCAAAGCACCGCCCGGCGTGACCACCGGCATACCCAGAGCATCAACCCGCTTTACAAAATAATCAATGAAGGCCGGAGACTGACAAATCATCTGGTTGTCCAGCGTCTCCTCCAGTCCGACTGCCATGGCTTCAATCTCGCGCACCGACATGCCGCCGTAGGTGAGGAAGCCTTCAAAAAGCGGAACCATATCCCGCATCTTGTCATAGAGATCTTCCCGAGCCGTACAGATAATGCCGCCCCGGCTGGAAGAGAGCTTCCGCGCGGAAAAATAGACCAAATCAGAGAGATCAGACATCTCCCGAATAATCGACGCCATGCTCACGTGGCTGTACCCCTCTTCCCGCTGTTTGATGAACCAGGCATTCTCCCCGATCAGACTTGCATCCAGGACAATCATAATGCCTGATGCATCCGCAACTTCTCGTACCTTCCGCATATTCTCCATGGAGAAGGGCTGTCCGCCGATGAGATTCGTTGAAGCTTCCAGACGAATGAATGGAATCTTATCAACACCGTACTCCTCGATGACGCCCTTCAGCTTCCCGATATCCATGTTTCCTTTAAAGGGATGATCGCTTTTCACTTTCAGGGCTTCATCGGTATAAATTTCATGCAGAATCCCGCCGTTAACCTCGATATGCGCCTTTGTTGTGGTAAAGTGGTAGTTCATGGGAATGTGATCATCGGTAGAAATGAAAGCTTGACTGATGATATTTTCTGCAGCCCTTCCCTGGTGCACAGGCAGTATAAACTGTTTTCCGAACATCTCCAGGACTTGTTTCTCCATACGCTCGTAGCTCTGACTGCCCGCATAGGCATCATCAGCAAGCATCATAGCTGCAGTCTGTCTGTCACTCATGGCATTGCAGCCTGAATCGGTAAGCATGTCCAAATAGGTATCTTTTGTACTCAGTAAAAACGAATTAAATCCGGCTTCCCTGATCGCTCGCAGTCGATCCTCAATTGGATGCAGATACAGTTTCTGCACTACCCGCACTTTATGCAGTTCCAGAGGGAGTTCCCTTCCGTCGTGAAATTTCACCGGTGCCGCCGGGCCGTTCTGATCGCTCATAATTTTTGCTCCTGCTTATGTTAGTTTTATTTCATCCTACAACTATAAAGGGATATTCGCTCTATTTCAAACAATTTTTGCATAAACAGTGCATATTTTTACATTTTACTGTATATCACCCTGTATATTTTCCGAACAAAACTGCGGCGTGGATCAGTCGGTTATGCTGATGCCGAAGGGCTCCGTTCCGGCTGCCGTGAACGTTTTGCGAGGGTATCAACAAGCAGGCGATTATAATCCGGGATATCCGCCACAACTCGTCCCCACACCAGGTTACCTTCAACAAAAGCCGCTTCATCATTCCAGACAGCCCCTGCATGAACCATGTCGTCCCTAATGGCAGTTGATCCTACCGCTTTCCGTCCAGTAAGAATTTCCGCGCTCGCCGCCAGCCAGCCGGCATGGCAGATAAAGCCGATCACCTTCTCCTGTTTGTCCAGCTCCTGAATCAGGGAAATATATTCGGGTACACGACGCAGCTTATCCGGAGCCCAGCCGCCGGGAATGAGCAGGGCATCGATATCATCAGATCCGATATCTCCGGGCCCGTATTCCGCCTTAACTGTCAGCCCGCCGCTTTTGCTTGCATAGGATTCTCCTGCAGCTAAGCCCATGACTTTAATATCAGCACCCTCTTCCATGATCCGCATGTAGACTGCCCAGAATTCTAAATCTTCATATCCAGGCCCGACCAGCATTCCAATATTCATATTCTTCAGTTTCACAATAAAACCTCCTCATGTAATACTTTATACCGTGGCACTAAATTTAGTGATACGGCGTAAACGAAAGAGATCATCT
This sequence comes from Spirochaetales bacterium, assembly GCA_021736605.1. Lineage (GTDB taxonomy): Bacteria > Spirochaetota > Spirochaetia > PWKH01 > PWKH01 > JAIPFS01. The sequence goes on along the minus strand of JAIPFQ010000007.1, from coordinate 8,021 downwards.
TCCCCCCGATTGTGATCAGTACTGGAGGGGCTGATAAAAGACTAACATGCAGACAAAAAAGCGTTCAACAGGCAGAATTTATCTGCGGAAAACCCATCACTAAATTCAGTGCCGCCGTAAAAAAGATACTCATTTATTCCACGCCGGTCAAAAAACCATCCAGCTCATCATTCGAAGCAGTTATGAAGCGCTTCAGATAATCATCGGAAAATGCCGCCATCTCCCCGCAGGTAGTCACCATATCGGAATGAATATCTTTATCATGCCGGACATAGGTTGTCTGATAGAACGAGAGTTTCTTCTTTGTATGAAGCCCTTTATACAGCAAAGCCTGAGCTCCTCGACGGATCAGTCTGAGTTTCCTCATGAGGTCTTCATCGGAAGTTACCGTCCAAACTCCCAGGGTAATCGGCTGGCTGTAGTTATTTACATCTCCCACCAGCTCACCCCGAAGCAGGTGATCCCGATCTTTACCCAGATACGAAACAAAATCCAAATGCTCAGCCAGCTTTCTATCCGTTGCAAAAAACCTGCCGTTCTCGGGATCCATGGTAAAAATGATAACGTTATCCATAGCCTGGCCATAGCTCCGAAACAGGGGACCTTGAAAATTACGAATATCTACACGCTCCTTGAGCATATCCTTCTGCTGCTTGATTTTCACTGTCATGGTATAGAGCCAGCTTCGCAAACGCGGTTTTCTGCATTTCAAACCTAGAATTTTCATATGCAGCTCTTTTTCCGGAATATAGTCCATACAGTAGGAGAGGATCATTCGATAAATATCACGAATATTATGATCATTACTGAACTGCAGAATGAGATCAAAGAGAAAGAGTTCCATTTTCCTCATCTGCCAGATATAGGATATCACTTCATTACGTGAAACCGACCCTGTAATATCGTGAAGTTCAATTAAATCCTGAAATTCATTGAAGCGGCGCTCCAGCTGGGTATACCATCGGTCAATTCCCTTAGGTACTTTGTCCATGCGGATGACCCACTCAGTCCCCTTCTTCAGATCACTGCGCACCTCAATATTTCGGGGGTCAAAGGTGGAAAAGATCTGTACCGTACCAAGCCCCTCACCGGCCATTCGGTCCTTAGTGGTCTTTCCTACAAACTTCGGAATGCCTCCCTCTCCCTCTTCCAGCAGTTCTTCCGGTATACCGCTGCCGTTATCAAAAAAGAAGAGCACAATATAATCATCCGTCTCCTTCAGAGAGATACTGATCTCCCCATGCCGCTTAGATTCATGTATTGCTTCCAGGGCATTGGCCGCCAAGTTTATCAGCGCCCTGCCGTAATTTACAAAATAGCCGAGCACGTTGGGAGAACTTACATCCATGGAAAAGCTGATCTTACAGGGCACGGAGGAGGCTTCAATATACGGGATGATTCGATCGAATATGAGATCCTTGATATTCACTTCATGAACCGGGTTTGAAGCATCTCTATAGATATTCAGAATATTCAGCAGGGTTGTCGTCTCCCGGTTGATATCTTCAATAATTCTTCCTGAATTCTCATTGGTGATGGAGTTGACCATACTTGAGAGCAGTCGAACGGTTTTCTTCGCATCGTGGCGGGTTTTAGCTATATCCTCCTGCCGAATATCCCGTACGCCCTGCTGGGCTTCGCTTGTTTCAATAATTACCGCCGGAGATGCAGTCATCAAATAGTAGATGCGGTTTCTGTAGACAATCGACTCCTCCAGGGAAAAGCCCTTGCTGCGAAAAAACTCCAAGGTGTCCGGCTGTTTTTCCCAGAGATAGAGATAAATCAGGGCTTGCGGAGCAATTTGCTGTGCTAAAAACTGAATGAAAGCATTTCCGATACCCCTGCCGCGACCGAATGGGTGAGTCACCAGCTTATAAATGTGAAATTTCATATGATCCTGATCAGAATATACCAGGATATATCCCAGAATTTCCCCTTCCTCCACCCAAACGTAGCTATGACCGTAATCAAGCTGTATGTGGACATCCCGAATATAGGGTGAAGGGATAATAAAGGTATCAATATTCAGCAGCGGATTTTTCTTTATCCGTTCCTGATATTCCTGGGTAAGCTGCTTTATTGCATTATGCTGGGCTGTTTTTTCTTTCATGGGTCATTATACCATTAAACCCTATGTTCAAAAAAGGTGCCCGCCCTTCTCCATCTGCAGTAATACCGTTCCAGACCATCAAAGATAAAGAAAAAAAGCGCTCCAAGAATACTAAGAGTCACGATTCCTGCATACATATCAAGATAATCCAGCCGTGCCCAGGAGTCTATGATGTACCAGCCGAGTCCGGTGATCGATGCAAAGCTTTCAGCTAAAAACAGAACCGCAGTTGCAGTTCCTGTGGATACCCTGAGAGCAGTGAACAAGCCCGGAAGGGCTGCGGGGATTGTGACGTGAACGAGAATATCAGTTTTAGAAGCCCCGAGACTTCTAATTGAATGGATGTAGCGCTGGTCAATACCCGCTGCTGCATCACGAATCACAAAAAAAAGCTGAAAGAAAATAATCAGCACAATAAGGATAATTTTCGATGCATCACCAAGCCCGAAAAAGAGCATGACAATGGGGAGCAGGGCTACTTTGGGAATGGGATAGAGCACCTGAGCCATTGGACTGAGAATTGTATCAGCAAGAGAGTTTCTTCCTGCCAGTATGGCCAGGGGTGCTGCAATAAGTACCGCTGCAGCCATGGCTATACCGATTCTATAGGCGGATATGAAGAAATGGAGGGACAAATCAGCATAGAGGAACTGCAGATAGGTATGCTGCAGCACTTTATGAGGCTGCGGTAGAAATGAAACATCCAGCAGCAGGGAGAGCAAATACCAGAGGAAAAATACTATCAGCACAGCAATCTTTTTCATTCCCTATTCCTCCTCTTTTTCTGTTCCGGGATAACAAGCTTTTTAGAGGACTTCTTAGAGGAGTCAGAAATACTCGGTATATCCTGTAAGATATCAAGCTCACTTCTCATTCGATCCATCAGGGTAAATAACTCTGCAGAACCGCGTTTTCTCTCTTTACGGCCCGATCCCAGACCTTCAATTTCCGGCAGCATGACAGCAGGTTCATCCTGTCGATCCTTTTTCATAATGTGGATACGATCACTCACATATGCGGCTTCTCCAATACTGTGAGTCACAAGGATTACTGTCATTTTATGATGCTGATGTATATCCAGAAGCAGGTCCTGCATGCGTTCTCGATGCATAGCATCCAGAGAAGAGAAGGGTTCATCCATTAAAAGAAGTCTCGGCCGCATCACAATAGCCCGTGCTATCGCCACCCTCTGCCGTTCTCCTCCTGACAACTCCCCGGGATATGCAGCTTTGAGATGCTCAATTCGCAATTCCGTCATAATGGACTGCACATATCGGTCCGCCAGGGACGTATCCATTTTACGAAGCTGCAAGCCCAGAGCGATATTTTCATACACCCGTTTCCAGGGGAATAGACCGAAATCCTGGAGAATAATCGCAGTATCCAAACCGGTGAGGGGGTTACGGGATTTCGGGATTTGATCTGCTGACAGATATCCTGTTTCGTTTTTTCCAGAGCCGTTATTACCTGCTGGTTTCTCAGTTCCTGCCCGCCGATCCGATTCGCTCAATTCAAAACTGCCGGAAGCCGGGGACAGCAGTCCTGCTATAAGATAGAGAAGCGTTGTTTTCCCGCATCCTGATGGACCAATGACGGAATGGATCTTGCTGGGTGCAAAATTCCTGTCAAAACGTGAGAATATCGGCACAGTTAAAAAGCTATTCTGCTTTCGTGATGAAGAGACTCTGAAGCTGCAGCTGAGATCTCTTATTTTCATCAGTCAAGAAACTCCAAATCCCATGCTGCAGAGACCAGCTCTTCATAAGCTAGCGGTTCATCCAGTAAATTCTTTTCCAGCATCCAGCCTTCAACTTCGGCTATCTCCTCTTCTCCGGGAATATAGAGCCGCCCATAGGTGACGAAATCGTATGAATCCCGCACATCCGGAGGAAAACCCGCATGGTCAACCAAGAAATCCCGATATGCATCGGGGTCCGCATCTATTCTTTTTCCCGCTGCATCGTAGGCGAGGTATATCGCTTGAAGAGCTTCTTTCCGTTCCTTGACGATTTCAGAGGAAAATAAGAGAATGCCTGGAGCACTCTTCAAGGCAGTGGTGTCCTGCACCGGCACAGCTCCTCGGGCAATGACTAAAGAATAGAGGGGTTCAGGAAGACATGCCCCGGAAATAGCTCCCTGCAGCAGGAGTTCCATCCGTATAGGAATTTTCGCCACAGCCTGAACTGATACATGATCATCTGCTATGCCGGCTTTCGAGAAGAGTGCATGAACAGCATATTCGATAATCGTATTCGATGATATTCCTATCGGTTCATTCTTCATATCCTCCAGGGAGGAAACATCCGAACCGGGCGCAGCTGCTATGCCGTAACGGCCGCTGGTATTTGAAGTGACCGTTATGTCTTCCCCTCCCTGCTCAAGAAACAAGGCTCCCAAGGTGTCCCCGATCATCCCGTCCAGCTTTCCGGCCTGAAAGGCCGCATCCCGTTCAACGGGGCTTCTGAAATTAACAAGTTCTATGGGTGCACCAAAATCTTCATAAAGACCTTCATGTTCCGCTACTAAAAACGGGAGAGAATCAGCGTCCGGCAGAATGCCGATTCGTATGGGCGGCAGCTCCTCCTCACCCTCCTTTGAGTCCCTCATGGAAGGGGATTCCTGTTCAGCAGGTTCTTCAGCTTCTTTTTGCCCTACTGCTCCCTGGGCGGAAAGAGAGGATAAACCGAGGAAAAACAGTGCAGAAAAAATTAAAAAGGCTAACAATCGTTTGTTTATTGAAACAGTATTTCTAAAATTCATGGCTTCTCCAAATTTTTTGTACTATATTTTCAATACCGAGCAGATGCAGAGCTCTGCGAACGGTTTGATCCACTATATCGTCAATGGTCTCAGGATGATTATAGAAGGCCGGGACAGGAGGCATAATAATACCGCCGGCGAGACTGATTTCACGCATGCGTTCAAGATGAATGGAAGACAGGGGAGTCTCCCTCGGCATGAGAACCAGGGGACGACGCTCTTTCAGGGTCACAGCTGCTGCCCGCTCTATCAAGTTATTTGATAAGCCTGAAGCGATGGCTGAAAGTGTAGCCATTGAGCATGGTGCGACCGTCATCCCATGTACGAGGAATGAACCGCTGGAAATTGCTGCAGCCATATCTCCATGAGAGTGAATGACCAGTCGGCCGCTTTTCTGAAAGGTATCCAGATCAATATGTTTGGAAAGTGACTGACCGGTCTCATCCAGCAGGACTCTTTCAGCCCATGGAGAAATTACCGTATGGACTGTGCAGTCATCCTGCTGAAGCAGCAGCTGCAGCATACGAATACCGTAGACTGCTCCGCTGGCGCCGGTGATCGCGGCTATATAGGATTTCATCAGATATAGACCTCCAGTATGAGTGTTAGCATAAACAGCAGTCCTACAATCTCATTTATATGGTAGGATGCGGTTCGTATATGCTTCAACTGTCCCGGTGTTACAATACTATGTTCTACAATAAGCAGTATGCCTATCAGAACAAGTCCGGTCCAGTAGATGCCGCCCAGGGGATAAAAAAGGGCAAGTCCGGCAAAGGCAGCCGCAGTCCCTGCATGACTCAGCGTAGAAATACGTAACGCCCAGCGAGCACCGAAACGGGCTGGTATGGAAAAAAGCCCTTCCTTCCGGTCAAAATCAATGTCCTGGCATCCGTAAATAATATCAAAGCCTGCAACCCAAAGAGCGACTCCTATGGGTATCGGGAAAAAACGCCATTCCAAGCTGTTGGTCAGGGCAATCAGGGTTCCCATGGGAGCAATAGCTACTGCAGCGCCAAGCATGAAATGACAGAGCCAGGTAAAGCGTTTGCTATATGAATACAGCACAATAATGCCGAGAGCTGCGGGAAGCAGAGCCGCACAAAGCGGGCCAAGCATGAAAGCGGAAGTTACAAGGAGAGCGAAACAGACCCCGGTGAACAGCCATAGTTCCCAGGACGTAAGCTGGCCGCTAGGTAAGTGCCGTCCCCGCGTACGGGGATTTTTTGCATCAATATCCTTGTCAATCAGCCTATTTACCGCATTTGCCCCGTTTCTCGCTCCAATAACCGCTAATATTATCCACAGCACCCGATTCCATGGTATCTCCCCTGCCGTTTCCAGCACAAGAGCTCCCACAGCAAAGGGTAATGAGAAAAGCGTATGCTGTATCATCACTGCCGATGCCAGCCGTTTCTGACGTCGAAACACAGATTGAATGCGGGAAAACCCCATGAAGCTGCTGTCTCCTGTAAAAGCCTGTAATGGTCCGATAATTGATCCTATATAATTCCTGCAGAATCTTAATCTTCTGTATCTTTCCTTGTGGTCTCAAATCCCAGGGAATCCCACATGGCATCAACCTTTTTCCTGACCTCTTCAGTCATCTCAATGTCTTCCGGCCACTCTCGTTCATGTCCATCCAACTTCCCCTTTCTTGTTGCATCAATCCCTAGACGGGTTCCGAACAACTTCCTCGGAGAAGCATGATCCAAAGCGTCAAGCGGACCATCAGATAAGATCACATCCCGTTTCCCGTCTATATTGTTGAACACTTTCCACATAACTTCAGACAGATTGTGGACATCAACATCAGCATCCACAACAATAATCATCTTAGTGTACATCATCTGCCCCTGCCCCCACAGACTGTGCAGGACTTTATGGACCTGCCCGGGATAGCGTTTCTCTACAGAAACGATGGCGCAGTTGTGAAATACCCCTTCCAGGGGAAGCTCCATATCCTTGATATCCGGGACAATCAGCTGCAGGAGAGGAAGGAAAAGGCGTTCTGTGGCCTTTGCCATATAGCAGTCCTCCATGGGCGGCTTTCCCACAATGGTTGCCGGATACACCGGTTCTTTCCTCCGGCTTATGCAGGTGACATGAAAGACCGGGTAGTCATCACTCAAAGAGTAGTAGCCCGTATGATCACCGAAAGGACCTTCACGGCGCAAAGCTTCTTGCGGATCCACATAGCCCTCCAGTACAAATTCAGCCTGTGCTGGAACTTCAAGATCACAGGTCACACACTTGACCATCTCCACTGGTTTTCCGCGGAGAAATCCGGCAAAAAGAACCTCAAAGATGCCCGGCGGCAGCGGCGCAGTAGCGGCGTAAGTGACTGCAGGGTCACACCCTAGAGCGACGGCCACAGGCATTTTTTCACCCCGTTTTTTGTATTCCTGAAAGAAATGCGAAGCATCTTTGTGGATGTGCCAGTGCATGCCGGTGCTGTTTTTGTCGAAAATCTGCATGCGGTACATTCCCATATTTGATGTTCCCGTTACCGGATCCTTGGTGAAGACCAGCGGCAGGGTAACAAAGGGTCCACCGTCCTGAGGCCAGCAGGTCAGAACCGGGAGTTTAGTCAAATCCGGTGTATGGTCAACTACCTGCTGACACGGCGCGCGTCGCACATGCTTCGGAAAGAAAGAACGTGCAATAGTGAGTTTCGGCATAATTGTGGTGATATCCAGGGATCGCGCTTGCCCGAAAGCCCACTGAATCAGCTCCTTGATCTCTTCCGCCTTCTCATCCAGAGAATTACATCCCAAAGCCATAGCCATACGCTTTTCAGAGCCCATGGCGTTCATGAGAACGGGAAACTCTGAATTTTTTACGTTTTCAAAGAGCAATGCTGGACCATGCATCTTGCTGACTCTGTCTGTAATCTCAGTTATTTCCAAATGGGGATCAACTTCAGCTTGAATTCGTTTAAGCTCCCCGGCCTCTTCTAAACGAGCAATAAATGTCTGTAGATTCTTATATGCCATACATACATATATATACCAAGTTTTAGATTATAAAAAGGGTCAGAGAACTCAGCGACAAGGATCTTCTGGAAAATCCTCTTGCGAAGCCCCGCCTCTAGTCAACTCCCAGGCATCTTCAATAATTCAGCACTTTACTGCATCAGTTCAAATGTTCT